>JAJYLP010000091.1 GCA_021787615.1 Pseudomonadota bacterium
CACTTCCCCGACCAGCGCGGCCACCTCCGGGCTCTCCAGGGTCAGCGCCGTTTCGGCCGCCGTGAGGCCCTGCTTGCGCGCCCCGGGCGCGAGCATGCCCGGGGCGCGGCGGGCGGCGCGTTTGGCGCGGCGCGCCGGCCGGGCACGCCGCGCCGCGGTTTTCTGACGAGCAGCCATGTGCGCTACGGTGCACCGTGCGGCCCGCCCCGTAAAGGGTGTCATGCCAGAATGCGCGCCTACCCCAGCGAGCCCCGGCATGGATATTGCTCCCCCTTTGGCCCGAGATCCGCCGCGCCTGCCGGCGCAGCGCCGCGACGCCGACGGCCGCGCGCACATCGATCTGCGCGCCGTCTGGGCGCTGGCCCTGCCGCTGATGGCCAACAGCGCGGTGCAGGTGGTGCTCAATCTCACCGACATGTGGTTCATCGGGCACATCTCCACCGCGGCACTCGCCGCCGTCGGCGCGGTGCAGTGGCTGATTCTCGGGGTGCTGTTCGTGCTGGGCGGCTGCAGCATGGCGGTGCAGACGCTCGCCTCGCACGCGCATGGCGCTCGCCGCTTCCGGCGGGCCGCGCAGGCCGCGTGGACGGCACTGTGGGTGACATTGTGGATCGCCCCGGTGTGCATCGCGCTGGGGCTGGCAGGGCGCTGGATTCTCATGCCGTTCGGCTTCGCGCCGCGTATCGCGCAGCTCGCCGGGCAGTTCTGGCTGCCGCGCATCGGCGGCGCATCGTTCGCGGTGGCCGCCTGGGCGATGATGGGCTTCTTCAATGGCATCGGCCGCACGCGCGTGAGTTTCATGGTGGCCGCGGCCGCGGCGCTCGCCAACGGCATTTTCAACGAGCTGTTCATTTTCCACTTCGGCTGGGGGGTGGCCGGCTCGGCCTGGGCGAGCAACGTGGCGCAGGCGGTGGGTTTCCTGCTCGGCTTCGCCCTGTTTCTGCGCGCGCCGATCCGCATTGCGTTCAACTCGCATCTGACCTGGCGGCCGCAGTGGCACCACGTGCGCCGCCAGCTCCGTCTCGGATTTCCGATGGGACTGATGCCGGCGGCGGATGTCCTCGGCTTTTCCGTGTTTCAGATGATGCAGGTGCGCTACGGCATGGTGGCCGGCGCCGCGACGCAGATGGTCACGGTGCTCACCTCCATGGCCTACATGCCCGGGATCGGCATCGCCACCGCCGCGGCGACGCTCGTCGGCCAGTCCATCGGCGCCGGCGATCGGGCCTGGGCGCTGCGCCTGGGCACGCGGGTGATCCTGCTCGCGGCGCTGGTGATGGGCGGCATCGGTCTCGCGCTTGCTGCGGCGGGCCCCTGGCTGCTGCCGCTGTTCGCCGCGGCCCGTGATCCGAGCGCCGCCGCGGCGGTGCGCCTCGGTATCGGGCTGCTGTGGCTCGCGGCGGCGTACCAGTTCTTCGACGGCCTCAATCTCGGCAGCAGCATGTGCCTGCGTGGGGCTGGGGACGTGCGCGTGCCCGCGGCGCTGATTTTCCCGGTGTGCTGGCTCGTCTTTCTGCCGCTCGCGCATGCCTTCACGTTCGCGCCGGGGCAGGGGTGGTTTCACTTTCTGCCGCAGTTCGGCTGGGGCGCCCGTGGCGGCTGGAGCGCGGTGATCATTTACGTGGTGCTGCTCGGGGCGTCGCTGTTTCTGCGCTGGCGCTCGCGCGCTTGGCAGCGCATCCGCCTCTAGGCCTGAGGCGGATCCCGGCTCCCGTCCAGCCCAAGCCAAATTGACCGCGCGGTCATGACCGGCAAGCTGTGCATCCGGGCGCCCCGGGGGCGGCAGCGATGGGGCAGGAGTCGAATCCCCATGGCATGGCTGAAATCGGGGCGGTGCGGCGCGCCGCCGCCGCTGCGCCGCGCCGGCACGGACACTGGCATCGGCCGCGCATTCCGCTCGAGTGTTTCGCCCGTGCCGGCGCCGATGTGCGCCAGGTCGTCACACCGCTCGCCGTGCGCACCGCGGGCCGACTCGCGCTCGCCGACATCCGCATCGAGTCGCATACCGGCGGCGCCACCCCAGAGCTCCCCCGAGGTGACGCGCGCCGCGGCGCCGGTTCTTTCCCGACGGCGCCGTACGGGTCGTTGAAGCGCCGCGCCCGGCCCGATATTCTCGCGGCTACCGGCGCGGCGGATCCGCGCTGGCGACCACGCGGGGAGGCACTCGTGCCCTCATCCATCTTCCGCCGCACGCCGGGCACTCGGCCGGCGCGCGATCGCGCGGGCGCATGAGCGCTGAATCGCATGCGGCCGTGCGCAGGGCGTACCAACAGCTGCGCCGCTGGCTGCTGCAGGATGCCTACCCCCTGTGGGCAGCGGCGGGTTGGGATCATGCCGGCGGAGGGTTTCACGAGCGACTCGCGCCGGCCGGTCCCGTCCTGAGCGATGCGCGCCGCGCCCGGGTGCAGCTGCGCCAGATCTACAGTTTCGCGCGCGCCGCGCCGCTCGGCTGGAGCGGCGACCCGCGCCCGCTCGTGACCGACGGCCTCGATCACGTGTACGCGCGCTATCACCGCGCCGACGGGCTGTTTCGCGCGCTGCTCGGGCCCGACGGCGCGGTGCGTGAGGAGCGGGCGCTGCTCTACGACCAGGCGTTCGCGCTGCTGGCGCTCGCCGAGGCGCACCGCCTGCTGGGACCGGCGGCCGGCTGCGCGGCGCGCGCCGCCGAGCTCCTCGATCGCATCGCGCAGCGACTCGGCGGCGGTGAGGCGTTTCGCACCGGCACCGACAGCGGCGCAGACGCCGCGCTGCTCGCCAACCCGCACATGCATCTGCTCGAGGCGGCGCTCGCCTGGGCCGAGGTGGACGGCGCGCCGCGCTGGCGGCTCCTGGCCGAGGGGCTCGCCCGGCTCGCCCTCGAGCGCTGGATCGACCCGGCGAGCGGTGCGCTGCGTGAGCGGTACGAGTCCCGGGGCGCCGGCGCGCCGCAGCGCACCGGCCTCATCGAGCCCGGACATCAGCTCGAGTGGGCCGGGCTGTTGCTGCGCTTCGATGCCGGCTCTGCACCGCTGCGCGAGGCGGCGCTGCGGCTGGTGCAGATCGGGGAAGCCCACGGCCTGCGGGACGGTTTCGCAGTGAACGCGCTGGCTGAGGATCTGACGGTCCACGATCCTCAGGCGCGCCTGTGGCCGCAGACCGAGCGGATCAAGACGCTGGCGCGGCTGGCCGCCTCGGGTACGGACTCAAGCGCATGGTCGCCTGTGGCGGAGGCGGCCGAGGCGTTGCGCGCCTACCTCGCCGTCACGCCCGGGTTGTGGTTCGACCGGCGCGGGCCCGACGGCGCGTTCGTTTCCGAGCCCTCTCCGGCGAGCAGCTTTTATCACATCGTCGGTGCGATCGGCGCGCTCGGCGAGGCGCTCGGGGGCCACTGACCCGCGCCTCGCGCTGCTGCGGCGCATCGCAGAGCGCACCCGGCGGTGCCGGGCCGATCGAGCCGCGCACGATGAGATCGAGATCGAGGCGCGGCCGCGGCATCGGCTGCGGCGAGCCGCGCCGGTGAGGCTTGTGTTGGGTGATCAGATCGGCGGCCACGCGCCCGATCGCGCGCACCGGCTGGCGGACGGTGGTGAGCTGCGGCCAGATCATGGTCGCCACGGGCGCATCCTCGAGGCCGACGATCGAGAGCGCCTGCGGCAGTGCGAGGCTCATCTGCCGGGCGGCGCACACGGCCGCCGCGCCCCTGTCATCGTTGCGGGCGAAGAGGGCCGTCGGCCGGTCGGGTCCCTGCCGCCGCCGCCGCGCGCACTCGAGGCCGTCGGCGAACTCGAAGTTGCCGCTCTGCACCAGCTGCGCATCGATGGCCAGGCCGCGCGCGCGCATCACGTCGGCGAAGCCGAGGTAGCGCTGTTCGGTGGCGCAGTGCCCGGCGCGGCCGAGTACGAAGGCGATGCGCCGGTGGCCGCGCTCGATGAGCTCGGTCGTGAGCTGACGGGCGGCGGCGCGACCATCGGTGTCGACCGACGGCGCAGCCGGCGGCTCGTGCATCGGTGCGCTGTGCACCGCGGGAATGCCCGCATGGGCGAGCGTCGAGCGCACTACCGGCAGAGCGCTGAGCGGCGGCGGCAGAATCACCCCCTCGAGGCGCAGCTGGCCGATGCGCGTGCTCACGTCGCGGCCCGGCCCGGGGCTGGCGCTCTCGAGCGGCTCGACCATCAGGTGCAGGCGCGACTCGCGGCAGCGCTGCACCGCGCCGTTCTGAAACTCGCTGAGAGAATCGCTCGGCTTGTCGTAGAACAGTCCGATCAGGAACCAGCGCGCGCCGGCGGTCCCGGGTCAGACGACCTTGGAATAGCGCGGCGCCGCGGCGGCAGACGGAGCAGCGTGAAGATAGCGGTCGAAGCACATCGCAACCAGCCGCAGCAGCAGCTGGCCGCGCGCGGTGGCCCGGATCGCCGTGCGGTCGATCTCGACCAGCCCGTCGTCCGCGAGCGCGCGCAGCTCGCCAAACGCCTCGGCAAAGTAGGCTTCGAAGTCGACGCCGTGACGCGACTCGATCGCCGCGATGTCGATTTGCCCCTGACACATGACCTGCTGGATGACATCGGCGCGCAGCACGTCATCGGCATCGAGCGCCAGGCCCCGCCACACCGGCAGCTCTCCTGAGTCGACGGCCGCCTCCCAGCCGGGCAGGTCGCGCGGGTTCTGGCTGAAGCTCGCGCCGATGTGGCTGATGGCGCTCACCCCGAGCCCGAGCAGGTCGCAATCGGCGTGGGTGGTGTAGCCCATGAAGTTGCGCTGCAGTCCGCCGGCGGCGCGCGCGCGCGCCAGGTCGTCCTCCGGCAGGGCGAAGTGGTCCATGCCGATGTACTCATAGCCGGCGGCGGTCAGCGACTCGATCGCCAGGCGCAGCAGCGCAATGCGGGTGGCTGGATGCGGTAGAAACGTCGTGTCGAGCTGGCGCTGCGGTTTGAACAGCTCGGGCAGATGCGCATAGCCGTACACGGCCAGACGGTCCGGCCGCGCCGCGATCACCGTGTGCAGGGTGTGCGCGAAGCCCTCGAGCGTCTGCAGCGGCAGACCGTAGATCAGATCGACGTTGACCGAGCGCAAGCCGCTCGCGCGGCACGCCTCGATCACCGCCAGGGTTTCCTCCACGCTCTGCATGCGGTTGACGGCCCGTTGCACCTGCGGATCGAAATCCTGCACGCCGAGGCTGGCGCGGTTGAAGCCGAGCGCGGCGAGCTCGGCGATGTCCGCGGGGCGCACGGTGCGCGGATCGAGCTCGATGGAGAAATCCCGCTCGGGCCGGGCGCTCAGGCGGAACTGCCGCCGCAGCGCCTCGAGCAGCGCGCCGATCTGGGCCGGACGGAAGAAGTTGGGGGTGCCGCCGCCGAGGTGCACCTGCAGCACCTCCCGCTGTCGCTCGATGAGCGGCGCCACTGCCGCGACCTCGCTGAGCAGCCGCTCGAGATAGCGCTCCCCGCGCGGCGCATCGCGGGTGATCACTCGGTTGCAGCCGCAATAAAAGCAGGGGCTGACGCAGAACGGCATGTGCGCGTAGATCGACAGCGCGTGTCCGCCGGCATTGCTGCGGCGGATGTACTCGCGCAGCTGCGCCGCGCCGAACGAGGCAGTGAACTGCGGGGCGGTCGGGTAGGAGGTGTAGCGCGGCCCGGGCCGGTCGTAGCGGCGCAGCAGTTCGGGATCGAAAGTCAGTGGGCTCCTCATGCCATCCATCCGTCCGCCGCCGGGCGCGGCCCGAAACATGATGGAGCAAGCGCTGGGCGGCGGCCATAAGTATTAAGTGCGCCGCGGCCAGGCTCACGGTTGCCGCCTGCGGCGCGGAGCCCCGCCGGGGCTTGCGCCGCGCGCCGGGTGCGGCGGCGGACCGTTGTGCGATCATTCGCCGATGGCTGAGCATGACGCCGGTGCCCGGGCAGCTGCCGCGATGGAGGGCTTGAGCGAGCCGGAGATCGAGGTCTATCGCTGCCGGCGGCGCCGCGCGTGCGAGGAGCGGGCGTTCGTGCTCGCCGCGGTGGGAATACCGAGTCAGGTCGTGCCTTTCCAGGGACGGTTTCTGCTGCAGGTCGCCACCGGCGACGCCGCGCGGGCGGCGGCGCACCTCGAGGAGTACGATCGCGAAAACCCGCCGCCGCGGACCGAGCCGCAATCCCTTGCGCCACGGCTCTTTGCGCACGCATGGGTCGGCTGCGTTGGCTACGCCGCGTGGCTGCTGGGCGTCGCCTACGCGCTGTCCAACGGATTGGTTCGCCTCGATGCCTTCAACCGCGGCGAGATGTACGGAGCGGCCGTTCGCGGCGGTCAGTGGTGGCGCGCATGGACGTCGCTGACGCTGCACCTCAGCGCAGCGCACCTCGCCGGGAACCTGCTCGTCGGGCTGTGGTTCGGTTATCTCGCCGGCCGCCAGTTCGGCGTCGGCACCGCCTGGGTGCTGATCGTCCTCGGCGGCGGACTCGCCAACCTGCTCGAGGGGCTGATTGGCCCGCCCGGATATCGCTCCGCAGGCGCCTCGACCGCGGTGTTCACCGCACTCGGGATGATGGCCGCGCACACGTGGTGGACGCGCCGTGGTGCGCGCCAGAGCTGGCTGCGCGAGTGGATTCCACTCGGCGCGGGCGTGATGCTGCTCGGCTGGCTCGGGTCGGGCGGTCGGCACACCGACACCCTGGCGCACGTGCTGGGCTTCGGTTTCGGCGTCCTGTTGGGCTGGGGCGCGGCCTGGCCGCTCATCGATCGGCGGCTCGAGCGCATGCCGCAGTGGTTGCCCGGACTCGCGGCGATGCTCATCATGGCCCTCGCCTGGGCCCGGGCGCTCGCCTAGCGCTCAGTCGCTGGTCGGCAGCAGCACCGGCGGGGTGGCGTTCGGGTTGCGCCGATACCGGCGGATCAGCCGTACGTCGATGCCGTGGCCGCTCAGGTGCAGGGTCATCGCGAGCTCCCCGCCCGGCGCGAGCGCGAAGCGCTCCGTCAGCCGCGGGCCGATCAGCGGCAGGATCTCGATGAGGAAGGCCTGTCCATCCCAGCCGCAGGTCTCGTTCGCGGGGCTCTTGCCGAAGGTCATGGCGGTGGGCACGCCGAGACTGCACTGCTGCGGGCCGGCGGCGGTTCGCACCGTGACCAGGCCGGGCGCCATGCCGATGCCGAGGTAATTGCCCACCGGCACGTGCGCGATGAATTCGCGCACCCAGGCTGCACCGAGCAGCGGTGCGCTCACTTCGACGCTCGGCTCCTGCACCGCATTCGCGCTGCCGGCGCCCGCCCCGGCCGGCGGGGCCCCCGCGCTGTGGCCGCCGTCCTGCGCCGGCCGCTGCCGCGAGCGGCGCTGGGGCTCTGGGGATCGCTGCGCGGCCCGGCCGGCCGCCTGGCGAGCGCGTGCCACGAGTCGGCGTAGCTGTGCCTCCAGGCTGTTCACCGCGGCATCGACGTGCTCACTGTTCGCCGGATCGAGCGTCCAGTTGCCGGCGAGCTGCGGCGGGTGCGGCGGTGGGACGGCTTTCAGCTGGACTGTACCGCATCCGCTCAAGCTTGCGGCGAGCGCTGCCGCGCACAGGCGCAGCACACGGGAGGGGTGGGTGGGCATAAAGAGGCGGACCCTGGGGCTGGGGATTCGACCGTCGCGGCCGCCCTCAAGTTCTCGATGCCGCCGCCTGTGCCGCCAGGGTCTCGATCCGCCGCCAGTCGCGCGCCGCCAGTGCCTCCGTCGGCGAGAGCCAGGAGCCGCCCGCGCACAGCACATTGGACAGCGCCAGGTACGAGCCGACCGTCTCCTGGGTGATCCCGCCAGTGGGACAGAAGCGGGCCTGCGGGAAGGGTCCGGCGAACGCCTTGAGCAGCGCGGTGCCGCCGGCGGGCGCGGCGGGAAAGAGCTTGAAGCAATGATAGCCGTGCGTGAGGCCCTGCATGAGCTCCGAGGCGCTCGCGATGGCCGGCAGATACGGGATGGGCGCGTGCACGCCCGCCTCGAGCAGCGCCGGGGTCGCGCCGGGGGAGACGGCGAACGTGGCGCCCGCATTGGCCGCGGCGCGCAGAGCCTCGACCGACAGCACCGTGCCGGCGCCGACGGCAATGTCCGGAACATCGTGCGCGATCGCTTCGATGGCGCTCAGCGCCCCCGCGGTCCGCAGCGTGACTTCGATGGTACGCAGTCCGCCGCGCAGCAGCGCGCGGGCCAGGTCCGGTGCAATCGCCGGCTCCTCGATGACCACGACCGGCATCACCGGGGAGCGTCTCAGGATCCGTTCGATATCGGCAAGCGAGGGCATGGGGCGGGCTCGGTAGCTCTGGGTCGGGCGCGTATCGTGCAGCAATCGCGGCGATTGCGATAGGGACCGGCGGGACTCATCGGGCCGCGCTCTCGAGGAAAGTCAGCGTCTGCGCCGCGGCATCCAGCCGGACGCGCGTGCCGAGGGGCACCGGCTCGTTGCGCTCGCCGTGGCCGACCGGGAAGCCCGCCGCGCAGGGCAGGCCGGTCGCCCTCGCGAGGTCCCGCAGCACATCAGCGCTGCTGTAGGCGGCGTCGCGCTCCTCGCAGCCGGTGAACGAGCCGAGCGCGATGCCCCGGATCCGGCGGAATACCCCGGCGAGCGCCAGGTGCGTCCACATCCGATCGAGCCGGTAGGGGCGCTCGCCCACATCCTCGAGCAGCAGCACGGCGCCCTCGAGCGGCGGCAGAAAAGGCGTCCCGAGCAGCCGCGAGAGCACGGCCAGCGTGCCGCCGAGCAGCGGACCTTGCGCAACACCCGCCACGTAAGTCTCGGTGCCGCGCAACGGTGCAGCGGGCGAATCGCTCTCGAGCAGCGTGAACAGCCGTTCGTGAGTGCGGCCGTCGAGCCTGCCGAGTTGAGTCAGGACGGGTCCATGGATGCTGATGAGTCCGGTGCACTGCAGCCACGCGTGCAGTGCAGTGATCTCCGAGAAGCCGATGACGGGCTTGGGCAACGGCATGACGCTCTGGAGCCCCTGGAGCAGCCGCAGCGCGCCGTAGCCGCCGCGGGCGCAGAACACGGCCTTCACCTGCGGGTCGCTCACCGCGGCGGTGAGCTCGGCCAGGCGGCGCGCATCGTCTCCGGCGAGATAGCGTTGCTGCGCGAAGATGCCGGGCTCGTAATGCACCGAGTAGCGCGCGGCGAGCACCGCGACCCCCGCCGCGAGCGCCGCTGGATCGAACGGACCCGCCGGCGCCACGGCCGCGACGCGCTCGCCCGGGCGCAAAGGCGGGAAAGGACGGTACAACGGGGTGGACATTATGAATGTCTGGAGCGCGGGCGCAGCGCGCATTGTCCGCCACTGGCGCGGCCGATGCCAGCGGGCGGGTTTTTTCACCCGGCGCTCACATCCGGGGCGCTAGCGTGCGCGACTCGGCGGGCCCTCGGGCCTCACCGATCGGAGGCACTGACATGGCGGACCTGGAATTTCTCTTGCTGCTTGCGCTGCTCTACGGCGTGACCCACCTCATCGCCTGGGCGATCGGGCGGCTCGGAGCCTCCGAATGAGCCCCGCCTACATCATCAGCGGCCTGCTGGCCCTCGCACTCGCGGGCTACCTGCTCTACGCCCTGTTCAAGCCGGAGAAGTTCTGATGACCGCCCAATCCTGGGGCCTGCTGGCGCTGTTCCTCGCCGTGCTGCTGCTGTGCGCCAAGCCGTTCGGACTCTACATGGCGCGTGTGATGGAGGGCGAGCCGATCGCCGGGCTCGGCGCGGGAGCGCGGCTCGAGGCGCTGATCTACCGGCTCTGCGGCATCGACCCGGCCGGACAGATGGGCTGGAAGGGCTACGCGATCGCGCTCCTCGCATTCAATGCGCTCGGCGTGCTGCTGCTCTACGCGCTGCAGCGAGCGCAATACTGGCTGCCGCTCAATCCGCAGCACTTCGCCGCGCCCCCGGCGGACTCGGCGTTCAACACGGCGGTGAGCTTCATCACCAACACCAACTGGCAGAGCTACCTGCCCGAGACCACCATGAGCTATCTGACGCAGATGGCGGGTCTTGCGGTGCAGAACTTCCTCTCGGCCGCGACCGGCATCGTGGTGGCGGTGGTGCTGATCCGCGGGCTGGCGCGCCACAGCGCCAGCACCATCGGCAATTTCTGGGTGGACCTCACGCGCGTGACGCTCTACGTGCTGCTGCCGATCGCCGCGGTGATGGCGCTCGCGCTCGTCAGCCAGGGGGTGATCCAGAACTTCAGCCCCTACAAGCGCGCGACGCTGCTGCAGCCGGTGACCGACCAGCAGCCGGCCCTGAACTCCGCGGGCGATGCGCGCACGAATGCCGCCGGCGAGCCGCTCATGCAGACCGTGACCACGCGCACGCAGACGCTGCCGATGGGACCGGTGGCCTCGCAGGAGGCGATCAAGGAGCTCGGCACGAACGGCGGCGGCTTCTTCAATGCCAACTCGGCGCACCCGTTCGAGAACCCCAATGCGTTGACGAATCTGCTCGAGATGCTGGCGATCGCGCTCATCCCGGCGGCGCTCACCTATACGTTCGGACACATGGTGGGTGACACACGCCAGGGCTGGGCGGTGCTCGCGGCGATGGTCATCCTCTTCGTATCGCTCTACGCCGTGTGCAATCACAGCGAACAGCGCGGCAATCCGCAGCTCGCCGCGCTCGGGGTGAATCAGACGCCGAGTTCCGAGCAGAGCGGCGGCAACATGGAGGGCAAGGAGGTGCGCTTCGGTATCGCCGGCTCGACCCTGTTCACCGCGGTCAGCACCTCGACTTCTTGCGGCGCGGTCAATTCGATGCCCGATTCGTACATGCCGCTCGGCGGGATGGTGCCGCTGTTCAACATGATGCTGGGCGAGGTCGTCTTCGGCGGCGCCGGCACGGGACTCTACTCGATGCTGATCTTCGCCATCATCGGGGTGTTCATCGCCGGGCTGATGATCGGGCGCACGCCCGAGTACCTGGGCAAGAAGATCGAGGCGTTCGAGATGAAGATGAGCGCGATCGCGATCCTCGTCATGCCCTTCATCGTGCTCACGGGTACGGCCGTGGCGGTGAGCGTCGCGGCCGGCCGGGCCGGCACCGCCAATCCCGGTGCGCACGGCTTCTCGGAGATCCTCTACGCGTTCACCTCCGCCGGCAACAACAACGGCAGCGCGTTCGCCGGCATCAGCGCCGATACGACCTTCTACAACACCGCGCTCGGCATCGTCATGTGGCTCGGGCGCTTCTGGCCGATCGTCGCGGTGCTCGCGGTGGCCGGCTCGCTTGCCGCCAAGAAGCGCATACCCGTTTCGGCGGGCACCATGCCGACGCACGGCCCGACCTTCGTGGCGCTGCTCATCGGCACGGTGCTGCTGGTCGGGGCGCTCACTTTCGTGCCGGCGCTGGCGCTCGGCCCCATCGTCGAGCACCTGATGCTCTGGAGTCACTGACATGCGCCGCAGGCTCTCGATGTTCGACCGCTCGCTGCTCACCCCGGCGATCCTGGATGCGCTGCGCAAGCTCGATCCGCGCGTGCAGTGGCGCAACCCGGTCATGTTCGTGGTGTACCTCGGGAGCATCCTGACCACGGGCCTTTGGATACAGGCGCTCGCCGGGCACGGCGAGGCGCCGGCCTGGTTCATCTTCAGCATCGCGGTGTGGCTGTGGTTCACGGTGCTGTTCGCGAACTTCGCCGAGGCGCTCGCCGAGGGCCGCAGCAAGGCGCAGGCGGCGAGTCTGAAGGGACTGAAGCAGACCGTCGAGGCCAAGCGCCTGGCCGACCTGGCCGACCGCACCCGAGTGACAGCGGTCCGCGCCGATGCGCTGCGCAAGGGCGATGTCGTGCTGGTGGAGGCCGGGGATTTCATCCCCGGGGACGGGGAGGTCATCGAAGGGGCCGCCTCGGTCGATGAGAGCGCCATCACCGGGGAGTCCGCGCCGGTCATCCGCGAGTCCGGCGGGGACTTCTCCTCCGTGACCGGCGGCACACGCGTGCTGTCGGACTGGATCGTGGTGCGTGTCACGGTCAATCCGGGCGAGACGTTCATCGACCGCATGATCGCCATGGTCGAGAGCGCGCGGCGCCAGAAGACCCCGAACGAGATCGCCCTCACCATATTGCTGGTGGCGCTGACCCTCGTGTTCCTGCTCGCGACCACGACGCTGCTGCCGTTTTCACTCTACAGCGTCGCGGTCACGAAGCTTGGCACGCCGGTCACGATCACCGCGCTCATCGCGCTGCTCGTGTGCCTGATCCCGACCACCATCGGCGGGCTGCTGTCGGCGATCGGCGTGGCGGGCATGAGCCGCATGATGCAGGCGAACGTGATCGCGACCTCGGGGCGGGCGGTCGAGGCGGCGGGCGATGTCGATGTGCTGCTGCTCGACAAGACCGGTACCATCACGCTTGGCAATCGCCAGGCCGCCGCGTTCATTGCGGCCACCGGCGTGAGTGAGCAGGAACTCGCCGCCGCGGCGCAGCTCGCCTCCCTCGCCGACGAGACGCCCGAGGGGCGCAGCATCGTGGTGCTCGCCAAGCAGCGCTTTCAGCTGCGCGAGCGGGATCTGACCGCGCTCAACGGCACGTTCGTGCCGTTCTCCGCGCACACGCGCATGAGCGGTGTCGACATCGGCGAGCGGCAGATCCGCAAGGGCGCCGTGGACGCCATCCGCAAGCACATCGAGTCCCACGGCCAGAGTTTTCCGAAAGCGCTGCTCGCCACCGTGCAGGAGGTGGCGCGCCGCGGCAGCACCCCGCTGCTGGTGAGCGACGGGCCGCGCGTGCTCGGGGTGATCGAGCTGAAGGACATCGTCAAAGGCGGCATCAAGGAGCGCTTCGGCGAGTTGCGCCGCATGGGCATCAAGACCATCATGATCACCGGCGACAATCCGCTCACCGCGGCGGCCATTGCCGCCGAGGCCGGAGTGGACGATTTCCTCGCCGAGGCGACCCCCGAGGCGAAGCTGAACCTGATCCGCGCCCACCAGGCCGAAGGGCGCCTGGTGGCGATGACCGGCGACGGGACCAACGATGCGCCGGCGCTCGCGCAGGCCGACGTCGCCGTGGCGATGAACTCCGGCACCCAGGCGGCGAAGGAGGCCGGCAACATGGTCGACCTGGACTCCAATCCGACCAAGCTCATCGAGGTCGTCGAGACCGGCAAGCAGATGCTGATGACGCGCGGCTCGCTGACGACCTTCAGCATCGCCAACGACATCGCCAAGTACTTCGCCATCATTCCGGCGGCCTTCGCCACCACCTATCCGCAGCTGAACGCGCTGAACATCATGCACCTGACGAGCCCGTTCTCGGCGATCCTCTCGGCCGTGATCTTCAACGCGCTCATCATCATCGTGCTCATTCCGCTCGCGCTGCGCGGTGTGCGCTACCGGCCGCTCGGGGCCGCAACGCTGCTGCGGCGCAACCTCCTGATCTACGGCCTCGGCGGCATCATCGTGCCGTTCATCGGCATCAAGCTGATCGACATGGGCCTGACGCTGCTGCATCTGGCCTGACCGAGGCGCACCATGAAAACCATCCTCCGACCCGCCCTGATGCTGCTGCTGGTGATGACGCTCATCACCGGCGTGATCTACCCGCTGATCATCACCGGGTTGGCCCAGGTCGCCTTCCCCGTTCAGGCGAATGGCAGCCTGATCATCCGCGGCGGCAGGCTCATCGGCTCGCGGCTCATCGGGCAGCCCTTCAGCGCCCCGCGCTACTTCTGGAGCCGGCCGTCGGCGAGCAGTCCCCAGCCCTACAATGGGCTGGATTCCGGCGGCTCGAATCTCGGGCCGCTGAACCCGGCGCTCATGGCCGACGTCAAGGCGCGAATCGCCGCGCTGAGGTCCGCCGACCCGGGCAACGACGCCGCCATTCCCGTGGACCTCGTGACCTCCTCGGGCAGCGGGCTCGATCCGGACATCAGTCTCGCGGCCGCCT
>JAJYLP010000092.1 GCA_021787615.1 Pseudomonadota bacterium
ACGACGGTCCCGGCATCGCGCACACGGAGAATCTGTTCGTGCCGTTCTTCACCACCAAGCCCGGCGGCAGCGGCATCGGTCTGTTGCTGGCGCGGCAGATCATCGAGGCGCACGGCGGCAGCCTGCGCCTCGTGAATCGTCAGGGTACGAGCGGCGCGGTCGCGGTAGTGAGGTTGCCGGCGAGCGCGGCCCGGGCGCTCTGAGCGCAGGCAGGCCGGCGGCTGCGCTGCCCGTTTGGCGCGAACCGGTCCGCGGCCGGCCCTGTCAGGGTCGCGCCGCTGCGCTCACTCGGTCGCCGCCCTCGCGGGCGAGGGGGCCAGGTAGCGTCTCGGACGGAAGAACAGAATCCCGACCGCCAGCCCGCCGATGCCCACCAGCTTGGTGACCAGATTGAAGGTGGTGATGGCATACAGCCCCATGCCGATGAGAAAGACGGCGCTCACGAAGGGGAACACCGCGATGCCGATCCAGCGCAGCACCGATTCCCGGTAGAGCGCGCGGAAGGTCCAGGCCGAGGCGAGGCCAGCCAGGCCGTAGTAATAGGCGACCTGCACTCCGATTGCGCTCACGCTGTCCCGGATGATGGCGTTCACCGAGGGCATCAGGCTGGCTCCCCAGAGGACGGCGAGGCCGACGGCGATCAGCAGGTACATGGCGCGCACGGGTGTCTTGCTGTTCGCCCCGCAGGTGCCGAAGGCGGGCGGCATGGCGCCGTCGCGTCCCATCGCGAACAGCGTGCGCGAGAACTGCAGCATGGTGGTCTCCAGGGTGCCGATGCTGGAGAGGATCACCGCGATGGACGCGAACAGCCCGCCCGTGCGCCCGAGGCCCGCCTGAGTCGCGATGTTGTAGACGATGTTGTCGGAGAGGCTCTGCGCATCCTTCAGGGTAAACAGGAACAGCGCCGCGAGCGTGAAGCCGACATAGAAGGTGATGGTGATGAACACCGAAGAGAACCCGCCGTTGCCGGCGGAGTGCTCGGCGTTGCGGGTTTCCTCGGAGAGGTTTGCGGTCACATCCCATCCCCAGTAGAAGAAGAGCACCACCAGCGCGGCCGAGGCGAAGGAGGCCGGCGTGTAGCCGAAGCCGAACCAGGACCACGAGAAGGGGTTCACCAGGTGGGTGGTGCCGGCATGCACGAGGGCCACGATCAGCACCAGAGCGAGGATGACGAGCTCGATCGAGCTCAGGATGAGCTGCACTTTGCTCGTGACCTCGATGCCCTTGATCAGCACGAAGGCGATGATGAGGAACCACACGGTGGCGACCCCGGTGGTGAGCACGACGCTGCTCGCGAGTCCGGGATCGATGAAGTCGAGCGTCGAGGTCGCGATCGGCAGCGAGCCGGTGACCATGAACACCATCGAGGCGACGAGCAGCGCCCAGCCGGAGAAATAGCCGAGAAACCGACCGAAGGACGCCGAGGTCCACTGATAGGCGGCGCCGGCATGCACCGTATGGCGATTCAGCGCCTTGTAGGCGACCGCGATGCCGAGCATGGGGATCGCGAAAATGACGAGCGCGCCCGGGGAGAGCGCACCGGCGGTCGCGAGCAGGGCAGCGGTGCTCACCGCGATGGAATAACCGGGCGCGCTGCCGGCCACGCCCATGACGAGCGATTCGATGAAGGAAAGCGACCCCGCTTTCAGCTGGGTACTCATGCAGTCGGTCTCTTGGGTTGCGCTCGGCGAGGGGCTCGAGGGTGATCAAGACTGTAGCAGTGCGAGGCCCGCGGCGCTCCAGGTTTCCATGCCGCGCAGGAGTCGCCGGTCTCCCGCATCACCGCCCGATGCAACACCCCACCCGAGCCGGAATCCTCCATGGCAGTCGGCCCTCGAGGTTCGTCCAATGTGGGGGGGACGCGCAATGCCCGGCGGTACCGGCGCAGGGAATATTCGCATTATGTTCAATGACTTGCCGTGCCTCCGCGGTCGGGAGCTGGCCCTGAGCGGGCGAAATGCCCGTGCGGTGCGCCTGTCCGGTCGGCCGTGAACCGCGGCGCAGACTCGTTCAGCTTGCGCTCAGGGAATCCGCGCGATGCTGTGCTCGCGGCTCGAAGCCGCGCGACCCGAGGTTCCCATGAAACGCACGATCATCGCCGGCATGCTGCTGACCCTCTTTGCCAGCTCGCTGGCGCTTGCCGATCCGCCGCACTGGGCCGGACACCATGATGGCCGTGACCATCGCGAGTGGCACCATCACGATCACCGGGGCGATCATCGCGGCTGGCGTGAGCGGCGCGATTGGCGCCGCGAGCACGAGCGCGAGGGCTGGCGCGCTCGCCGCGGGGGCGACTTCGACGGCGGTCAGTACCGCAGGCCGCCGGGGTACTACTATCGGGCCTGGCGGCGCGGCGAGCGGCTCCCGATCGCCTACCGCGCTCCGGCGTACATCGTTCCGGATGCGGCCTACTACCACCTTGCGCCGCCACCGCCGGGCTACTACTGGGTGCGCGTAGGTAACAACGCGGTCCTGGCCGCGATCGCGACCGGCGTTGTGCTCAACGTCATTGCCAACGAGTTTCACTGACCGGAAATGCGGTGCGGCCGCGCGGCCGATCGGCCGCGCAGCCGCACCGCCTCAGCGCGCGTGCGGCAGCGTCCAGCAGGAGGGGCGTTGGGTCATGCCGATCCTCGGGTAGTAGGACTCGGCGTTCGGCGCGGCCACCAGAATCAGTGTGGTCTGCGGGCCAGCAAGCGTGCGCGTCTCGGTGATCAGCTGCCGGCCGATTCCCCGGCGCTGGTATGCGGCGTCCACCGCCAGATCGGACAGATAACAGCAGTAGGAAAAGTCGGTGAGCGCGCGTGAGATGCCGACCAGGCGGCGCCCGTCGCGGGCGGTGACGATGAGATCCGCCTCGCGCAGCATGCGCTCCAGCCGTTCGAGATCCTCCACAGGCCGACGCTCCCCGAGGGTGGAGGCGATCAATACGTCGCGGAAGGCTGCGGCGGACAGCTCCGGCTCGTGGGCATAGGCGATCGGCACAGCGCTCTCCCGGGCAGGGATGCGGATCCGTGGACTGTGCCGGAACCGGCGGGTCCGTACAAGCCGAGCTAATCGAAAATCAGCCTCGGGGGCACACTCCGCTGCACCAGCCGCGCCGTGCGGCGTTGCAGGGGCATACGCCCCAGGGCGAGAGGTCCCATGGCAAGGTCTCCCAAGTTTCGCGCCGCGCTCGCGGCGATCACGCTCGGGCTGTCCCTGACGCTCGGCGCCTGCGTGGCCGAGCCGGGCTATTACGGCGGCGCGGTGCTCGTCGCGCCGCCGCTCCCGCGCGTCGAGTATTACGGGCCGGCGCCGTATCCCGGCTACATCTGGCTCGGCGGCTACTGGAACTGGGCGCCGAGCGGCTATTACTGGGTGCGCGGGCGTTGGGCGGCGCCCCGGGCCGGGTACCGCTGGGCGCCGCACCGCTGGGTGGATACCGCTCACGGCTGGCGCATGACCGGCGGCCGCTGGGTCCGGCGTCGCTGACGGGCGGCGCGCAGTCGTCTCAACGCTCGAAATCCCCGCGGCCCTCGGGGTAGCTGCGCTCCCAGTTGCGACCGTCGAAGGGCCTGACGATCAGCTCGCGCGCCGTGTCCGCGTCCAGGCAGCGCGCATTGACGCTGAAGCCGTCAGGGTGCGAGCGCGGCACGTAGAAGGATTTGATGCCGCAGACCGAGCAGAACCGGTGTCGGGCCGCGCCGGTATTGAACGTGTAGGTCGTCAGCGCCTCCTCGCCCGAAAGCAGGCGGAAGTGCTCGGCCCGCACGATCAGATGCAGGTAGCCCGCCTTGCTACAGATCGAGCAGTTGCATTCCGAGACGCGAAGCACCTGCGGCGCGTCGACCTCGAAACGCACGCGGCCGCAGTGGCAGCCGCCGCGGTGGGTGATCAGGGGCTGTTCGCTCATCGCTCTTGCTCCGGGGAGGGCCGGCTCGCGCGGCCGGCGGATCATAGCAGCGCCCCACGCTGCCCGGGCCGCCGGCCCGGCGCGGCACGGCTCATCGCGGCTGATGCTCGCTTGATCGTGCCCGCTTGCGATGAGTCGCGCAAAATTCCCGATGAACGGCTAGATTGCGCGGCATCCGAGCGTTGGGCGGGTCGCGCCGATGTTCTGCCGCGGCGCGGGCCGCACCGGGGCTCACTCCTCGATCCTGGAGGCTGCCCGTGCGAGTGCGTATTGGAGCGATGCTGGTCTTGGGTGCGGCTGCGGCCGCGCTGGCGTGCGCCGCGGACTCGGCGCTGCCGGTTTCGGGCGCGGCGGTGGTGCCGCACAGTGATTACCAGGCGCTCAGCTGGCGCCTGATCGGACCGTTCCGCGGCGGGCGCGTGCTCGCGGTCACGGGCGTGCCGGGCAGCGGCCGCGTCTTTTACTTCGGCGCCGTCGACGGGGGCGTGTGGAAGAGCGACGACGCCGGCCGTACGTGGCAGCCGATCTTCGACCACGAGCCGGTCGGCTCCATCGGCGCGATCGCGGTCGCTCCCTCTGACAGCAAGGTCCTCTACGTCGGCACCGGCGAGGCGGACATGCGCTCGGACATCGCCCAGGGCGATGGCATGTACAAGTCCACCGATGGCGGAGGGCACTGGAGCCACATCGGGCTGGCCGGCACCCGGCAGATCGCCCGCGTCATCGTCAATCCTCACAATCCCGACATCGTGTTCGTGGCGGCGCTCGGGCATCCCTACGGCCCGAACCCCGAGCGCGGCGTGTTCCGCTCGCTCGACGGCGGCCGGCACTGGCAGAAAGTGCTCTACCTCAATCCCAACACCGGCGCGGTGGATCTCGCCTTCAAGCCCGGTGATCCGCAGACGATCTACGCGGCGCTGTGGCAGACCCGCCGGCCCCCATGGAGCGTCTACCCGCCCTCGAACGGCCCGGGCAGCGGCCTGTACGTCTCGCACGACGGCGGCAGCCACTGGACGCACATCACCGGGCACGGCTTCCCGGCGCACCCTGGCCGCATCGGCCTCGCGGTGGCCCCGACGCAGCCGAACCTCCTCTACGCGCTCGTCGACGGCACGTGGAAGAGCGGCGGCCTGTACCGCTCCGAGGACGGCGGCGTCAACTGGCAGCACGTCTCGAACGATCCGCGCATCTTCGGCCGCGGCTGGTATTTCTGCTCGCTCACGGTGGACCCGCGTGATGCGAACCGCGTGTATGTGATGAACACCATCGTGCTGCGCTCCGACGACGGCGGCGCGCACTTCATCGCGCTCAAGGGTGATCCGACGGGCGATGACTTCCATCAGCTGTGGATCAATCCGACCCATCCCAGGCAGATGATCCTCGGCAGCGATCAGGGCGCGCAGGTGACGCTGAACGGCGGGGTCACCTGGAGCAGCTGGTACAACCAGCCGACCGCGCAGATCTATCACATCGCCGTGGACAACCGCTTCCCGTTCTGGGTATACGGCTCGCAGCAGGATTCCGGCGCGATGGCGCTGCCGAGCCGGACCATCGACAACGACGGCATCACCCTGGAGGAGTTCCGGGAGCTCACCCCGGGTGGCGAGAACGGCAACGTCATCCCCGATCCGGAAAATCCCAATATCGTGTACGGCGACGGCACGGGAGAGAGCACCACCGTGGAGAAGCTCGACGTGCGGACCGGGCAGGTGCGCGATGTCGATCCGACGCTCGACTACCCGGATGCGCACTACCGCACCGATTGGACGCTGCCGCTCGCGTTCTCGCCGTTCAATCACAAGACGCTGTACTTCGCCAACCAGTACCTCTTCAGCACCCGCGACGGCGGGTTGCACTGGGAGCGCATCAGCCCGGATCTGAGCCGCAAGGACCCCGGCGCGCCGCCGAATCTCGGCTCCGTCACCGCGAAGGACACCATCGACGTCGGCTCGCGCCGCGGGGTGATCTACTCGATCGCACCCTCGCGATTCAGCGACAAGGTGATCTGGGCGGGCACCGATGACGGCCTGGTGTGGCGCACCGCGGACGGCGGCAAGCACTGGGTCAACATCACCCCGAAGGCGCTGACTCCCTGGTCCAAGGTGGCCGGCATCGAGCTGTCGTATTTCCATCGCGGCACCGCGTACCTCGCCATCGACCGGCATCGGCTCGACGATGAGACGCCGTACATCTATGTAACACGCAACGACGGCAGGAGCTGGAAGCTGATCACCGACGGCATTCCGTCGCACGACTTCGTCAATGTCGTGCGCGAGGACCCGGTGAAGCCCGGCCTGCTGTACGCAGGCACCGAATATGGCGTGTTCATCTCCTTCGACGATGGGGCCCACTGGCAGTCGCTGCAGCAGAACCTGCCGGTGAGTTCGGTGCGCGACATCAAGATCCACGACAATGATCTGGTGCTCGCCACGCTCGGACGGGGCGTGTGGATCATGGACGACATCACCGCGCTCAGGCAGATGGACGCGGTGCGGCCGGCCGCGGTGACGCTGTTCAAACCTGCGCCCGCCATCCGCCTGCGGCCAGCCGGCTTCACCGGCACGCCGTTCCCGAAGGACGAGCCGATGGCCGCCAATCCGCCGAACGGCGCGTACATCGACTACATTCTGCCGGCGAGGGTCGAGGGTCCCGTGACCGTGACGATCCGCGACTCGCACGGCCGGCTCGTGCGCCGCTACAGCAGCGCCGAGCATGTCTCGCCGCCGAATCCCGCCACGCTGCGCTTCGCGCCGCAGTGGGTGAGTCCGCCGATGATTCCCTCGGCCAAGCCCGGCATGCACCGGCTCGTGTGGAATCTGCACTACGCGCCGCTCGCCAAATCCCACGCCCCGGGACCGCCGCAGGAGGGGGTGTGGGCGCCGCCGGGCCGCTACACCGTTGAGCTGACCGTCAACGGCGTGACGTATCGGCAGCCGCTCACCGTGAAGCCGGATCCGCGCGTGAAGGTCTCGCAGGCCGCTCTGATGCACGAGTTCGAGCTTGCCCGCAAGGTCGAGCGCGCCGAGCTGCGCGCCGCCACGACCGAGTCCGCCGCGGTGAAGCTGCTCGATGCGCTTGATCTGCGCAGGCGCCGCGGCGGGGCGCAGCACGCTGCAATTGCCGCGCTCTATGCCAGAGCGCGTGACATTTCGGGTGAGTGGCCGTTCCCGCAGCACCGTCCGTTGTTTGGTGCGGGGCCGCCGCGCAACGTGCGCAGTCTGGTGATGCTGTCACTGGATCTGATGCACCTCGAGCGCGCGGTCGACGGCGCGGATGCCGCGCCGAGCCCCGATGCGCGCGCCGCCTATCGCATCCTGACACGCCAGCTGGATGCGACGCTCGCCGAGTGGCAGCACCTGCAGCAGGTGGACCTGCCGAAGCTCGATGCGCAGCTGAAGGCGGCGGGCGAGGCGCCGCTGGCGGACTGATCGGGGCGCCGGGGTGCGGCGGGTTCGCCGCGCCCCGGTCTGTGCGGTGCATGAGGCCGCGGCGAGGCTGGGGCACCTACAGCGTCAGCTCCCGGGTCTGGCCGATGAGGTCCTGGCCGAAGGAATGGTGCGGCACCTCGAGGACGAGACGAAGGCCAGAGACCCCGTCGATGCGACGAATCCAGGCCCGCACATCGTTCGTCCACAGCGTCAACGTGCGGTACGGGTCCTCGCACGCGCGGCGGATCCGCGCGGCAATTCATTCACCACGCGAGCACGGCGCCGCTTTCGCGAAGGACACCGCCCGCTCACGTCCACAGCGCGTGCTGTGCGGGCGCGTTCTCGGGCAGCGCGCCCTCGAGAGCGAGCAGCGCCCGCTTGATCGGCAGGCCGCCGCCGAAGCCGGTGAGCGTGCCGTTCGCTCCGATCACGCGATGACAGGGCACGACGATGGGCAGGGGATTGGCGCCGTTGGCGAGTCCGACGGCCCGTGAGGCGCGCGGATTGCCCACGCGGCGCGCCAGCTCGCCGTAGCTGATCGTCTCGCCGTACGCGATGCCCCCCAGCGCCCGCCAGACCCGGCGCTGGAATTCGGTGCCGGCGAGCGCGAGCGGCAGATCGAAGCCGGTTCGCCATCCGGCGAAGTACGCATTCAGCTGCGCAACCGCATTCGCGAACGGGCGTGCCGTGGCGATCCACTGCGGCCGCGGCCGCAGCGGACGCGGACCCGACTGGAAATGAATCCGGGTCAAACGCTCCCCGTCCCCGCCGAGCAGCACGGTGCCGATGGGTGTATCGATCTCGTGCCAGTACCGTGTTTCGTCCACGTGCGTCATACCGCCTCCCGCTGTCTCATGGGCCTGCTTGATTCCGTCGCGCTCATCGCACTGCCGCCTCGCTCGCCGCGCACCACAGGTGCATCGTCGCGTAGCCGCGCCAGGGCCGCCAGGACTCGGCCCGCTCGTGTAGCTCCCGAGCCGTTAGCGGCCGCTCGGCGCCGCCCGCCATGCGCCGCAGAACGAGGTCGCCATCGGGCAGCGCGTCCGGTTCGCCTAGCGCGCGCAGCACGACGTACTGTGCTGTCCAGGCACCGAAGCCCGTCAGTGCCGTCAGTTGCCCGGCGAGCGTCTCGGCGCCCGCATCGAACTGCACCCGGCCGGCCACGACCGCCCGCGCGAGCGTCCGCAGCGCTTCGGCGCGGGCGCCGGTGATGCCGAGTCCCTCCAGGTCACCCTCGGCGAGGGCGTGTGGCGTCGGGAACAGTCGGGTCAGATTCTCCACGCCCGTGCTGACCGGCTCCCCCAGCCGCTGCGCCAGCCGGGTCGCAAGCGTGCGCGCCGCGGGCACGCTGACCTGTTGGCCCAACACCGCGCGGACTGCGCACTCGAACGGATCCCACGCCCCGGGAATGCGCAGTCCTGGCCGGCGGTGCACCAGCGCGCGCAGCTGCCGGTCGGCGCCGAGATCGCGCTCGATCTGCCCGGGGTCCGCGCCGAGATCGAACACGCGCCGGGCCGCACCGGCGATCGGAAGGAGGGCGGCGGCGGGCGCGCCGCGCACCCGCAACTCGAGCGCATCGCGCCCGGGAAGGGGCCGCACGCGAATCAGCGCGTGCCCGTCTCCGGCGCGGATCACCCGCGAGTAACCGCTCTCCTCGAGGCCCTCGATGCCCGGGATGGCGCGCAGCCGAAGAAATGCGCTCAGATGCGGCCAGTCGTACGGCGGGCGATACGCGAGCGTCAGGGTGACTTCACCCGCCGAGGCGGCCGGTGGATCCTGCGAGCGTTGCCGGCGCAGCTGCCGGGGCGGACGGCCGTACGCTTTGCGCAGCGCATCGTTGAAGCGGCGCAGGCTGCCGTAGCCGGCGGCGAGCGCGATCTCGGTCATGGGCAGCTCGCTGCCGTCGATCAGGTGTTTGGCGAAATGCAGCCGGCGCGTCTGCGCGAGCGCAAGGGGCGATGCGCCCACGTGCACGGCGAACAGTCGGTCGAGCTGGCGCGTGCCGAGCCCCAGACGCGCCGCGAACTGCGGCACGCTCGACTCGTCGAGCGCGCCCTCCTGAATCAGCCGCAGCGCCCGCCGTACCACCGCCGAGGTGCCGAGCCATGCCGGCGTGCCGGGCGCGGTCTCCGGCCGGCAGCGCAGGCACGGTCTGAATCCGGCCTCGTGCGCGCCCGCGGCGGTCGCGAAATAACGCACGTGGCGGCTGCTCGCCGCGGGCGCGGCGGGGCAGATGGGCCGGCAGTAGATGCCGGTGGATACCACGCCGAGATAAAACCGCCCGTCGAAGCGCGGATCGCGGCTGCGGCGCGCCCGCTCGAGCACCCGCAGTTCGAAGGGCAGTGCCGTTGGCATGGGCGCGACGATACGCCGCGACGCGACGAGTGACTCGCCATTTTCGGACATGGCCCCCGCAGGGCGGCGAAGCGCTCGGGTCAGCCGACGCGCGCGGCGTTGTAGCCTTCCATCAGCAGCCCGGTGCCGCCGCGCGAGACGTGCGCGACCACAGCGGTGCGCCGGTGCAGCTTGGTGACGGCGCCGAGATTGATGGCGAACGACAGCACGACCTGCTGCCCCTTGCGCAGGCCGAGATCCGTGGTTTCGATGAACACGCCGGTGGCGCTGAGGTTGACCGCCTTGCACAGCTTGCGGCAGCCGCCGGGGACACTCACGAACACGATGGTGCGGGCGCGATGCCGGGTATGCAGCCGACGTTCCACGTTGTGCCTCGCGCGGTGCTCGCCAATCCGTCAATCAGTGCGGCCATTATGCCTCCATTCGGGGGGGTCGGGCGGCGATTGAACTTAGTCTGTGCCTGCACTTCGGCCGCTGCATGATCAGCCGCAGAGAAACTCCCCGATGACGCGGCCAAAGCGCTCGGTGTCGACGAGAAACGCATCGTGCCCCTCGATGCACGGCAGCGGCGCGAACCGCGTCGCCGTGCCGCTCGCCTCGAACGTGCTCGCGAGCGCCTGCTGCTCGCCGATCGGAAACAGCAGATCCGACTCGACGCCGACCACGAGCGCCTGGGCCAGGTCCGCCCGGCGCAGAACCGCCTGCGGGTCGCCGTGCGCGGCGAGCTCGAAGCGGTCCATGGCCTGCGACAAATAGAGATAGCAGTTTGCGTCGAACGTGCTGATCCAGCGGCCGGCCTGGGCCTCGAGGTAGCCCTGCACGGCGAACTCCGAGCCGAACGGCGTGCGGCCGCGCAGGTCGGCGCGAATGGGCTGGCGGTCGAAGCGCTGCGTCCACTCGGCGGCCGAGCGGTACGTGACGGTGCCCAGCTTGCGCGCCAGACGCATGCCGGCGGCCGGCGGCTGCTCCGGGCTGTACTCGCCGTTGCGCCAGGCTGGATCCGAGGTGATCGCCTCGCGCTGGATCGAGCGCAGCGCGATCGCAAACGGTGAGGCGGCCGCGGTGCCGGAGATGCTGGCGAGGCGGCGCGCGCCGCCGGGGAACAGGGCCGCGTAGGCCAGCACGACCATGCCGCCGAGGGAGGGGCCCATCACGGTATCGAGCCGCAGGACGCCCAGCGCGCGCACGAGTTCGTGCCCGGCGCGCGCGATGTCCTCGATCGACAGGTCGGGGAAGCTGAGGCGATAGGGTTGAGCGCTGTGCGGGTCGATCGAGGCGGGGCCCGTTGAGCCGAAGCAGCTGCCGAGGGAGTTGACGCACACGACGAAGTGCCGATCCGTATCGAGCGCGAGCCCCGGACCGATCATGCGCTGCCACCAGCCGTCGCGCGGATCGCCCGCGGAGGCGGCCGCATGGGCCGATGGCGATAATCCGGTGAACAGCAGCACGGCATTGTCGCGGGCGTGGTTCAGGCGTCCCCAGGTCTCATAGGCCAGCTGCGCGCCGCGCAGCGCGCCCCCGCGCCGCATCGGGAAGGGCTCCGGCAGGCGCAGGTAGCGACGCGCGTCGGGCTCGGGTGGATCGGTTCGCGGGGCGGACACGGAGGGCGTCACGGCCGATGTCACAGGTCGGTGTCGCCGCCTTCCGGAATGCCCTCGAACAGCGGCGTCGACAGGTAGCGCTCTGCCGTATCCGGCAGCATGGCGAGGACGACCGAACCCGGCGCGCCCTCCACGGCCACCTTGAGCGCCGCGGCGAACGTGCCGCCGGAGGAGATGCCGCAGAAGATGCCCTCATTGCGGGCGAGCTTGCGTGAGGCATCGATCGCCTCGGCGTCGCTCACCGGGACGATGCGGTGCGCCACCTCGCGGTCGAGCACCGCCGGCACGAAGTCCGGTGTCCAGCCCTGGATCTTGTGCGGCGCGAACGGCTGGCCCGAGAGCATCGCGGCGGCCGCCGGCTCTGCGGCGATGACCTTCACCTTCGGGCGCGCGAGCCGGAGCATCTGCCCGACGCCCGTGAGCGTGCCACCCGTGCCCCAGCCGCTGACGAAGTAATCGAGCCGGCGGCCGGCGAAATCCTGCAGGATTTCGGGACCTGTGGTGTTGCGGTGATAGCTGGGGTTGGCCGGGTTCTCAAACTGCCGCGCCAAGAACCAGCCGTGCTTGCGCGCGAGCTCCTCGGCCTTGCGCACCATGCCGGTGCCGCGCTCGGCCGCGGGAGTCAGCACCACGCGCGCCCCGAGCATGCGCATGATCTTGCGCCGCTCGATCGAGAAGTTCTCCGCCATCACCGCGACGAACGGATACCCCTTGGCGGCGCAGACCATGGCCAGCGCGATGCCGGTATTGCCCGAGGTGGCCTCGATGACCGTCTGGCCCGGCTTGAGCGTGCCGCTCTCCTCGGCATCCTCGATGATGCCGATCGCCAAGCGGTCCTTGACCGAGCTCAACGGATTGAAGCACTCGCACTTGACGTACATCGTCACGTTCTGCGGTGCGAGGCGTCGGATGCGCACGATGGGCGTATTGCCGATCGTGGTGAGAATGCTGTCGTGGATCATGAGGTTCTTTCTACCCCCCGGCCGGTGAGGCCTACAAGCATTGGTCGGCTATCTGCTGAGATCCGCGGGTTATGATGACCGGCCGCGTTGCGCGGAGTGCCCCGCGCGGCAGGGCTATTATGAGACCAATTGGATGAACCCGCCTCCTGCCCCGGTGCGGCTGCAGAAACTGCTCGCGAACGCCGGCATCGGCTCGCGCCGGCAGATCGAGCAGTGGATCCGCGAGGGCCGCCTCACGCTCGACGGTCAGCCGGCCTGCCTCGGGGATCGCGCCGGCGCCGACTCGGAGATCCGGCTCGACGGCCGCAAGCTGGAGCTTAACCACGAAGAAGCGGCCGCCGAGGCGCTCCTCTATTACAAGCCGACTGGTGAAGTGACCACCCGCCGCGACCCCGAGGGCCGCCCGACCGTCTTCGATTGCCTGCCGGCCCCGAGGGGCGGGCGCTGGATCGTGGTCGGCCGGCTCGACGTCAATACAGCGGGGCTGCTGCTGTTCACCACCGACGGGGCGATCGCGCACGGTCTGATGCACCCGTCGCGGCAGATCGAGCGGGAATACCTGGTGCGCGTGCGGGGCCGGCCCAGCGCGGCCGCGCTGCGCATGCTGCGCGAAGGCATCATGCTCGAGGGCGGACCGGCCGCCTTCGATCAGGTCGTCGAGCAACCGCAGGCGGCGGCGCAGCGGGACGCGCACAACGGTGCCTACCGGGTGGTGCTGCACGAGGGGCGCAATCGCGAGGTGCGCCGTCTTTGGGAGGCGGCCGGGCACGAAGTCAGCCGGCTGCTGCGCGTGCGTTATGGCCCCATCGCCTTGCCGCGCGATCTGCGGCCCGGCGGCTGGCGCTACCTGGATGCCGCCGCCCTAGCCGCACTCAGGGCTGCCGCCGCGCCGCCCGCCGGCGCCTGAGGCTGGACCGGGCGCGGGCGCAATTGTGCAAATTGCGCGCCAAAAACGCATTGACACCGACAGAGCTGGAAATCAGAATACGCGGCTCGTTTTCGCGGAGGGGTACCCAAGCGGCCAACGGGAGCAGACTGTAAATCTGCCGGCTTACGCCTTCGTAGGTTCGAATCCTACCCCCTCCACCAGGTCGAGAGGCGTGGGTGCGGGTGGCACTGCGGACGGCGCGAGCGGGCGGAGACGGCGGCATCAGCGGGTGTAGTTCAATGGTAGAACCTCAGCCTTCCAAGCTGATGACGTGGGTTCGATTCCCATCACCCGCTCCAGGGTTGCGCTGTCCGATGCTCCATCCGGGCCCACGTAGCTCAGTTGGTAGAGCACGTCCTTGGTAAGGACGAGGTCACCGGTTCAATCCCGGTCGTGGGCTCCATCGCGCAACGGGCGAGAGTCAGAGTCGATGATCTTTCCGGGGCATGCCGCCCCAAGACGTCTTTGAGGAACATTCCATGTCCAAAGAGAAATTCGAGCGCAACAAGCCGCATGTGAACGTGGGGACGATCGGGCACGTGGACCACGGGAAGACGACGCTGACGGCGGCGCTGACGAAGGTGATGGCCGAGACGTACGGCGGGG
>JAJYLP010000093.1 GCA_021787615.1 Pseudomonadota bacterium
GTCGAGGTGCGCTACTACAGCATCATCTACGAGGCCATCGACGATGTGCGCCAGATGATGACCGGTCTGCTGCAGCCGGAGATCAAGGAGCAGATCGTGGGCGTGGCGCAGGTGCGCGAGGTGTTTCGCTCGAGCAAGTTCGGTGTGGTCGCCGGCTGCCTGGTGAGCGAGGGCTATGTGCGGCGCAACAACCCGATCCGCGTGCTGCGCGACAACGTGGTCATCTTCGAGGGGGCGCTCGAGTCGCTGCGGCGCTTCAAGGACGATGTGAGCGAGGTGCGCGCCGGCACCGAGTGCGGCATCGGGGTGAAGAACTACCAGGACGTGCGCGTCGGCGATCAGATCGAGTGTTTCGCGCGCGTCGAGGTGGCTCGGACGCTGTGATGACGGCCGCCGCTCCCCGAGTCCGCAAGATCGAGTCGCAGTTGCAGCGCGTGGTGGCGGAGCTGATCGCCCGCGAGGTCAAGGACCCGCGGGTCGGCAGCGTCACCGTCACGGCGGTGCGGCTGTCGGCCGACATGGGTGTGGCCCGGATTTACGTCACGCCGTTCGCCTCCCGGCACGCTGCGGAGCAGGTGCTGCAGGGCCTCACGCACGCCGGGGGATTCCTGCGCGGCCAGGTCGGGCGGCAGCTCGGCCTCAGGCACGCGCCGCGGCTCGAGTTCGCCCTCGATGACACCGCCGAGAAGGCCGCGCGCCTGAGCGGCCTCATCGATCGGGCGCGGGCCGAGGATCAGGCCAAGCACTGAGCCGATGGCGACCGGCATCGTGCTGCTCGACAAGCCCGTGGGGCTGTCGTCGAATGCCGCGCTGCAGCGCGTGCGGCGCCTCTGCGGGGCGGGCAAGGCCGGCCATGCCGGCAGCCTCGACCCGCTCGCCACCGGGATGCTGCCGGTGTGCCTCGATGAGGCAACCAAGATCGCCGGCGAGATCCTCTCGAGCCGCAAGCGCTACCGCTTCACTCTCGAGCTTGGGACGCGCACCGCGACGGGCGACACCGAGGGTGCGGTGCTCGAGCGTTGCGCCGTCCCCGCGCTCGCGCCGCGGTCAATCGAGGCGGCGCTCGAGCGGCTGCGCGGCCCGGGGCAGCAGGTGCCGCCGATGTTCTCCGCGCTCAAGCGCGGCGGGCGGCCGCTCTATGAGCTGGCCCGCGCCGGCGTGTCCGTCGCGCGCGAGCCGCGCGCGATCGAACTCTACGAGCTGACACTGCTCGCGCAGGTGGGCGAGCGGCTCGAGCTCGCCACCGTGTGCTCCAAGGGGACTTACGTGCGCGTGCTGGCCGAGGACATCGCCCGCGCGCTCGGCACCTGCGGGCACGTCGCGGCGCTGCGGCGCGAATGGGTGGCGCCGTTCGAGGGCGAGCCGATGCACACGCTCGAGGCGATCGAGCGCGCCGGTGCGGCGGGGGCCATGGGCGGGCTCACGCTCCCGGCGGACCGTCCGCTCGAGCACCTGCTCGCGGTGCGGCTCGATGCCGAGCGGGCCAGGCGGGTGCGCTATGGACAGGCGGTGCCGGCGGCGGGCGAGGCGCCCGGCAAGGTGCGCCTCTACGATGAGCGCGGCGCATTCATGGGCATCGGGGAGCTCGCCGCTGGGCAGGTGCAGCCGCGGCGGCTGCTCAACCCGCCGGCCGCAGGACTCACCTGACGGGGCGCCGCCAAGGCGGCCCCGCCCGGTTGCGGCGCCCGGCTCGCCGCGTTACGGGCCGCCCGTGGCGGTGACCGACGGGTCCAGCGCCTGCAGCGCCTGTGCCAGATTGGTATGGCCGGTCCGCTGCAGATCCTGCTGGCTGTACGTGCGCCCAAAGGGCGGGCACGCGTCGGGCTTGAGATGCCCCGCGCTGCGGGGGCACGCGGCCGCGTGGGCGGTCGCGGGTCCCTTCGGCGCAGGCAGGCTCGAGCACCCCGCCAGGGCGATCGCGCTGCCGAGGATGATGAGAAGCGATCGGATCATGGCCCACCCAGCATACTCCACGGAGGTAAACTTGTGGCGAGGGTCGCTCACCGGGTAAAATTGGCGGCTTCCTCTTAAGGGCACCTGATAAAGTTACTTAGGACCGTTGTGCAATGGCTTTAACCAGCGAGAAAAAGAGCGGGATTCTGGCGCAATTTCAGCGCGGTCCTGCGGATACGGGATCTCCCGAGGTTCAGGTTGCGCTGCTCTCGGAGCGCATCAATGGCCTGGGCGAGCACTTCAGCGCGCACAAGAGCGATCACTCATCGCGGCGCGGGCTGGTGAAGCTCGTCAACCAGCGCCGCAAGCTCCTCGATTATCTCAAGGCGACCAAGCCTCAGACCTACCAGGAGCTCGTCGAGCGCCTGGGGCTTCGCCGCTGACCGAACACCAGGAGGGCCGCACGGCGTGCGGCCCTTCATCGTTTCCGGCCCTGGCGTTTGCTGCCACCTTACTATTCACGAGGACTCGACTTTGAGCGTCAGTAAGTCATTCCAATACGGCTCCCATACGGTCACCCTGCAGACCGGCGAGCTGGCCCGCCAGGCCGACGGCGCGGTGCGCGTCGCCATGGGCGACACCATGGTGCTGGTCACCGTCTGCGCGCAGAAGAGCCCCGCCGCCGGGCGGGATTTTCTGCCCCTCACCGTCAACTACGTCGAGAAGACCTATGCCGCCGGGCGCATCCCGGGCGGATTCTTCAAGCGCGAAGGGCGCCCGAGCGAGAAGGAGACGCTGACCTCGCGTCTGATCGATCGCCCGATCCGGCCGCTGTTTCCCGACGGTTTCTACAACGATGTGCAGGTTGTGGCGACGGTGATCTCGCTCGATCCGCAGATCGATCCTGACGTTCCCTCGCTCATCGGCGCCTCTGCGGCGCTTGCCCTCTCGGGCATTCCCTTCAACGGGCCGGTCGGCGCGGCGCGCGTGGGCTGGAAGGCCGGGCAGTATCTGCTCAACCCCACCGCCGCGGATCTGGCCGACTCGCAGCTGCACCTGGTGGTCGCGGGCACCGAGAAGGGTGTGCTGATGGTCGAGTCGCAGGCCAAGGGCCTCACCGAAGAGCAGATGCTCGGCGCGGTGGTGTTCGGCCACCAGCAGATGCAGACCGCCATTGCCGCCATCCACGAGCTCGCCCGCGAGGCGGGCAAGCCGCGCTGGGAGTGGCAGCCGCCGGCCGAGAGCGCCGAGCTCACCAGTGCCGTGGCCGCCAAGGCCCGCGAGGCGCTCGCGCAGGCGTACACCATCACCGAGAAGCAGCAGCGCTATGCGCGCATCGGGGAGATCAAGAGCGAGACCACCGCGGCGCTCACCGCCGGCGAGGCGCCCAAGTGGAGCGCCGAGCAGCTCGATGCGGCGTTGTTCAAGCTCGAAAGCGATATCGTCCGGCAGCGGATCCTCAACGGCGAGCCGCGCATCGACGGCCGCGATTGCAAGACCGTGCGCCCGATTACCGTCAAGGTCGGCGTGCTGCCGCGCACGCACGGCTCGGCGCTGTTCACGCGCGGTGAGACCCAGGCGCTCGTGGTGACGACGCTCGGCACGACGCGCGATGCGCAGATCATCGATGCGCTCGAGGGCGAGCGCCGCGAGCCGTTCATGCTGCACTACAACTTCCCGCCGTTCAGCGTCGGCGAGACCGGCATGATGGGCTCGCCGAAGCGCCGCGAGATCGGCCACGGCAACCTGGCACGCCGCGGCGTGCACGCCGTGATGCCGGAGATGGACAAGTTCCCGTACGTGATCCGCGTCGTCTCGGAGATCCTCGAGTCGAACGGCTCGAGCTCCATGGCGAGCGTGTGCGGCTCCTCGCTGTCGCTGATGGATGCCGGCGTGCCGATCAAGGCCCCCGTGGCGGGCGTCGCCATGGGCCTGGTGCTCGAGGGCGGCCGCTTCAAGGTGCTCACCGACATTCTCGGCGACGAGGATCACCTCGGCGACATGGACTTCAAGGTGGCCGGCACGAAGGACGGCGTGACCGCGCTGCAGATGGACATCAAGGTCGAGGGGGTGACGCCCGAGATCATGAAGGTCGCGCTTGAGCAGGCGCGCGAGGGCCGCCTGCACATTCTCGGCGAGATGAACCAGGTCATCAGCGCCCCGCGCGCCACCATGTCCGAGTGGGCCCCTTCGATCATCACGCTGAAGATCGACCCGGAGAAGATCCGCGACGTCATCGGCAAGGGCGGCGCGGTGATCCGCCAGATCACCGAGGAAACCGGCACCACCATTGACATCGAGAGCGACGGCACGGTCAAGATCGCCTCGGTCAACGGCACCGCCGGTCGCGAGGCGCAGCGGCGCATCGAACTCATCACCGCGGACGTGGAGGTCGGGCGCGTGTACGAGGGCAAGGTGGTGCGGCTGATGGACTTCGGCGCGTTCGTCACCATCCTGCCGGGCCGCGACGGCCTGGTGCACATCTCGCAGATCTCCAACGAGCGGGTCGAGCGCGTGAGCGACAAGCTCAAGGAGGGCGATGTGATCCGCGTGAAGGTGCTCGAGGTTGACCGTCAGGGGCGCATCCGCCTCTCGATGCGCGACGTCGACGCCGCGTAAGCGCGCGGCGGTTCAGTCCGCCGGCGGGGCCCGCTCTCGCGAGGGAGCGGGCCCCGCTCGTTTTGGGACGCGCGCGGCCCCCCCGGGGGGGCCGCTCAGGCGGTGAGTGCGATCTGGCGCACGCCGTGAAACGCCTCGGGCGACCAGTGCTGAAGGGCCCAGGCGAGCACCTCCTTCACCGGTGCGCCCGCGAGGCAGCGTGGGGGCGCCTGACGCAGCAGGCCGAGCAGGCCGAGAAGCTGCTCGCCGCTGCGCTCGGGCTCGAGCGCGAGCGAGCGGCGGGACTTGGCGAGCTTGGTGCCGTCGGGCTCCGTGGCGAGCGGCAGGTGGCCGTAGCGCGGCGTCGGCAGGCCGAGCGAGCGCTGCAGGGCGATCTGCCAGCCGGTGCTCTCGATCAGGTCCGCTCCGCGCACCACGTCCGTGACGCCCTGCAGCGCATCATCGACGACCACCGCCAGCTGATAGGCGAAGACCCCGTCGCGGCGGCGAAGGATCACATCGCCCAGCGTCCCCGGCGCGAAATCGATGCGCCCCTGGAAGGCATCCTCGAAGCCGATGGCGAGCCGCTCATCGATGCGCAGGCGCGTCGCGGTCGGGCCGGGATGACTCGCCCCGACGCGGCAGGTGCCGGGATAGCGCGCCGGGCCCGCCCCCTCGCTCGAGAGCTCGCGCCGCGAGCAACTGCACTCGTAGGCCGCCGCGGCCGCGCGCAGCCGCTCGAGCGCGCTCTGGTAGTGCGCCGTGCGCCGGCTCTGGTATTCGACCGCTCCATCCCAGGTGAGGCCGAACGCCTCGAGGGTGCGCAGCAGGGTATCGGCACAGCCGGGGATGCAGCGGGGGTCGAGGTCCTCCAGGCGCACGCGCCACTGGCCGCCGTGGCGGCGCGCTTCGATGAAGCTGCCGGCGGCGGTGAGCAGCGAGCCGAGGTGCAGCGGGCCGGTGGGCGAGGGCGCGAAGCGCCCGATGTAGAGCGCCGCGTGCGCCGGCTGGCTAGCGGTACCGGTCGTCGCGGTCGCCGTACTGCTTCTCGCGCCGCTCGCGCCGCTCCTGGGCCTCGATGCTCAAGGTGGCCACCGGCCGCGCTTCCAGGCGCTTGATGCCGATTTCCTCGCCGGTCTCGAGGCAGTACCCGTAGGTGCCGTCCTCGATGCGCTTCAGCGCCTCGTCGATCTTTCGGATCAGCTTGCGCTCGCGGTCGCGGGTGCGCAGCTCCAGGCTGAACTCCTCCTCCTGGGTGGCCCGGTCCGAGGGGTCGGGGAAGTTGGCCGCCTCGTCCTTCATGTGCGAGACGGTGCGGTCCACCTCGACCATCAGGTCGCGCTTCCAGCTGTTGAGGATGCTGCGGAAGTGCTCGAGCTGCTCCTTGCTCATGTACTGCTCGCCGCGCTTGGGGATGTACGGCTGAACGTTGCGCGGGCCTGCGAGCAGGCTGCCCGGCTCGACCGGCTCGGCCTCATCGCCGTCGGCGCCGAGCACGATCCTCGCGCGCGGCGGCGCGGGCGGCACCCGGGCGGATGGGCTCGGGTGGGCCGGCTCGCGCGCCGCTTCGGCCGGGGCCGCAGCGGCCGCGTGGGCGTGGGTGGACTTTGCGGACGCGCTCTTGTGCGCGCTCGCCCGGACCGTCTTGCGCGCGGCCGGTCGCTTCGCCGCGGCCGGTTTCTTCGCCGCGGTTTTCGCAGGCGCGGCCTTCTTACCCTTCGCGGATTTGGGCGCGGGTTTCTTGGCCGACATCACACGCTCCTACCCATATGGCTCTTGAGGAACGCGCGATTATACCGGCGCCCTACGGCCTGTACAGCGTCTCTCGGCCGCCGCCCTCAGGGCAGGCTCACCGGCGGCGGCGCCTGCCAGCCGCTCGCGCGCCGCTCGACGGTGACCCAGGTCCGGATGCCCCCGCGGACCTTGAAGCGCGCCTCGAGGCGCAGATAGCGCGGCTCGAGCTCCCCGGCGAGGTAATCGGCGATCTCGTTGGTGACCGCCTCGTGGAATACGCCGCGGTCGCGGAACGACCAGATGTAGAGCTTCAGGGACTTCAGCTCCACGCAGCGCTGATCGGGCACGTAGGCGAGCTCGAGCGTGGCGAAGTCCGGCTGGCCGGTGCGCGGGCACAGGCAGGTGAACTCCGGGATCCGCATGCGGATCGTGTAGTCGGCCCGGGGCTGGGGATTGGGGAAGGTCTCGATGCGCTCGGCAGGCTGTGAGGGCATGGCCATTTACTCTACACTAGCGCGCCACGCTGCGGCGGCCATTCAGAAGAGAACGGAAGATCACGTAGATGCGGCTGACCAAGATCAAGCTCGCCGGTTTCAAGTCCTTCGTCGATCCCACCCAAGTCACCTTCCCGAGCAATCTCACCGGCGTCGTGGGCCCCAACGGCTGCGGCAAGTCGAACGTCATCGACGCGGTGCGCTGGGTGATGGGCGAGCTCTCCGCCAAGCACCTGCGCGGGGACAACATGGCCGATGTGATCTTCAACGGCTCCTCGGCCCGCAAGCCCGTCGGCACCGCCTCGGTGGAGCTGGTCTTCGACAATTCCGACGGCAAGGTGGGCGGCGCGTACGCGAGCTACAACGAGATCGCGCTGAAGCGCCAGGTCGCCCGCGACGGCTCCTCCGGTTACTACATCAACGGGGCGCGCTGCCGGCGCAAGGACATCACGAACCTGTTTCTCGGCACCGGCCTCGGCTCGCGCAGCTACGCCATCATCGAGCAGGGCACCATCTCGCGCATCATCGAGGCGAAAGCCGAGGACATGCGCGCGTTCGTCGAGGAGGCCGCCGGCATCTCGCGCTACAAGGAGCGGCGGCGCGAGACCGAGAGCCGCATCGGCGAGACGCGCGAGAATCTCGAGCGGCTGCAGGATGTGCGCGAGGAGGTTGAGAAGCAGATCCGCCACCTGCAGCGCCAGGCGGCCACCGCGCGGCGCTACCAGGGCCTGAAGGAGCAGGAGCGGCGGGCGAGCGCCGAGCTGCTCGCGCTGCGCATGCGCGAGCTCGACGGCGGCGCCGAGGTGCACGACAGCGCCACCCGCGCGCGCGAGCTCGAGATGCAGGCGGCACTTGCCGATCAGCGCGCCGCCGAGGCGGCGATCGAGCGCGCGCGCGAGCGCCACGGCGCCGCCGGCGAGCAGCTCGCGGCGGTGCAGGGCCGCCACTACGAGCTCGGCGCCGAGATCTCCCGCCTCGAGCAGTCCATTCGGCACACCCGAGAGCTGCGCGAGCGCCAGTGCGCCGACCTCGAGCAGTCCCGCGCCAGCCTCGCCGAGCTCGCCGCGCACATCGAGCGCGAGGAGCGCGAGCTTGCTGCGGTGCGCGAGGAGCTCGAGCACTCGATGCCCGCGCTCGAGAGCGCCCAGCGCGCCGAACGCGCCGCGCGCGATGCGCTCGAGGCGAGCGAGCGGGAGCTCGCCGCCTGGCAGGAGCGCTGGGAGCAGCTGAACCGCTCGCTCGCGGCGGCCGACGGCGCCGCGCAGGTCGAGCGCGCACGCATCGAGCAGATCGACAATCAGCTGCGCCGGCTCGGGGCGCAGAGCGAGCGCCTCGCGCTCGAGCACGAGGCGCTGCAGGCGCACGGATCGAGCGAGCAGCTCGCGCTGCTCGATGCCCAGGAGAGCGAGGCGCGAGCGGCGCTCGAGAGCCTCACCGAGCGGGCCGCCGCGAGGCTCGAGCGCGTGCAGGGGGCGCGCGCCGCGCAGCTGCACGCCGAACGGGCGCTCGAGGCGGCACGCGAGGCGCGCGAGCGCTCGCGCGAGGAGTGCACTTCGCTCGAAGCGGTGCAGAAGGCCGCGCTCTCGAGCAGCGCCGGACAGGTGCGCGAGTGGCTCGGGACCTCGGGGCTCTCGGCAGCGGCGCGCCTCGCCGAGCGCATCGAGGTCGAGTCCGGCTGGGAGCGGGCGGTCGAGACCGCGCTCGGGGATTATCTCGAGGCGGTATGCGTCGAGGCGCTCGATGCGCTCGCCGCACCGCTCGAGTCGCTGCGCGAAGGCCGCCTCATGCTCGTGCAGGAGGCCGGCGGCGGCGACGCCGGCGCGGGTGGGCCGTCGCTTGCGCAAAAGGTCACCGGCTCTGCGGCCGCCCGCGCGGCGCTCGCGACGGTGCGTACCGCTGAGTCGCTGAGCGATGCGCTGCGCTCGCGCGCCGCGCTCGCGCACGGCGAGTCGATCATCACCCGCAACGGCGAGTGGGTCGGGCGCGAGTGGCTGCGCATCAGCCGCGGCGTCGATCCGCATGCGGGCATCATCGAGCGCGAACACCGGCTGAAGAGCCTGCGCACGGCCGCCGATGAGGCCGAGGAGCGTGTGCGCGCGGCCGAGGCGCACCTCGCAGCGGTGCGCGAGGCGCTCGCTCTGGCCGAATCCGAACGCGACGGCGCGCAGGCGCAGATTCAGGCCGCGCAGCGCCGCCACGCGGAGCTTACCGCCTTGCTCGAGGCCGCGCGTGCGCGGGCCGAGCAGAGGCTCGCGCGCGGCGCCCGCATCGATGAGGAGAGCGCCGAGCTTGCGCGCGAGAGCGACTCCGCGCGGCAGACCTTGAGCGGCGCGCGCAGCGCGCTCGAGTCGAGCATCGAGCGGCTGGCCGAACTCAACGGTGCGCGAGAGGCTCTCGAGGAGGAGCGCGAAGCGCGCCGCGAGGCGCTCGCGGGAGCGCGCGAGCGTGCGCAGGCCGACCAACTCGCCGCGCGGGATCTGCTGGTCCGCACCGAGTCGCGCCGCTCCGCCGAGACGGCCGCGGTCACGAGCCTCGCCCGCATGGGCGAGCAGCGCGTGCAGCTCGAGCGGCGGCGCACGGAGCTCGAGGCGGAGCTCGAGGGCGGCGATGCCCCGGTGCTCGAGCTCGAGTCGCGCCTGAACGGGACGCTCGTGGAGCGCCTGACGGTCGAGCGCGAGCTCGCGGCGGCGCGCGCGCTGCTCGAGGAGGCGGACGGCGCGCTGCGCGCGCTCGAGCATCAGCGCACCGAGGCCGAGCAGCGCGTGGCCGGCGCGCGCGAGGCGATGGAGGCTGCGCACCTCGCCGCGCAGGAGAACCGGGTGCGCCGCGAGGCGCTGTTCGAGCAGTTCGCCGCCACGCGGCTCGAGCTGCCCGAGGTGCAGCAGAACCTGCCGGCCGAGGCGAGCGTGCCGGCCTGGGAGGAACGGCTCGCCGAGCTGCGCGCGAGCATCGAGAAGCTCGGCCAGGTGAACCTCGCCGCGATCGATGAGCTCGGCGAGCAGACCGAGCGCAAGGACTATCTCGATCGGCAGTTCGCCGACCTCACCAGCGCGCTCGAGACGCTCGAGGAGGCGATGCGGCGCATCGACAAGGAGACGCGCACGCGCTTCGAGCAGACGTTCGAGAAGATCAACAGCGGGCTGAAGGAGAAGTTCCCGCGCCTGTTCGGCGGCGGACACGCCTATCTCGAGCTCGTCGGCGAGGAGGTGCTCAACGCCGGGGTGGTCGTCATGGCGCGCCCGCCCGGCAAGAAGAACAGCTCCATCCACCAGCTCTCCGGCGGCGAGAAGGCGCTCACCGCGGTCGCGCTGGTGTTCTCCATCTTCGACCTCAACCCGGCGCCATTCTGTCTGCTCGATGAGGTCGATGCGCCGCTCGATGAGCACAACGTTGGTCGCTTCTGCGACATCGTGCGCGATATGTCGCAGCGCATCCAGTTCATCTTCATCACCCACAACAAGACCACCATGGAGCTCGCCGCGCAGCTGCTCGGCGTGACCATGCACGAGGCGGGCGTCTCGAGGCTCGTCGCCGTGGATGTGGACGAGGCGGTCCGGCTCGCGGCCGTCTGATGCTTCGGGAGCTCACCGTGTCGCAGTTGCGCTGGACACTGCTCATCCTCGGCGGCCTGTTCATCGCGGCGCTCGCGGTGTGGGAGCGGCTGCGCCCGCGCCAGGCGCGCGGGCGCGAGCCGAGCGCGGCGCGGCCGAGCGGGGAGCCGGCCCTCGGCGGGCTGCCCGGCGAGACTCCCGAGGCGCCGCCGGCGGCCCGCGCCGGAGAGCCGTGGATCGCCGATGAGCCACTCGAGTCGGCGGTGCCGCCCGAGGAGTCCTGGCGCAACGGCGCGCCCGCCGCGCTCGCGGACCTGCCGACGGTGCTGATCGACGAGCCGCGCGAGTCATCGGCGCCGGCGGCGCTGCCCGTTCACGCCGCCACCGATACGACGGATGAATGGGAGGCGCTCGAGGAAGGCGTCGGTGAGGTGAGGATCATCGATACCGAGCCGGGCGCGCAGGCGCCCTCGGCCGGCGGCGCCGGGCAGGCTGCACCGACCGCACCGGCAATCCCCCAGCTCGACCTCCCGCAGTGCGAGCCGCCGCTGCGCGTGGAATGGCCGCCGGAGTCGCAGCGGCACATCGTTGCGCTGCGCCTAGTCGCCGCGAGTGACCGCTTCCCCGGCCGCACGCTGCGCCTGGCGCTCGCCGCGGAGGGCTTCAGGCTCGGCCGTTTTGACATCTTCCACAAGAGCGACGAGAGCGGGCTCGCCATCGTGAGCGCCGCCTCGCTGACGCGACCGGGGACCTTCGATCCGGTGGCCATGGATTCGCAGCGCTACGCGGGGTTGAACCTGTTCACGGTGCTGCCCGGGCCGAAGCCGCCCGCGCAGGCCCTCGAGGCGCTCATCGCCGCCGCGGACAATCTCAACGAGCGGCTGCAGGGCGAGGTGCAGGATGAGCGCGGCGAGCGGCTCACCGGCGAGCGCATCGCCGCGCTGCGCGAGACGCTTGCCGACGGATCGGGCGGGGCGCTGCCGTGAGCCCCGGCGCGCGCGCGCGCAGCGCTGCGCTGCGCGCCGAGATCGCCCGTCACGATTACCGCTATTACGTGCTCGACGATCCGGAGATCCCGGACGCCGAGTACGACAGGCTCATGCAGGAGCTGAAGGCGCTCGAGGCGGCCCATCCCGAGCTCGTCACGCCGGACTCCCCCACGCAGCGCGTCGCCGGCGCCCCGAGCGGCGAGTTCGGCGAGGTCGTGCACGAGGTGCCGATGCTCTCGCTCGAGAACGCCTTCAGCGACGAGGAGGTGGCGGCGTTCGACCGGCGGGCGCGCGAGCGCCTGGAGCAGGAGGGCCCGCTCGAGTACTGGGCGGAGCCGAAGCTCGACGGGCTCGCGGTGACGGCGATCTACCGCAATGGCCTGCTCGAGCGGGCGGCGACCCGCGGCGATGGTTTCAAGGGCGAGGACGTCACGCCCAACGTGCGCACCATACGGGCCTTTCCGCTGCGCCTGCGCGGCAAGGCGCCGCCGGTGCTCGAAGTGCGCGGCGAGGTGTTCATGCCGCTGCAGAGCTTCGAGCGGCTGAACCGCGAGGCCGAAGCGCGCGGCGAGAAGATTTTCGTCAATCCCCGCAACGCCGCCGCCGGGAGCCTGCGCCAGCTCGACCCGCGCGTCACCGCCGCGCGCCAGCTACGGATGTACTGCTACGGGCTCGGCACGCTGCGCGGCTGGAGCCCGCCCGCTCGCCAGAGCGAGATGCTCGAGGCGCTCAAGGCATGGGGGCTGCCGGTCTGTCCGGACGGCGCGCGCGTGCTCGGCGCGGAGGGCTGCCTGCGATACTTCCGCGACATGGGCGAGCGGCGCGCGCGGCTGCCCTATCAGATCGATGGGGTGGTCTACAAGCTCGAGCGGCTGGCCGATCAGGAGCGCCTCGGGTTCGTCTCGCGCGCGCCGCGTTGGGCGCTCGCGCACAAATTCCCGGCCGAGGAGGCCATGACCCGGGTGCGTGCAATCGAGTGGCAGGTAGGGCGCACCGGCGCGGTGACGCCGGTGGCGCGGCTCGAGCCGGTGTTCGTCGGCGGGGTGACCGTGAGCAACGTGACGCTGCACAACTTCGATGAGGTGCAGCGCAAGGACGTGCGGGTCGGCGACACGGTGGTGATGCGGCGCGCCGGGGATGTCATTCCGGAGCTGGTGCGCGTGATCCGCGAGCGCCGTGGCGCGCACACCGCCCCCGTCGAGCTGCCCAAGCGCTGCCCGGTGTGCCACTCGCAGGTGCTCAAGCCCGAGGGCGAGGCGGTCGCGCGCTGCACCGGCGGGTTCAGCTGCCCGGCGCAGCGCCAGGAGTCGATCCGGCATTTCGCAAGCCGCCTGGCCATGGATATCGAGGGACTCGGGGAGAAGCTCATCGCGCAGCTCATCGAGGGGGGGCTGGTGAGCTCTCCGGCCGACCTCTACGGGCTCACCGCCGCGCAGCTCAAGGGCCTCGAGCGCATGGGCGAGAAGTCCGGGGCGAACCTGCTCGAGGCCATCAAGCGCAGCAAGCGCACGACGCTGCCGCGCCTGCTCTATGCCCTGGGCATCCGCGAAGTCGGCGAGGCCACCGCGCTCGCGCTGGCGCGCCACTTCGGCGATCTCGATGCGCTCATCGAGGCGGCGCGCTCCGACCCGGGGCAGATCGAGCAGGTGCCGGACGTCGGGCCGGTGGTGGCCGCCGAGCTGCATGCCTTCTTCGCCGCGCCGGCGCATCGCGAGCTCATCGAGCGGCTGCGCGAGGCGGGGGTCACCTGGGAGAAGCTCGAGCCGCATGCCGCGGCGCTGCCGCTTGCCGGCCGGACTTTCGTGCTCACCGGGACGCTTCCCGGCATGACGCGCCAGGAAGCGCAGGAAGCCCTCAGCGCGCTCGGAGCCAAGGTGGCCGGCAGCGTCTCGAAGAAGACGAATTACCTCGTGGCGGGCGAAGCGCCCGGATCGAAGCTCGAGAAGGCGCGCGAACTCGGCATCCCCGTCCTCGATGAGGCGGGGCTGCGCGCACTGCTCGGCGCCCACCGCCGCTGAGCGGTGCGCGCCCCGGACCGGCCGGGGCCGGTCCGGGGCACGCCGGGCCGATCAGTTGCCGCTCGCCGGTGCGCCGGCGGCCGGGGCAGGCGGGGCGGCCGGG
>JAJYLP010000094.1 GCA_021787615.1 Pseudomonadota bacterium
TTTTTTCTGATCGCCCAAGTGACGGAAAAATCAGCCCCTTCGTGAAACCAGTGACTCAGGGTCGAAGAGGGAACTGTCTGAATGAGCGGGTGGTCATGGCGCCCCGGCCCGGTCCGCAGCCGATGCGATCGGCTGCCGCCGGGGCGGGCGATGCCCTGAAAAAAAGAATGCGCCCGGCGGGAAGCATGGGCCCGCCGGGCGCGAGCGAGCGTCCTGTTGTTATTGACGATCGGTGGAGTCGATGAAGGCCACGATGTTGTTGTGCAGCTGCTTCAACGCCGGCAGGTGCACATAGATCATGTGCCCGGTCATGTAATAGTGGTACTGGATGTTCGCCTGCAGCTTGCGCGGCATCGGCAGATGCTCCATCTCGTAGATGCCCTCATAGAAGGGAGTCGCCAGATCGAAGTAGCCGCCGTTCAGCATGACCTTGAGGTCCGGGTCGTACTTCATCGCATTGGCGAGGTCGGGCATCACGTTCAGCGCCTGCGGGAACGCGAAGCGGACGCCGGGCGGGCGATGCGCGAAGTCCCAGGTGCGCCACAATGGAATCTCCGGCAGATAGTGCATGCCCTCGCCGTAGTGCAGGTCCGAGTGCACGTAATCGTTGAATGCCGACACATAGGCGGAGCTGATGGCCGCGGCCTGCGGATCGTACTCGGCTCGCTCGCTGAGCGGGTTCAGCGAGGGGCCCTTGAAACGGGTGTCGAGGCGCCCCGTGGTCTCGTCCTCGTCGGCGAGCAGCTCGTGCTCGAACTGACCGCCGTCGACGCGAAGATTTGCCTTCTCGATGTACGAGACCGGCAGGCCCGTGTACTCGTGCAGCTTGGCGGCGATGTCGGCGAACTTCGAGGCGCTGAGCAACGAGCCCTCGCGCAGCGCCTGGGCGTAGTCGGTCATCGCGAACTGCTCGACCTTGGCGAGCAGCGGCTTCAGCGGCTGCGTGCTGTCGGGCAGCTTGTGGTGATACCAGGCGGTCGCCGTCATGCTCGGCAGCGCCAGCTCGTACGCCAGATCGAGACCCGGATCGAATTGCGCCAGTCCCGTCGAGGCGTTGTAGTTGAGAATCTGCGAGAGCAGGATGACGCCGTTGAAGTCCGCGTTGTCGTGCGTCTCGAGCACGTTGATGAGGGCCGCGGAGCGCGGGGTGCCGTAGCTCTCTCCCAGCAGGTACTTCGGCGAGTTCCAGCGCCCGTATTGGGTGAGGAACTTCATGATGAACTGCGAGAAGGCGTGCACGTCCTGATCGACGCCGTAGAAGTGCTTGGCCGGGTCCGGACCGCGCACGCGGCTGTAGCCGGTGCCCGGCGCATCGATGAACACGAGGTCGCTGGCATCGAGCAGGCTGTACGGGTTGTTGACCAGCCCGTAGGGCGCCGGCGGCGTGTGGGTGTGATCGCTGGTCACGACCCGCACCGGCCCGAATGCGCCCATGTGCAGCCATACCGTCGAGGAGCCCGGACCTCCGTTGTAGAGGAAGGTGATCGGGCGCTTGCTCGGATGGGCGCCGTCCTTGAAATAGGCGACGTAGAACATCGAGGACTCGGATTGCACCTTCTTCGCTGCGCCCGCCGGGGGCTGCCCGGGGCCGTAGGCGTCCGTGGCGTCGTTCCAGCCGGCGGCGTGCACGATGATCATGCCGGCCACGGCATGGTAGTGGATCGTCTTGCCCTCGACCTTGACCGTGCCTGCGGTGGTGCTCGTGATCGTGCGGAAGTACGGGTTGGTGTGGGCGTGGGCGGCCGCGTGCGGCGAGTTCGCCAGCGCCGGAGCGGCAACTGCAGCCAGCGTCAGTGCCGAGGCGGCCGCGACCGCATGAGCAGCGCGCCAGGCGAATCGGCTTCGCATCGTATGGCTCATGGTCAGCCTCCTGAAACGTTGTCGGTCTTGCGGATGAAGGCCGCAATGTTGGCGTGCAGCTGCTTCAGAGCGTGAAGGTTCGCGTAGATCATGTGCCCCGACTTGTAATAGTGATACGAGATGTTCGACTGCAGGCTGTTCGGGATCTGCAGGTGGTGCATTTCGTAGTAGCCCTCACAGAAGGGCGTGGCGAGATCGTAGTAGCCGCCGTTCAGCATGACCTTCAGCAGCGGATCGTACTTCATCGCCACGGCCAGATCCGGCATGACATTCGTGGCGATCGGCAGCGGGATGCGCGCCCCCGGCGGCCGATGCTTGAAGTTCCAGTGCGTGAAGATCTCCGGCAGGTAGCGCAGATCCGTCGGGTAGTGCAGGTCCTTCGTCACGTAGGTATTGAAGGCGGTCACGTAAGCGGAGCTGATCGCAGCGGACTGCGGGTCGTACTCGGATGTGCGGCTGAGCGGGTCCATGGACGGACCCTCGAACCGCGTGTCGAGCCGACCGGTGGTCATGTCCTCGTTGCTGAGCAGCTCGTGCTCGAACTCAGGACCGCTTACCTGCAGGTTCGCCTTGAGCAGGTAAGCCACCGGCAGACCGATGTACTCGTGCATCTGCTCGGCGATGCTCTGCCGCTCGGCCTCGGGCAGGCTCGCGCCCGCGGCCAGGGCATTGGCGTACTTGCCCATGGCGAAGTGCTCGACCGTCTTCAGGAAGGGGCGAAGATGCGGCGGATTGGACGGCACCCGGTGGTGGTACCAGGCGGTGGCGGCCATGCTCGGCAGGGCGAGCTCGTACGGCAGCTCGACGCCGGGGTTCACGCCCGGGCCGTCATCGTTCAGGGAGAAGTTCAGGATCTGCGACAGCAGGATCACGCCGTTGAAATCGACGTTGCGGCCGAGCGAGAGATCCTTGATCAGCACCGCCGAGCGGGGCGTCCCATAGCTCTCCCCGAGAAGGTACTTCGGGGAGTTCCAGCGCTTGAAGCGCGTGAGGAACTGGGTGATGAAGGAGGCGAAGGCGTGTCCGTCCGGGTCGACGCCGTAGAAAGCCTTGGCCGCGCCCTTGCCCTCGATGCGGCTGTAGCCGGTGCCCGGCGCGTCGATGAACACGAGGTCCGTGGCGTCGAGCAGGCTGTACTGGTTCTTGACGAGGCTGTACGGAGCGGCGGGCGTGTGCGTGTCGTTTTTGGTCACCACGCGCACCGGACCGAAGGCGCCCATGTGCAGCCACACGGTCGAGGAGCCCGGGCCGCCGTTATAGAGGAAGGTGACCGGCCGCTCGTGCGCCGGCACGCCGCGCTTGAAGTACGCGACGTAGAACATCGAGGTCACGGGCGGGCCATCGGGCATGCCGAGGGCGTGCTTGCCGTGCGCGGGGGTGGCGGCATCGTCCCAGCCCTGCGGGTGGACGATGATGGTGCCCGCAATCGCCTCGTAGGCGATCTTGTGCCGAGCGACGGTGACGGTGCCGTAGCTCTTCACCTCACGGGGCGTGAACAGCGCCGGTGCCGCCGCAGCCGAGGGGGCCGGGGCTTTGTGGCCGGCGGCGAACGCGGGCGCGACGCAGGCTTCGCACGCGGCCAGAGCGAAAACGGCCGCGAGTGCAGCAACTTGCTTCATTCGGGTGCTCCTCCAGCGCTCGGGCTCGATTTTGGTGGACTCATTCGCGGGGCCGAGCGGCGCATATGATGCCGCATCCGCACCGCAAGGGGAGCGCAGGGGCGGGACGGGGAGGGCGATTTTGCGGCGAACGCCCCGTCCGCCGCGACGAGGCGAGTCGGGCCACGGCACCGGGCGGCTGCGGGTTCTCAGCCGCCGTCAGGGCACCATCCCGGCCCAGCGGCGCGCCGCGGAGCGCTGCGCAGGAGCCGCGCCGCTTGCCCGGCGGCGGCAGGCCCGTTAGCGTAGCGCCATGGTCAAACTGCTGCTGTGGCTGATCCTGTTCGTGCTGTGCTGGCCGATCGCGGTGCTGGCGCTTCTGCTGTGGCCGCTGGTGTGGCTGCTGCTGCTGCCGCTGCGGCTCCTCGGCATCGTCGTCGACGGCGTGTTCGATTTTCTGCGGGCGCTGGTGATGTTGCCGGCGCGCATCCTGGGCGGACGGCCGTAACGGGCGGCGCGCCGCGGCCGGGCCGGTTGGACGGGCTCGCCGGCCCGCGGGTAGACTGCGCCGCCTGTCCCGGATGCGCCGAGTCTCCATGAGCTACCTCTTTGCGCCACCTCCTGTCGTGAGCGCGCCGATCGCCGGCGCCGCCGAGCGTTTTCCCGTGCATCGCATCTACTGTGTGGGCTCGAACTATCTGGCGCACGCCCAGGAGATGGGCCGCAGCGGCCGCGAACCGCCGGTGTTCTTCCTCAAGCCCGCCGATGCGCTGCTGCCGGTCGAAGCCGGCGGGACCGGCGCGATGCCGTATCCGAGCCTGACGCACAATCTGCATCACGAGGTGGAGCTGGTCGTGGCGCTCGGCGCCGGCGGACGCGACATCGACTCCGCGCGCGCCCTCGAGCACGTGTACGGCTATGCCGTCGGACTCGACATGACGCGCCGCGACCTGCAGAGCGAGATGAAGAAGCGCTCCGCCCCCTGGTGCATCGGCAAGGGATTCGATCACGCCGCGCCGCTCGGGCCGATCACCCCGAGCGCGGGCGCCGGCACGATCGGCGCCGGTGAGATCGCCCTCAGCGTCAACGGGCAGGAGCGACAGAGGAGCCCGCTGAGTCAGATGATCTGGAGCGTGTCGGAGATCATCGCGCATCTGTCGGCCGCCTGGACGCTCTGCCCCGGCGACCTGATCTTCACCGGCACGCCCGCGGGGGTAGGACCCGTCGAGCGTGGCGATCTGATGGAGGCGAGCTGCACGGGCCTCGAGCCGCTGCGCGTGCGGGTGAGCTGAAGCGCCGCCGGGCGCTGCGCCTCAGAGGCGCTCGAGCAGCAGCGCGATGCCCTGGCCGACGCCGATGCACATCGCGCACAACGCGCGCCGACCGCCGCTCGCCTCGAGCTGGCTCAGCGCGGTGGCCACCAGCCGGGCGCCGCTCGCCCCGAGGGGATGGCCGATGGCGATCGCACCGCCGTTCGGGTTGACGTTCTCGGCCTCATCCGGCAGTCCGAGTTCGCGCAGCACCGCGAGCGACTGCGCCGCGAACGCCTCGTTCAGCTCGATGACATCGAGATCCCGCAGTGACAGACCGGTGCGCTCGAGGAGCTTGCGCGTAGCGGGGGCCGGCCCGATGCCCATGATGCGCGGCGGAACGCCGGCGACGGCGCTGCCGATCACCCGTGCTCGGGGCGTCAGCCCGTAGCGCGCGGCGGCGGACTCGCTCGCGAGCAGCACCGCGGCCGCGCCATCATTGATGCCTGAGGCGTTGCCCGCGGTGACCGATCCGTCTGGACGGACGACACCCTTGAGTCTGCCGAGCGTCTCGAGCGAGGTGTCCGGCCGCGGGTGCTCGTCAGTCTCGATGCGTTGGGGCGGCTGCTTGTGGCGCTCCACGGTGACCGGCACGAGTTCCCTGGCGAAGAATCCGCGCGCCAGCGCGCGCGCGTAACGCTGCTGGCTGCGCAGCGCGAATGCGTCCTGATCGGCCCTCGAGATGCCGCGCTCCGCGACCAGGTTCTCCGCGGTCTGCGCCATCGAGTCGATGCCGAAGCGGCTCTGGATGAGCGGATTGACGAAGCGCCAGCCGAGGGTGGTGTCCTCGAGCCGGCTCGCCCGGTCAAACGCCTGCTCGGCCTTGCCCAGGACGAAGGGCGCGCGGGTCATGCTCTCCACGCCGCCGGCGATCATCAGCTGTGTCTCACCGGCGGCGATGGCGCGCGCGGCGATTGCCACCGCATCGAGGCTCGAGCCGCACAGCCGATTCACCGTCGAGGCGGGCACGCTTTCGGGCAGCCCCGAGAGCAGGACGGCCATGCGCGCGACGTTGCGGTTGTCTTCGCCGGCCTGATTGGCGCAGCCGAGGTACACATCATCGAGCCGCGCCCAGTCGAGCGCGGGCTGGCGCTCCTGCAGCGCCCGCAGCGGGATGGCCGCGAGATCGTCCGCGCGCACCGCGCCAAGCGCTCCGCCGTAGCGGCCGAACGGCGTGCGGATCGCGTCACAGATGAGTACTTCAGTCATGAGTATCGTCCAAGTGATTGAAAAACAATGCTATGCACAGTACGGCATCCCCCGGCGTTTATCCATGGCGGTGCGGGTTTCCCGGGGACCGGGGCGCGGCCGACGCCGATACAATAGCGTTCACCGTCCCAATCCGCAGCGCGCATGTCCCCGTTCAAGGCGATCCGAGTTCACCGCAGTGCGAGCGGCACGAGCGCCTCGCTGGAGTCGGTTTCGCTCGAGCAGCTCACCGCCGGCGCGGTGCGGGTGCGCGTGGCGTACTCGGGACTCAACTATAAGGATGCACTGGCCATCACCGGGCGCGGCGCGATCATGCGCGCCTATCCGCGGGTCGCCGGCATCGATCTGGCCGGCGTGGTCGAGGCGAGCGAGGATCCGGCCTTCAGGCCCGGGCAGCGGGTGCTGGCCACGGGCGCGGGTCTGGGCGAGTGGCTCGACGGCGGGCTCGCCGAGTACGCCCGAGTGCCGGCCGAGGCGCTGGTGCCCTTGCCCGAGGGGCTGAGCCTGCTCGAGGCGATGGCGCTCGGCACGGCCGGGTTCACCGCCGCGCTGGCGCTGCGCCGCATGCTCGAGAATCACCAGGCGCCGGCCCAGGGTCCGATCGTCGTGACCGGTGCGAGCGGCGGCGTCGGGACCATCGCGCTCACCCTGCTCCGGCGGACGGGCTTTCAGACGGCGGCGCTCACCGGCAAGCCGGAGGCCGCCCTGCAGCTGCGCGAGCTCGGCGCCGATGAGGTGATCGATCGCGGGCAGCTCGACCTCGGCGCCAAACCGCTCGAGAAGGCCCTCTGGGGCGGCGCGGTGGACAATCTCGGCGGCGAGGTGCTGACGTACCTGACGCGCACCGTCAGGCCGTGGGGCAACATCGCGTGCATTGGACTGGCGCAATCGGCCGGGCTCAATACCACGGTCCTGCCGCTGATCCTGCGCGGGGTGAGTCTGCTCGGCATCCACTCCGTGCAGGTGCCGCGCCCCTGGCGGCTGGCGCTGTGGCAGCAGCTCGCCGGCCCCTGGCGGCCGCCGCGCATCGAGCAGCGCATCGTGCGCGCGGTGATCGGCCTTGAGCAGGTGCCGCAGGCGGCGCGCGAGCTGATCGCCGGGCAGGCGCGGGGCCGCTACGTCGTGCGGCTCGCGGGCGAGTTGTGAACACGGTGCGAGGCAGCACCGGGGAGCGACCGATGAGGCGAGAAACTGAACGGGGCGGCGCATTGCCGCAGGTCGGCGCGGCCGACCCGGAGCGACGCAACTCTCCCTGGCAGAGCGATCCGCAGGAGTCCTTCGAGCTGCTGCGCGAGCAGGCGGGGGACGAGGCCGGCTGCTGCTATTTCAACGACGTGCGGTATGCCGACGGCGCGCGGGTGCTCAGCGGCGAGACGCCCCTGAAGTGCGAGCGCGGCATCTGGGTCGAGTTCGGCGAGCGGCACGTCTGATTCGAGCGGGCGCTCGGCTCGCGCGCGGCGGCGCCTGCCGCTATGCTTGCGCGCTCGGCGCCGTGGTGCGCCACGTGCGCGAACCAGAGCAGGCGGATCAGATGAGCGGCGCTTCGGCGGTGAGCGTTCCGCGGCGGCGGAGCCAGTGTAACGGCCTTGAGGCGGCGGCGGCCCGAGCGGCTGCCGCGGTGCCGGTCTGAGAGCGCCTCCGGTGGCCGCCCCGGAACGGTCCGCGCCCACGGGCGCGCAGGCAGAGAGGCTCAACACCCGCGGCGCCGTGATGATTGCCCTGGCGGTGCTCTCGAGCCGCGTGCTCGGACTGGTGCGCCTGATCGTGTTCGGCGCGCTGTTCGGCGGCGGGCGGTTGATGGACGCCTACATCACCGCTTTCCGCATCCCGAACCTGCTGCGCGACATGGTGGGCGAGGGGGCGCTCTCGACCGCTTTCGTCACGACCTTCAGCAAGACGCTGGTGCGCGAGGGCGAGCAGTCCTCCTGGCAGCTCGCCAACAAGGTGCTCACGCTCGCGGTCATCGTGATCAGCGCGCTGGTGCTGCTCGGCATCGCGATTGCGCCGTGGCTGGTGGCGCTGCTGGGCCCGGGGTTCAGTCCGGCCAAAGCGGCGCTCACCGTGCAATTGGCGCGGATCATGTATCCGTTCATCCTGGTCGTGTCGCTCGCGGCGCTGGTGATGGGCATCCTCAACGCGCGCAATGTGTTCGGCATGCCGGCGCTCGCCTCCTCCTTCTTCAATCTCGGCACCATCATCGTCGGGGCGGGGCTGGGCTGGTGGCTCGATCCGCACTTCGGGCCGAAGGCCACCGTGGGGCTCGCCCTCGGCACGCTCGTCGGCGGAGTGCTGCAGCTCGGGGTGCAGATCCCGCGCTTGTGGCGGTTCGGCTACCGGTTCCGTCCGGACTTCCGCTGGCGGGACTCGAGGGTCAAGGCCATCTTGCTGATCATGGGCCCCTCGGTGATCGCCGCAAGCTCGGTCCAGGTGAACGTCGTGGTGAACTCGGCGTTCGCCTCGCTCCTCGGCAACGGACCGATCACCTGGCTCCAGTACGCCTTCCGGTTGATGCAGTTCCCGCTCGGGATGTTCGGGGTCGCCCTCGGCACGGTGGCCCTGCCCATGCTCTCGCGGCTGGCGGCGGCCGGCAATCACGAGGGATTCCGCAGCGAGCTCGCCCGCGGCCTGCGCATGGTGCTGCTGATGACCGTCCCGGCGACGATCGGCCTGATCCTGCTTGCAGCGCCCATCGTCTCGGTGCTCTACCAGCACGGGAGGTTCTCGGCGGGCGATGCGGCCGAGACGGCCGCGGCGCTGCGCCTCTACGCCATAGGACTCTGCGGGTACGCGGCGCTGAAGGTGCTCGTGAACGCGTTCTACGCGGTCGAGCGGCGCAAGACCCCGATGCTGGTGAGCCTGTGCGCGATGGGGCTGAACCTGCTGCTGTGCTGGCTCACGACCGTGCGCTTTCACTGGGGCCCGCAGGGCTTGGCGTTCTCGACCGCCTGCGTGGCCACGACGAATTTCCTGGTACTGTACGCGCTCATGCGCCGGCATCTCGGCCGGCTCGAGTCGCGTGCCCTGCTCGGACTGCTCGCGAGGCTGAGCGTGGCCTGTGCGGTGCTGGCGGCGATCTGCTGGGGCGGCTCGCACTGGCTGCTCGGCGGCTGGCAGAGCGAGCCGTTCTGGCCGAAACTCGGCGAGCTGGCGCTGGTCATCGTGGCGGGCGCTGGTGCGTTCTTCGCTTGTGCGATGCTGCTCGGCATCGAGGAGATGCATGACATCGCTCAGGTGCTCAAGCGCAAGCTGCGTGCCGCGTAGGTGCCGCGAGGCGAGTGCCGCGGCCGGATGGGGCGCCCCGCTGGCGCCGAAGGAGTCCATCACGTGAACCGTTACCTGATCCCTCTCTCGGCTTTCGTCCTGCTCGGCGTGTCGGCGCGGGCGCCGGCCCAGAGCTATTACGAGCAGACCTTCGCGCCCGAGCAGCCGCTGCACTGGCACCTGCAGATCGGCTACAGCCCGACGGTGGGCTCGACCTCGCAGTTCTTCGACGGCGGCTTTACCTTGGGCGGTGGTGTGACCTGGAGGCCCCGCCCGGGCGGGCCATTCGGGCTGCGTGCGGATCTCGAATTCAGCCGCTTCGATGCCACGCGCAACCTCATCGCGATCAATGAGCAGGCCAATCAGATCGAGATCGACAACGGCTACGGCGAGGTGGTCGGAGTGAACCTCGACGGTGAGTACAAGGTGCACTTCACGCCCACGGTGAGCGGTTTCGGCGTCGCGGGCATCGGCGTCGATCACCTGTATGTCGCGCTCACCCAGACGGTGGCATTCGGCAGCTACTTCTGCGACCCCTGGTTCGGCTACTGCAGCTACGGGCTGGTGCCCGGGGACGTCGTGGTGGCGAGCGGCAGCACCACGCGGCTCTCCTGGAACGCCGGGGTGGGCCTGGATTTCCTGCTGCGCGACGGCCAGACCTTCTTCGTCGAGGCGCGCTACCAGCGCATCGAGACCACCCAGCCGACCGTGTTCGTGCCGATCACCGTGGGGCTGCGCTTCTGAGGCGGCGGGCCGGCGCGCGGTGCGCCGGCGCCGCGCGGCAAGAGCGCATGCGCGCCGGTCGGAAGCTGCTAAAATTCCTCTTTTTATGCGCCGGGTGTGTACCGGGCACGAAGGGTTTCCATGGCACTGAAGATCATGATTCTCGGGGCGAACGGCTTCATCGGCAGCGCGCTCACCGGCGCGATTCTGCGTTCTCGCGACTGGGAGGTCTACGGCATCGACCTCTCGGACAACAAGCTCGGGGACCTGCCGAAGGACGATCGCTTCCACTTCGTCGAGGGTGACATCACCATCAACAAGGAGTGGGTCGAGTATCACGTCAAGAAGTGCGATGTGGTGGTGCCGCTGGTGGCGATCGCGAACCCGGCGCAGTACGTGACCCATCCGCTTAAGGTCTTCGAGCTCGATTTCGAGGCGAATCTCACCGTGGTGCGCCACTGCGCCAAGTACGGCAAGCGCCTGGTGTTCCCCTCGACCTCCGAGCTCTACGGCATGTCCCCGGATGCGGTGCTTGATGAGGAGACGAGCCCGCTCGTGTACGGGCCGATCAACAAGCAGCGCTGGATCTACGCCGCCTCCAAACAGCTGCTCGACCGAGTGATCTACGCCTACGGCGTGCGCGACAGCCTCGATTACACGCTGTTCCGCCCGTTCAACTTCATCGGCCCGAATCTCGACAACATCGAGGAGCCGAAGGAGGGCAGCTCGCGCGTGTTCACCCAGTTTCTCTCCAACGTGCTGTACCGCCGGCCGATCAAGCTGGTCGATGGCGGGCGCCAGAAGCGCTCCTTCACCTACATCGACGATGCGATCGAGGCGATGCTCACCATTCTCGAGAACCAGGACGGACGGGCGACGCGGCGCATCTTCAACATCGGCAACCCGGACAACTGTGTGTCGATCCGCGAGCTCGCCGACCGCACCATCCGCATCGCTCAGGAGTTCCCGCAGCTGCGCGATGCGGCCAAGGCCACCGAGATCGTCGAGGTGTCCGCCGGGGAGTACTACGGCAAGTACTACCAGGACATCCAGGTGCGGGTGCCCGCGATCGAGGCGGCCAAGCGCGACCTCGGCTGGCGGCCGAGCACCGATCTGGATACGGCGATCCGCAAGACCATCGATTTCTACGTCAGGCTCGGCAGCTTCAACGCTCTGAGCGCCTCGGCGTCCGGGCTCTGATCAGCGCCCTGCGGGCGTGAATGAGGTTCGAGCTATGAGCGCAGCGCAGGCGCGCGCCGAGCGATTGAGATGGTGGGCGTGGGTGCTGCTGGCGGCGGTGTGGTTCGCCACGTTGCAGATTCGCCCGATGTTCGACCCGGACGAGGGCCGCTACGCGGAGATCCCTCGCGAGATGCTGGTCAGCGGCAACTGGGTGACCCCCAGGCTCGATGGGCTGAAGTACTTCGAGAAGCCGGTGCTGCAGTACTGGGCGACCGCCAGCGTCTATACGGTGTTCGGCGTCAGCAACTGGACCTCGCGCCTGTGGACGGTGGGGCTCGGCTTCGGCTGTCTTGCCCTGATCTACGCCTGGCTGTCCCGTCTCTACGACCGGCGCGCGGCCGTCGCGGCGGTGGCGCTGCTCGCGATGAGTCCGTACTTCGGCATCATCGGGCATCTGGACCTGCTCGATGCGGGCCTCACCTTCTGGCTGACCGCCATGGTGCTCGCCTTCACGCGCGGCCAGTGCGCCGAGCCCGGCTCGGGAGCCGAGCGCAACTGGATGCTCGTGTCCTGGGCGGCGGCGGCGCTCGCGCTGCTCACCAAGGGGCTCGAGGTGTATGTGCTCGCCGGGCTCGCGCTCATCGGCTATACGGTGCTCGAGCGCGATGCGCGGCCCTGGCGGCGCCTGCACCTGCTGCTCGGCATCCCGCTGATGGTGCTGATCGCCGCACCGTGGTTCGTCGCCGTGACGCTGCGCAACCCCGTGTTTGCCGAGTATTTCTTCATTCACGAGCACTTCCAGCGCTTCCTCACCGATGAGGCGCGGCGCATCGAACCGTGGTGGTACTTCATCGCGCTGCTGGTGATCGGGGCGTTCGCCTGGCTCGTGCCGCTCGCGCGCGCCTCGCGCGCCGCCTGGCGGGACTCAGGTCCCGTGCCGCACTTCAAGCCGCTGAAGTTCCTGCTGCTGTACTCGGTCCTGACGGTCGTCTTCTTCTCGATCTCGGACTCCAAGCTCGCCACCTACATCCTGCCGATCTTCCCGCCGATCGCGGCGCTGACGGGCGTGTACCTCGCGCGCCGCCCGGGGGCGCTCAGGCGCTCGGTGTGGGCCGGAGCCGGTCTTGCCCTCTTCGTGGCCGTCGGGCTGCTCGTTTATTCCGAGCACCGCAATGGGTTCATCCCGCCCCTGGCGTTCGTGTGGGGCGCCGCGGCGGGGGCCGCCGTGATCGTGGCGGTGGCGGCCGGTGCGCTCGCGGCCCGGCGCGGCGCCGCAGCCGATGGCGCTGCGCAGGCAGACGGGGTCGCGACTGCGTTCGTGGTGGCGCTCGCCTTCATCTTCGCCTGGCAGGCGCTGCTGTGCCAGTACGCGGTGATTCCGCCATCGCGCTCGGCCTATCAGCTGGTCCAGGAAATCAAACACGACGTGCACCCGGGAACGGCCCTCTACAGCGTCGGCCAGTACCGCCAGACCATTCCTCCGTATCTCGGCCGGCTGCTGGTCCTGGTGAGCTACCAAGGCGAGCTCGGAGCGGGCGAGCGCTGGCAGCCGGGGCTGATGACCGCGACGCCGGCGCAGTTTGTGCGCCAGTGGAAAGCGAGCCATGATGCGGTCGCGTTCTTCGCGCCCGTGGTGTGGCAGCGCTACCGCAAGGAGGGCCTGCCGGGGCGGGTGATCGGCCGGGACAGTTTCACAGTGGCGGTGAGCCGCTTATGAAGTGGTCAGTCTTCGCATTTCTCATCGGCGGGGTGCTGCTCAATCTGGTGGCGCAGCTGGGGCTGAAGGCCGCCACCGATGCGACCGGTCCGCTGTTCGGCGCGGGCGTCGATGTGCCCAAGCGGCTGCTCGCGCTCGCGACCGTGCCGTGGTTGTGGTTCGCGCTCGCCTGTTACGGCCTGTCGGTGATCGTGTGGCTGATCGGCCTCTCGCGCGCGCCCGTCAGCCAGGCCTACCCGATGCTCTCGCTCAACTACCTGCTCATGGTGCCGCTCGCCTGGTGGCTGCTCGGGGAAGTGCCGAACCTGGAGCGCGTGGCGGGCATCGTGGTCATCATTGTCGGCGTCGTGCTGGTGTTCCGCTCATAAGTCATGCAACCCTTCCTGCCTTTCACGCGTCCGAGCATCGATGAGCAGACCATCCAGGAGGTGGCCG
>JAJYLP010000173.1 GCA_021787615.1 Pseudomonadota bacterium
ACGGACGGGCCGTTGCCGCGGCCCGTCCGTCGACCTAGCCCTTAACCTGCGGCCGCGGGCGAATTTGTATTCAACGTGGTGTAAATGTAGGTGATTACGTTGTTCACGGATTTGCCGAGATCGGTGAACGCGACGATCACGCCTGCGGCGATCAGCCCGCCGGCAATCGCGTATTCGACGATCGTCAAGCCTTCTTCGTCGTGCCACAGGGTGGTCAGCGTCTTCTTCAAACTGTTCATTACGGTATCTCCCGGTGAGGATGTCGAAAACAACCGCATGGCGCCGGGATAAATCTTGGAATCCGGCGGATCGGCTAGGTGCACACTGGGACACGAGGCCGCGGGAGCGGTAGGACGGTTTTGCCGGACAGGTGGACGATTTTGTCCGTCTGCGACGCGAACACCTGCCGCCGGCGCGGCGGGTCACCTGCCATCGGAACCGGGGTGGGCACAGACCCGCAATGGGCTCATCCTTCGCTCGCGGGGCAGGCGCCTGCGAGATTGACCCGACCGGTCAGCGTCGTGCGTTACGTCATGCCGGGGCGGCGCTGTGGCCCGGACCGTCCTGTGAACCGAGAGCGAGTCGGTGGGCACCTCAAGAGTAGACCGCAACGCCCATTCTGCCGCGCGACCCCGGGGGCAGGAACATTGTGTATCCGCGTGGCGGTCATTACACTCTTGCCTCATGACTACGGCAGCAGAGGCGCTGCAGCGCCTGAAGGACGGCAACCGCCGCTTCGTCGAGCGGGTGCGCCATCACGAAGCCTCGCTCGGCGCCTCGCCGCGCATCCAGCTCACCCAGGAGCAGAAGCCGCTCGCCATCATCCTCGGCTGTTCGGACTCGCGCGTGCCGGCGGAGATCGTCTTTGATCAGGGCCTGGGCGACCTGTTCGTGATTCGGGTGGCGGGCAACATCGTCGCCCCCTCGCTGATCGGCAGCGTGGAGTTTGCGGCCGAGCAGTTCGGCACGCGTCTCGTGGTCGTGCTCGGGCACTCGCGCTGCGGGGCGATCCAGGCGACGCTCGAGCAGCTGCGCCGTCCCGCCGAGAATCAGTCTCCCAACATCCGCTCCATCGTGGACCGGGTGCGCCCGTCCGTCGAGGGGCTGCTCAAGACCGAGCTGCGCCACGACGAGGATGCGCTCGTGCGCCAGGCGGTGCGCGCCAACGTCGGGGTGTCGGTGAGCCACCTGCGCTACGGCTCGGATGTCCTCGAGCGGCTGATCCAGAGCGATGGCCTCGCCGTGGTGGGCGCGGAGTATTCGCTCGAGACCGGGGAAGTCGAGTTCTTCGACACAGCGGAGTCGAGCGCCGACTGACGGCGCCGGATCATCGGCCGGCCGCAATCAAGGCGCCGACCACCAGCAGAAACAGCGCGAAGACGCGGGTCAGTGCGGCACCGGAGAGTGCGTGCGCGAGGCGCGTGCCCACGGGCGCCAGCGCCATCGAACCGGTGGCGGCCACCGCCGCGGCCGGAAGATACAGCTCGCCCAGCGAGCCCCAGGGCAAAGGCTGTCGCGGAGCGTGCACCGTCAGCGCGTAACTCAACGCGCTGGAGACTGCGATGGTGAATCCGCACACCGCGCTCGTGCTCACGGCCCGCACGGGCTTGATGCCGAGCGAGATCAGCAGCGGCACGGTCATCGACCCGCCGCCGATGCCGACCATCGCCGAGAGCGCCCCGATCCCCGTGCCGGCCGGCAGCAGCCAGGGCGAGCGCGGCACGGGCTCGACCCGCTCGAGGTCTTGAGCGCGCTTCGTGCCGCGGGCCATGCGCCAGGCCATCACTGTGCAGAACACGGCGATGGTCCACCGGAGCGCTTGGGCCGAGAGAAGCTGCGCGATATGCGCACCCGCAAAGCCGCCGACCACCATGCCGGGTGCAAGCCACCGCCAGGTTGGCCATGCCACGCTGCCTCGGCGCACGTGCGCCGTCGCCGAGGAGGCCAAGGTGAGTACGTTTGCCGCCATCGCGGTGGCCACCGACACGTGAATCACCTGTGCGGCCGGTATTCCGAGCGTTGGCAGCGCAACGCTGAGGGCCGCGACCACGAGCAGCCCGCCACCGATGCCGAGCAAACCGCTTAGAAAGCCGGCCGAAGCGCCTGCCGCGAGGAGCACAATGATGGACACGAGCATTGGATTAGCGTTCAGTCTTGGCGTCGCCTTTGTCGGCGTGTCGGTGCGCCATCCGGCTTGTGACGCGGACGTCCTCGAACGGCCGATCCACCGCGATGAGCTTCCCGTGAGGGGCGCGGAGGAGTCGCTCGAGAGCGCTGAAGTCAAATGCCTTGACCGCGCGGCGGTTCGTGATGAGCGCCAAATCCACACCAAGCGGGAAGGAATATCCAGAGAACGAAGACGGCCGGAACGCCTTCGGCGGTATGGCCCGCGCTTTCCCGGAATCGTTGTTCGCGTTTTCGCTTCTTTCGCTCAGCGCGCTCGTCAGCGTCGTGCAGGTCGCGTAGCGCCAGTCCCACGGCCTTGAGTCCCAACTCAAGTCGACGGATTCGGAGTTCGATCGACTCAACCATGCGCGGTCCATTGGCTCAGTTGCGCTCACGGAGATTCAGTGAACCCAGCCAAATCCGTGCGCCATCACTCCAAACATCGTGACGAACAGGGCGACCATTAAGGCAGCGAAGGCCCAACCACGTCGATTGATCTCCCGGCGCAAAT
>JAJYLP010000095.1 GCA_021787615.1 Pseudomonadota bacterium
CCGCCGGCGAGCGCGAGCGCCGGTTTCAGCATCGCGACCCGCACCGCCACGGTGAGCAGGCACAGAATGTAGAACGCCGGCAGCAGCGGATAGCCGCGCATCGCAAAGCCGCCCGCCTCCTGCGCCTGAGTTCGCGCATTGACACGCATGAAGGCGCGCGGCAGCGCACCGTCCTCGGCCATCGCGTAGAAGGTGCGCGGCATGTGCACGATGGTCGCGTTGACGAAGCCGGCGGCCGAGAGAAACACCAGCGTGGAGACGACCGCCTTGCCCGCCCGCCCGAACAGCGCACCGGTCAGTGCGGCGGCCACCAGGGGCGAGCCGGCCACGCCGCCTTGGCCGAGCACGCGCTGGTAGGCGAAGTTCAGCAGCAGATACAATGTCACCACCGTGAGCACGCCGGCCGCGATGGCGAGCGGACAGCGCCGGCGCGCGTTCTTCAGGTCCGCGCCGAGGTTCATCGTCAGGTGATAGCCGCCGTAGGCGTAAAAGCACGGCACCAGCGCCGTGGCGAGGCGCATCGGCCATGAGCCGTCCGCCGCCGCAATGCGGGCGTGCGCGGGGACCGCGGCGCGCCGGACCAGTGTGAACGCGCAGATCACCAGCGCGGCCATCAGCGCGATCTTGAGCAGAGAGAGCAGGTTCTGCGCGCGCGCCCCGAGACGCACGCCGCGATAGTTCAGAGCGAGCAGCACCAGCATGCTGGCGCACGCGAGCGCGAGCGTGGAGTGCGCGTTCGCATACCGGGGCGGCAGAACGATCGGAGCGAGGTAGTCCGCGCCGATGAAGGCCAACCCGGCCGCGCCCGCACCCTGCATGATGGTCTGCGACCAGTTCAGCATGAACGCGAGCGCCGGGTGGTAACAGTCCGCAACCACGCGGTAATAGCCTCCGGCGCGCGGACGGCGCGCGCCGATCTCGGCGAATACGAACGCCCCGATGAGGCTCACCGCCCCTGCGGCGATCCAAGCGGTGAAAAACCGCTCGCGACTGCCGGCTGCGCGCGCCACGATCGCCGGTGTGCGGAAGATGCCGATGCCCACCACCAGGCTGAACACCACCATGGCGGTATCGAAGGTCGAGAGGCGCGGGGCTCGATGCGCTCGGCCTCAGCGGCCACGGAAGCACTCCAGCAGCGGTCCGGCGAGGCGCCGGTACTGCTCGAGGTCGTTGTACAGCTGCGCCGAGATGCGCAGCAGCGGCGCCGGCTCGGGAAACAGCCACGTCTCGATGCCGCGCGCGCGGAACCACCCGTGCAGCGCCTTGCAGTCGAGCCCCGCGGCCGCGCAACCCGGTTGCGGCTCAGGCAGCAGGATCGAGGCCATCGAGCCGATCATGCTCTCGGGGCACGGCGGGGCCAGCCCGAGCGCCTCGAGCAGCAGCGCTCGCGCCTCGAGCGCCAGGCCGTGATTGCGCGCCATCACCTCCGCCCAACCGCCCGGCAACGCCGCCCCGAGATGCTTCAGCGCCGCCGGGATGCACAGCCACGCGGTCGGATCGCAGGTGCCGGTCCAGTCGAACTCCGCGTGCAGTCCGCCGCCGTAGCCGTGGCTGATCACCGTCGGTCGGACCTGCCGGTGACGGTCGGCGCGCACGTGCAGAAACGCCGCGCCCTTCGGCGCGCACAGCCATTTGTGCGCGTTGCCCGTGTAGTAGGCCGCCCCGATGCGGCGCAGATCGAGCGGCACCATGCCCGGCGCATGAGCGCCGTCGACCAGGGTGTCGATACCGCGGGCGGCAAGCTCGCCGACCAGGCGTTCGATCGGCAAGACGAGCGCCGTCGGGCTCGTGACGTGGTCGAGCAGCGCCAGGCGCGTGCGCGGCGAGACGCCCGCAAGCACCGCCGCAACCACCTCCTCCTCACCCGTCAGCGGAAACGGCACGCGCGCGGTGATCACCCGGGCGCCGGCGCGTTGCGTCACAAAGTCGGCGGCCTTGCGGCACGCGCCGTAGGTCTGCGACGTGAGGAGCAGCTCATCGCCGGGTTCCAGCGCGAACGAGCGCAGCACTGCATTGACGGCCGTAGTGGCGTTCGGGACGAACACCATGTCCGCCGGATCGGCGCCGAGGAAGCGCGCGAGCGTCGCGCGCGCCTCATCGAGCTTACCGCCGAGCACGCCGTCGAGGAAATCAACCGGCTCGCGTTCCATCTGCGCGCGCAGGCGCGACTGCTCGCGCAGTACGGCCGCCGGACAGGCGCCGAATGACCCATGATTGAGATACAGCACCTTGGGATCGAGCCGCCACAGCGAGACCAGGCGGTCGGATGAAGCGGGAGGATTCACGCGGGGCTCCCCGGCCGGGACGAGAACGCAGTGTCGCAGGGCGGCGCGTCCGCGCACAAGTGGGCTGCCTCGCGCCGGCGGCACACCTCGCCGACCCTCTCGCACGGGGCTACAATCGCCGCTGCGCGCCCGTCCCGCGCGCCGACTCTGCGAGAGACCGAAAGATGTCCGATCGTGGGCCGATCGCCAGCGCCGCGCTCACCCCCGAGGCCGGCTGCAGGTGAGCCAATGGTCGCTGATCTGGGCGAACCTGACACGCCGCAGGGCGCGCTTCGTCTTTACGCTGTTGTCGGTCGTGTTCGCCTTCGCGCTGTTCGGCGTCCTGCTCGCGTTGCGCCAGGCCTTCGGCGCCGGCCCTCGCTTTGAGCGCGTCACGCGGCTGCTGACCTCAAACGCCGTCTCACTGGTCAATCAATTGCCGCTCGCCGATGCGCGCCGCATCGGGGCGGTTTCCGGCGTCAGCGCCGTGGACGGGCAAGCCTGGTTCAGCGGCTACTTCCGCACGCCGAACCAGCCGATCTACGCGGTCGCCGTGCAGGGGCGCCCGTATTTCGCGGTGTACCCGGAGGATCGCCTGCCGGCGGCCGAGCGGCGCGCCTGGCTTGACGATCGCCGCGGCGTGCTGATCGGGCGCGATCTGGCGCAACGCTACGGCTGGCGGCTCGGCGAGGAGGTCCCGCTGCGCTCGAGTGTCTGGCGAAACCGGGACGGCACGACTACCTGGCAGGTGATCATCCGCGGGATCATGAGCAGCCCGGGCGGGAAGCAGAACAATCTGCTGCTGATGCATTACCGCTACCTCGACGAGGAGCGGACCTTCGGCAGGGGCTCGGTCAGCTTCTTCGTGCTGCGTATCGCGCACCCCGGTGAGGGGAGCCGGGTGAGCCATGCCGTCGATGCACTGTTCGCCAACTCGCCCGACCAGACCCGCACTGCCCCCGAAGCGGCGTTCGTGCGCGACTTCACCAGCCAGTTCGGCGACATCGCCGCAATCGTATCCTCGGTGGTGAGCGCGGTATTCTTCACGATGCTGCTCGTCACGGGCAACACGATGATGCAGTCGGTGCGCGAGCGGCTGCGCGAGTTCGCACTCCTGAAGGCGCTCGGCTTCGGCAGGCGCCGACTCTGCGCGCTGGTGCTGCTGGAGTCGCTCAGCCTGACCGTGCTCGGCGGGGCACTCGGCCTCACCGGAGCGTATCTGCTGGTCCTCAGCTTCGGCGACTTTGCCGCCGCGCTGCTCGAGTTCCTGCCCGGACTGCGCGTTCCACCCGCGGCGCTCCCCTGGGCAGGCGTGTTCATGGTGCTGCTCGGGGCGCTCGCGGCGATCCTGCCGATCGTCGCACTGCTGAATGCGCCGGCCGCCGCCGGCTTGCGCGAGGGCTGAGGTGCGCTGGCTGCGGCAAGCTCTGCTCACGAGCGCGCACAGCCTCGGCACGCTCGGGCGGCGCCTCGACTCCTCCCTCGCCGCAGTGCTGGGCTTCGCCGGCGTCGTCCTCGTCATGCTCGCGGTGCTCTCGATCCGCAGCGGCTTTCGCGCCACCCTGGCCGCGACCGGCTCGCCGGACACCGCGATCGTGCTGCACGGCGGTGCCGGCACCGAGGTCAACAGCATCCTCGGGGAGGACCTCATCCCGGTCATCGCGCAGGCCCCGGGGATCGCGCGCTGGCGCGGCAGGCCGCTCATCTCGGCGCAGCTGCTCACCCAGATCAGTCTCACCAAGCGCAGCACCGGCACCATGGCCGATGTGTCATTCCGCGGCGTCACGCCGCAGGCGCTGCGGGTCGATCCGCGGCTGCGCATCGTGCGCGGACGGATGTTCACTCCTGGACTCGATGAGATCATCGTCGGCGCCGACGCCGAGCGCGATTTCCGCGGACTGCGCGTGGGCCACGTGCTGCGCGCCGGACCGTACCGCTGGCGCGTGGTCGGCGTCTTCGATGACGGCGGCGGGCTGCACAACTCGGAGCTGTGGACCAGCCTGCCGGTTCTCGAGGGCGCCTATCACCGCGGCAGCTCCTTCAGCTCGCTTTACGTGCGGCTGCGCTCGAGCGCCGCATTTGCGCCGTTCAAGCGGTTTGTCACTTCCAACCCGCAGCTCAGCGTCAGCGTGCAGCGCGAGAGCGCCTACTTCGCCGCACAGGCGCACAACCTTGCGCTCTTCATCAACGTCATCGGGGGGGCGATCGCGCTGCTCATGGGCGGCGGCGCGCTGTTCGGCGCCGTCAACACAATGTACACGGCCGTGGCGGTCCGCACCCGCGAGATCGCCACGCTGCGCGCGCTCGGGTTTGCGCGCACGGCGGTGCTCAGCTCGGTGCTGCTCGAGTCGGCCGCACTTGCGGTTTTGGGGGGAGCGTGCGGCGCGGCGCTCGCCTACGCTCTGTTCAATGGCTTTCGGGCGATGACCTACAACCAGTACAGCGTCGTCGCGTTCCGATTTGCTGTCACGCCGCACCTGATGGCGATCGGCATCGAATACGCGCTCGCGCTCGGGCTTGCCGGGGGCGTGCTCCCGGCCGTGCGCGCCGCGCGGCTGCCGATCGCCACCGCCCTGCGCCCCGAGTGAGCCGGCGCGCTCAGAACACCTCGAAGATCCCCGCCGCCCCCATGCCGGTGCCGATGCACATGGTCACCATGCCGTAGCCCTTGCGCCCCGTGTGGCGCATGCCGTGCACCAGCGTCGCGGTGCGGATCGCGCCGGTGGCCCCGAGCGGATGGCCGAGCGCGATCGCCCCGCCGTGCGGATTGACGCGCGCCGGATCGAGCCCGAGATCGCGGATCACCGCGAGGGACTGCGCGGCGAAGGCCTCGTTGAGCTCGATCCACTGCAGCGCATCCTGCTTCAGCCCCGCGCGCGCAAGCGCAGCCGGCACGGCCTCCTTCGGACCGATGCCCATGATCGCCGGTGGCACGCCCTTGACGGCGAAGGTCACATAACGGGCGAGCGGCGTCAGGTTGTAACGCTTGAGCACCGCCTCGGAGACGAGGACGACGGCCGCCGCGCCGTCGGAAGTCTGCGAGCTGTTGCCCGCAGTAACGGTTCCCTTGGCATCGAACACCGGCCTCAGGCGCGCGAGCGCCTCGAGCGTGGTGTCCGCGCGCGGCCCTTCGTCCTCGCGCAATTGCTTCACCTCGCGGCGCACCTCGCCGCTCGTCAGGTCCGCGGTCCGGTACGTCACCTCGAGCGGGGAAATCTCCGCGCGGAAACGGTCGCCGGCGCGCGCCGCGAGCGCGCGCCGATGCGACTCCAGCGCGAACGCATCCTGATCCTCCCGCGAGACCTTCCACTGCCGCGCCACCTTCTCGGCTGTGATGCCCATGCCGTAGGCGATCGCGTAGTTCTCCTCGCGCTCGAACACGCGCGGATTGATCGCCACCTTGTTGCCCATCATGGGCACCATGGACATCGACTCCGCGCCGCCGGCGATCACCACCTCCGCCTCACCGAGGCGGATGCGGTCGGCGGCGATCTGCACCGCGTTCAGACCCGAGGAGCAGTAACGGTTGACCGTCGCGCCCGGCACCGTGTCGGGCAGTCCGGCGAGCAGCGCCGCCACGCGCGCCATGTTGAGGCCCTGCTCGGCCTCCGGGAACGCGCAGCCGACCACCACGTCCTCGACGAGAGCCGGCTCGATCGCCGGCGCCTGCGCGAGCGCGCTCAGGAGCGCATGGACCAATAGGTCATCGGGGCGGACCTGGCGCAGCATGCCGCGCGGCGCCTTGCCGACCGGCGTGCGGGTCGCAGCCACGATGTAGGCCTCTTGAATCTGTTTCGTCATGAGCAATCTCTCCCGTAGCGCTCAATTGCGCAGCGGCTTGCCGCTCTTCAGCGTGTGCGCGATGCGTTCCTGGGTCTTGGGGTTTCTGAGCAGCGCGACGAAGTGGCGCCGCTCGAGGGCGAGGAGCCAGGACTCATCGACCTCGGTACCGGCCTCAAGATCACCCCCGGTCATCACCTCGGCGATGCGCGAGCCGATCTCGAAGTCGTACGCGCTGATGAAGTGCCCTTCGAGCAGGTTCACGAGCTGCGATTTGATCGAGGCGGCGCCGGTGCGGCCGGCGATGGCGAAGCGCGCGCCGGCGAGCGGCGGCCGGTAGCCGGCCTGCGCGAGCGCGAGCGCCTCATGCTTGGCCACGTACAGCAGCTCATCGGCGTTGAACACCACCGGGTCGCTGTCGCGCAGATAGCCCATCCGCCGCGCCTCGATGCCGCTCGTGGCCACCTTCGCTGTGGCGATGGCCATGTAGTACTCCTTCAGGGCGGCGAGCAGATCGCCGCGGCTCTCGCGCGCGGCGCGCCGTGCGAGCTCCGTGCAGCCTCCGCCCCCGGGCAGCAGCCCGACGCCGGCCTCGACGAGCCCGACGTAGGACTCAAGCGCGGCGACCACTCGGTCGCAGTGCATCACGAACTCGCAACCGCCGCCGAAGACATAACCCTCGGTGGCCGCCACCGTTGGAATCAGGCTGTAGCGCAGACGCATGGACGTGCTCTGAAAGCGCGCGATGACCGACTCGATGCTCGCCCAGTCGCCGGCCGCAAGCGCCGGCCGCAGCGCCTCGAGGTTCGCGCCGACAGAAAACGGCGGCTCGGTCTGCCAGATCACCAGCGCGCGGTAGTGCGCCTCGGCGAGGTCAATGGCCTGATGGAGCCCCTCGAGCGCCTCCGGACTGATCGAGTGGGCCTTAGTCTTCAACGACACCACGAGCACGCCGTCCCCGCTGGTGAAACCGCGCACCGCCGCGTTCTCGTAAACGGTCTCGCCGAGCTCGCGCCGCTCGCCGGTGAGCGACGCCGGAGCGAGTTGACGGCGGTACACGGGCAGGCTCGAGGGGCGCGCCAGGGTCTTCCCGGCCGCATCGTAGGCGCCTTGCGGAAAATGCACGCCGGTGCGTCCGGCCTCGAGCACCCACTGCGGCAGCGGTACGGCCGCAAGCGCCTCGCCCGAGCGGATGTCCGCCTCGATCCAGTGCGCGATCCGCGACCAGCCGGCCGCCTGCCACAGCTCGAACGGTCCACGCTGCCACCCGAAACCCCAGCGCATTGCCAGATCGACGTCGCGCGCCGAATGGGCGATGTCCGCGAGGTGATAGGCGATGTAATGAAACGTGTCGCGAAATGACGCCCAGAGGAATTTCGCCTGCGGATGCTCGCTCTGGCGCAGCGCCGCAAACCGCTCGGCGACGTCCTGGATCTTAAGCACCTCGATCACCGCGGCATCGGCCTGCGCATCGGCCGGCACGTGCGCGCCGCTTGCCGGATCGAGCACCAGGAGCTCGCGCCCCTTCTTTTGGTAGATGCCGCTCTTGCTCTTGGCCCCGAGCGCGCCGGCGCCGATCAGATTCTCGAGCCATGGCGGCACGGCATACAGGCCGCGCCAGGGATCCTGCGCGAGCCCCTCGCGCATCGTGTGCACCACATGGGCGAAAGTGTCGAGGCCGACCACATCGGCAGTGCGGAACGTGGCGGACTTGGCTCGCCCGAGCTTCGGTCCGGTCAGATCATCGACCACATCGAAGCGCAAGTTGTATTTCGCCGCATTCGCCACCGTCGCGAGCATCGAGAACACCCCGACGCGGTTGGCGACGAAGTTCGGCGTGTCTTTGGCGCGGATCACCCCCTTGCCGAGAGTGGTGACGAGAAAGGTCTCAAGGTGATCGAGCATCCCCGCATCGGAGGTGCTGCAGGGGATGATCTCGGCCAGATGCATGTAGCGCGGCGGATTGAAGAAATGCACGCCGCAGAAACGCGCACGCAGCGCCTGCGGGCACGCCTCGGCGAGCAATTCGATCGACAGTCCCGAGGTGTTGGTGGCGAAGATCGCGCCGGCGCCGAGCGCGGGGGCGACCTTGTGATACAGCGCGCGCTTCCAGTCGAGCCGCTCGGCGATGGCCTCGATGACGAGGTCGCACTCGGCGAGCCGCCCGAGGTCCTGCGCGTAGTTGGCCGGCTCGATGAACGCCTCGAGGCCCGCTGCCGCGAGCGGCGCGGGCTGCTGCTTGCGCAGCGCCGCGATGGCTTTGTGGACGATGCCGCTGCCGCCATCGGCATCGGGCAGATCGTAGAGCAGCGTCGGCACCTGCGCATTCACCAGATGCGCGGCGATCTGCGCGCCCATCACGCCCGCACCGAGCACGGCCACCTTGCGGATGTTGAAATTCATCTCAGACATGACTTCCCCTGGTTGTGCGGCCACGGCGGCCGCAGCGCTCACGAGCCCCGCGGCGCTCAGGCCGCAGGATGCCTGCCGTTCGGCGCGCTCATGCCCGCCACCACGAACGGCACGACGTGCTTGACGATCAGATCCGGATCGCGCGCCGACACGGCCGAACGGCCGAAGAGCTTGAGGATGTCATTGCCCGCGAAGGCATGAAACATCACGCTCAAGCCCAGATGCAGCCGCCACGCCACCTCATCGCTTGACAGCTGCGGCAGCGCACGTCCGAGCGCAAGGGTGTAGCGGGCGACGAGATGACCCCAATCGCGCGAGAGCGTCTCGCGCACCTGCCGGTGGTTCTCCACCAGCACGCGCGAGAACAGGCGCACGAACAGCGCCCCGCCGCCCGAGGGATCCTTCGAGAGCGCCAGCGCCGGGCGGACATAGCACATCATCACCGCCTCGACATCGAGCACGGCCTTGCCGGCGGCGACCTTCGCCTCGAGCGCATCGAGCTCGCGCAGACACTCGCGCGCCCACGGGGCGAAGCGCCGCGCGAACACGGCCTCGAACAGCGCGTCCTTGGACCGGAAGTGGTAGTTCACCGCGGCCAGGTTGACCGCCGCGTTCTGCGTGATCAGCCGCAGCGAGGTCGCCTCCAGACCCAGCTCGACGAACAGACCTTCGGCCGCATCGAGAATCCGCGTTGCGGTCTCGGAGTACTTCGGCCCGGGATCGGCGTCGGCGGCGGGCAAGGGAGATGATTTCACCGGCTCCACCATTCAAACAACTGTTTTAAACGTACATTTATTTTACTTCTGGGTCAAGCCGGCGCCGCGCTCAATCCCAACTGCCCCGCCGGGCGGCCTCGATCAGTCGCGGCGCCGGGCGCCACCGCTGGCCGTGGCTCGGCGCGAGCCGCTCGAGCGTCGCGATGACCTGGTCCAGGCCGTCCTGCGCGGCCCAGTACATCGGCCCGCCCTTGTAGGCGGGAAATCCATAGCCGTGAATGTAGACCACGTCGATGTCGCCCGGGCGGATCGCAATGCCCTCGGCGAGGATCTTCGCCCCTTCGTTGACCAGCGGGTGCAGCAGGCGCGTGAGAATCTCCTCATCGGAAATGGCGCGCCGCTCGATCCCGAGCTCGCGCGAGACCGCCTCGATCAGCGCCAACGCCTCAGGATTCGCCAGCCGTTTGCCGCCCTCGTAGCGATAGAAGCCCTGGCCGCTCTTGCGGCCGAGGCGCCCCTCGCCGGCCATGCGCTCGAGAATCGGCGACCAGCGCTCATCGGGCGGCAGCGTGCGGTTGCGGCGGATCGCCCAGCCCACATCGTTGCCGGCCAGATCGCGCATCGCGAGCGGCCCCATGGCAAAGCCGAAGGACTCGATCACCCCGTCGACCTGCTCGGGCGTGGCGCCCTCCTCGAGCAGCCGCTCGGCCTGCGCGCCGTAATACTGCAGCATGCGATTGCCGATGAACCCGTCGCAGTTGCCGGCGAGCACCGGAATCTTGCCTAGCCGCCGGGCGAGCGCCATCACGGTGGCCAGCGTCTGCGGCGAGCTTGCCGCCCCGCGCACGTTCTCCATCAGTTTCATCACCTGCGCCGGGCTGAAGAAATGGGTGCCGACGACCTGCTGCGGCCGGCCGGTCACCGCCGCCAGGCGATCGATGTCGAGCGTCGAGGTGTTGCTCGCGAGGATGGCGTGCGGCGGGGCGCTGCGGTCGAGCTTCTCGAACACCTCGCGCTTGAGCGCCGGGTCCTCGAACACCGCCTCGATGGCGATGTCGGTCTCGCCAAGTGCCTCATAGTCACTCGCCCCGCGGATGCGTTCGATGGCCGCTTCCGCCTGCTCGCGAGTGAGTCTGCCGCGCTCGACGGTCTGGGCGTACAGCTCGCGGATGCGCGAAAAACCACGCGCGAGCGCCGTTTCGGACACATCAAGCAGCGTGACCGGGATCCCGGCGTTGGCGAAGCAGATCGCGATGCCCGTGCCCATCGTCCCGGCGCCGACCACGGCGGCGCGCCGGATCGGCAGGGGCGTGACCTGAGCTGCGACGCCGGGGATCTTGCGCGCGGCGCGCTCGGCGTGGAACACGTGCATCAGCGCCTTGCGCTGCGGGCTCTCGCGGCACTCCAGGTAGTACTGGCGCTCCAGGCGGAACGCCTCGGCGCGCGTTCGGGTGCAGGCCGCCTCGATGGCATCGACGGCGCGCCAGGGAGCGAGCTGGCCGCGCAATTTGCGCTCGTGCGCGCTGCGCCAGGCGGCAAAAAGGTGCGGATCGACGTGCGCGATTTTCTCCTCGCGCTCGCTCGCCAGCGGCGGGGCGCCGTGCTCGGCAAGCCGCCGGGCGTGAGTGACGGCCGAGGCCAGCACCTGCGCGGCGATCGCATCGATCAGGCCGAGCGCCAGCGCGCGCGCTGCGGCAATCTGCTCTCCCGAGGTGATGGCCTCGAGCGCCGCCTCGGGACCGGCGAGGCGTGTGAAGCGCTGGGTGCCGCCGGCCCCGGGGATCAGCCCGAGTTTGACTTCGGGCAGCCCGACCCGCGCATCGCTCGAGGCGAGGCGCGCATGACAGGTGAGCGCGAGCTCAAAGCCCCCGCCGAGCGCGAGCCCCTCGATCGCCGCCACCATCGGCTTGCCGAGGCTCTCCATGCGCGCCTGCACGTCGAGCAGGATGGGTGGCTCGAACGCCACGCCCGAGGCGATCTCTTTGATGTCCGCGCCGGCGGGGAAGTGTCCGCCCGCCCCCGCGATGACCACCGCCTTGATGGCCGGATCGCGCGCAGCGCGCTCCAGGCCCTCGACCAGCGTGGTGCGCACCTCGAGGCTGAGCGCGTTGACCGGCGGATTGTCGATTTCGAGCACCGCGACATCTTGGTCGCTGCGGTAATGGGTCGGCACACGATTCCCCAGCCCACGGATCGCACGATGGTAGCGCTCCGGGCGCGCTGGATCGAGCGCCGCGCGCCCGCCAGCCGCGCCGCTCAGCCGATGATCTTGCGCGCCTTGAGCGCCTCGAGCACGCGCCGCGCCTCCTCCTCCGGACCGTGCGGGCTCGGCGCAAGCACGATCTCGGCCTCCTCGGGCGGCTCATAGGGCGAGTCGATGCCGGTGAAGTTCTTGATCTTGCCCTCTAGCGCGCGCGCATACAGGCCTTTCGGATCGCGCCGCTTGCACTCCTCGAGCGGCGTGTCGACAAAGACCTCGATGAACTCGTCCGCCTCCACCAGCTCGCGCACCATGCGCCGCTCGGCGCGAAACGGCGAGATGAACGAGCACAGCACGATCGCACCGGCATCGACGAACAGCTTGGCCACCTCCCCGACCCGGCGGATGTTCTCGACGCGGTCGGCATCCGTGAAACCCAGGTCCCGATTGAGCCCGTGGCGCACGTTGTCGCCGTCGAGCATGTAGGTGTGAGCGCCGTGCTCGTGCAGCTCGCGCTCGACGATGTTGGCGATGGTGCTCTTGCCAGAACCGGAAAAGCCCGTGAACCACAGGATCGCCGCCCGGTGCCCGTTGCGGCGGGTGCGTGCGACCTTGTCGATGAGCAGCGCCTGGCGGTGGATGTTGGTCGCCCGCCGCAGCCCGAAGCTGATCATGCCGGCCCCGGCGGTAGCGTTGGTGAAGCGGTCGATGAGCACGAACGCGCCCGTGGCGTGGTTCTCGGCGTACGGATCGAGGGCCACCGGGCTCGCCGTGGCGAGATTGCAGAAGCCGATCTCGTTCAAGCCGAGAGTCTTGGCCGCGATGTGCTCGAGCGTGTTGACGTCGGTCTTGTGCTTGAGGCTCGTCACCCGCGCCGGCACATAGCGCGTGCCGATGCGTATGAGGTACGAGCGCCCCGGCAGCATCGGCTCCTCGATCATCCACAGCACTTCGGCCGCAAACTGGTCGACGACCTCGGGCCGCGCACCGGCGTGTGCCAGCATGTCGCCGCGCGCCACGTCCACCTCGTCGCTGAGGGTCAGTGTGACCGCATCGCCGGCGCGCGCCTCGGTGAGATCTCCATCGGCCGTGACGATGCGCTGCACCGTGCTCTCGCGCCCCGAGGCGGCCACCACCACTCGATCCCCGGGGCGCACCACGCCCGAGGCCACCGTGCCCGCGAAGCCGCGGAAATCGAGGTTCGGCCGGTTCACCCACTGCACCGGGAAGCGCAGCGGCTTCTCATCGAGCCCCTCGCCCACATCGAGCGCCTCGAGATGCTCGATCAGTGTCGGCCCCTCGTACCAGCCCATGCGCTCGCTGCGGCGGATCACGTTGTCGCCGAAGCGCGCCGAGAGCGGAATGCTGGTGATGGAGCTGAAATTGAGCGCCGCGGCGAAGCCGAGATAGTCGGCGACGATGTGGTGAAAGCGCTCCCCGGAGAAATCCACCAGGTCTATCTTGTTGACCGCAAGCACCACGTGCTTGATGCCGAGCAGCGCGCAGATGTAGCTGTGGCGGCGCGTCTGGGTGAGCACCCCCTTGCGCGCATCGATCAGGATCACCGCCACCTGGCTGTTGGATGCCCCGGTGGCCATGTTGCGCGTGTACTGCTCGTGCCCCGGGGTGTCGGCCACGATGAAGGCGCGCCGCCGCGTGGCGAAGAACCGGTAGGCGACATCGATGGTGATGCCCTGTTCGCGCTCGGCCTGCAGCCCATCGACGAGCAGCGCGAGGTCGAGGTCCTCCCCCGTGGTGCCGTGCCTGCGGCTGTCGCGCTCGAGCGCGGCGAGCTGATCCTCGAGCACGAGCTGCGTGTCGTAGAGCAGGCGCCCGATCAGGGTCGACTTGCCGTCATCGACCGAGCCGCAGGTGAGAAAGCGCAGCAGCC
>JAJYLP010000009.1 GCA_021787615.1 Pseudomonadota bacterium
GCCCCGGATAGCCGCGCGCATCGCGCACCAGAAGCCCTGCCGATGCGGCGCGCCTGAGCGCGCCGTCGGCGTCGGCGAATTCGGCCAGCACGAAGTTGGCATCGCTCGGCCACAGATGCGTGATGCCGGGCAGGGCGGCAAGCTCGCGCTGCAGACGCGAGCGCTCGGCGAGCAGGGCGGCAAGCTGTGCGCGGCCCGCCTCGAGCGCCTGCGGACCCAGGCGCGAGAGCGCCGCGCGCAGGGTGAGCCTCGGAATGGCGTAGGGCGGTATGATCTTGCCGAGCAGTGCGATCACCTGCGGATCGGCGAGCAGCGCCCCGCAACGCGCCCCGGCGAGGCCGTAGGCCTTCGAGAGCGTGCGCAGTATGGCAAGGTTGGGAAATTCCTCGAGCCGCCGCGCGAGGCTCGCGCGGCCGGAGAACTCGATATACGCCTCATCGATCACCACCAGCGCGCGGCCAGCGAGCTCGCGCGCGATGCGCAGCATCGAGTCCTCGGCGAGCAGGTTGCCGGTCGGGTTGTTCGGCGAGCACAGAAACACGAGCTTGGTGCTGCGCGCGCACCGCTCGATCACGGCGCCCTCATCGAGCGCGAAGCCCTGCTCGGCGCGAAGCGGCGCCTCGATCACGGCGGCTCCCTGAATGCGCGCCGACACCGAGTACATGCCGAAGGTTGGCGGGCAGAGGAGCACCGCATCCTCGCCCGCCCGGCAGAAGGCGCGGCACAGCAGATCGATCGCCTCGTCGCTGCCGCGTCCGAGCAGGAGCGCGCGCGGTGAGACGCCGTAGAGTGCGGCGAGCCGCTCGATGAGCTCGCGTGGCTGCGGCTCCGGGTAGCGGTTAAGGCCGTCGCGGTCATCGCCGCCGGCCGGGTCCCACGGCAGCTCATTGGCATGCAGCCGCTCCAGATCCGGTCGCCAGGCGGCGTGCTCGTAGACCCGCAGCGCCACGATCTCCGGGCGTGCCAGGGCATGGACCCAGCTCATGAGGGTGATCCCTGCGCCGCACGCTGCGCCACGGCATCGGCCGCGAGTGCGCGCAGGCGGCAGGTGATGGCGGCCGCATGCGCATCGAGGCCCTCGAGTTGCGCCAGCGTCACGGCGGTCGGACCCAGTGCGCGAAGTCCCGCAGGCGTCAGCTCCTGCACGGTGATGCGCTTGAGGTAATCGGGCACACCGAGGGCGCTGTAGGCGCGCGCGTACCCATAGGTCGGCAGCACGTGGTTGGTGCCCGAGCAGTAATCGCCCATCGGCTCGGGCGACCACGCGCCTAGGAACACTGAACCGGCATTGACGATGCGCGCGAGCAGTGCGCGCGGCTCGCGGACCTCCAGAATGAGGTGCTCGGCGGCGTATGCATTGGCAACGGCCACGGCAGTGTCGAGATCCGCCACCACCAGCGCGCGGCTCGATTTGATGGATTGTTCAAGGATGCCGCCTCGGGAGAGACCCGTCATCTGCGCCCCGACGGCGGCGCTGACGGCCTGTGCGAGCGGCGCGCTGGGCGTGACCAGGATGGCCTGGGCGTTGGCGTCGTGCTCGGCTTGGGCGAGCAGATCGGCGGCGAGGAAATCGGGGCGGGCGCTCTCATCGGCGAGGACCATCACCTCCGAGGGGCCGGCCGGCATGTCGCATGCGGCACCGAGCGGATCGGCCGCAGCGGCCTGCTTCGCGGCCGTGACCCAGGCATTGCCGGGGCCGAAGACCTTGTCGACCTTGGGGATGCGGGCCGTGCCGTAGGCAAGGGCGGCAATGGCTTGCGCGCCGCCGACTTTGAAGACCTCCCCGATGCCGCAGAGCTCGGCGGCGAGCAGCACGGCCGGATGGGCGCGCCCGGCGCGGTCGGGCGGCGTGCACAGCACCCGCTGCGGACAGCCGGCGATTCGCGCCGGCACCGCAAGCATGACCACGGTAGAGGGCAACGGCGCCGAGCCCGCCGGCACGTACAATCCAACCGCGCCGATCGGCCGGTACAGCCGCTCGCAGCGTACCCCCGGCTCCGTCTCGATGCTTACGCTCTCCAGACCGTCGGTGCGGTGGAAGCGCTCGACATTCTCGATCGCGCGCTCGAGCGCCGCCCGCTGCGCCGCGCTGACCGCGCGGCGCGCGGCGGCGAACTCCGCGGCTTCGACCCGCGGATTCTCGAGGTCGACGCCGTCGAAGCGCTGAGTGTATTCGCGCACGGCGGCATCGCCGCGCTCGCGTACCGCCGACATGACCTCGCGCACGAGGTCCTCGATGTCGTTGCGTGCCCGCTGCACCGGGCGCTCGAGCGCTGCACGCTGCTCGATGCCGCTGAGCCGGCTCCACTCCAGGATGCGCATGGGGTTACGCCAGCATCTTTTCGACGGGCAGCACGAGCACTGCGCTCGCGCCGGCCTTCTTCAGCCGCTCGAGCGTCTCCCAGAACACGTTCTCGCGGCACACCGCGTGCACCGCGACTTTGTCGGGCGAGCCCTCGAGCGGAATGATGGTCGGGAATTCGCTGCCGGGCAGGAGCCTGCGGATCTCATCGAGCGCGGCGCGCGGGGCGTGCAGCATGATGTACTTGCTCTCGCGCACCTGCTGCACGCCGTCGAGGCGCATCACCAGCCGCTCGACCCATTCGCTCTTCAGCGGCGGCAGAGTGAGCGGTGTGCGGATCAGCACCGCGTGGCTCTCGAGCACGGTCTCGACCTCGCGCAGGTGGTTTGCCTGCAGCGTCGAGCCGGTCGAGACCAGATCGCAGATCAGGTCGGCCCGGCCGAGGCGCGGGGCGATCTCGACCGCGCCGGAAAGCGTGACGATCTCGGCCGTCACGCCGCGCTCGCGCAGGTAATTCTCTAGCAGATAGGGATACGTCGTGGCGATGCGCTTGCCCGCGAGGCCGGCCGGCCCGCAGAACGCTTGGCCCTGAGGCACCGCGAGGGAGAGCCGGCAGCGTCCGAAGTCCAGCGTGCGCAGCGGTTCGAAGCGCACCGGGTGGCCGCGCGCGGCGAGCTCGAGGCGTTTCTCCTCGAGCACGTTCAGTCCGACCAGCCCGAGGTCGCACACGTCCTCCTGCACCAGGTCGGGGATGTCGTCATCGCGCACGAACAGCACATCGAGCGGCATGTTCTCCCCGTAGGCCATCAGCTGATCCTTGCCGCGGGAGATCTTCAGCCCGCAGCGCGCGAGCATCTCGAGCGAGGGATCGGTCAGGCGGCCGGATTTCTGAATCGCGAGCTTCAGGCGCGGCTCATCCATTGCGCGTGCCCTCGCGCCGGCGGGCGAGGCCGGCGGCGCGCCCGGGAGCGGCGGGTTCGGCGGCGGCCGATGCGGCCGCGCGCGCGGCGTGCAGGTGCCACTTGCCGAGGCGCTGAGCGGCCAGACCGTAGCCGCCGTGGCCGGTGGCGAGGAAGCGCGCGACGCGTCCGATGGTGGTGACGCTGACGCCGGTGAGGTGGTGGATCTCCCGATACGGCAGTCCGCGGCTGAGGTAGTCGACCACCGACCAGCGGTCGGCCATCGCCTGCAGCTCGGCGGGCGTGCACAGGTCGCGGAAGAATGCGCGCACTTCCTCGGCGTCGCGCAGTGCGGCGATGGCCGTGTACAGATTGCGCTCGGCGAGCGCTTCCTGGCGGGGGGTGAGGCTGCGGTGGTTCTTCATGGCGATCCACTGTAATAGTGCGCTAGTACACTAGCATAGGTGCGCGGCCGGCGCCAGCCCTGGGCCAAGCGCCTGCGCCAATGGCCGCACAAGGGCGGCTGCGGGGCGGCCGTCAGCCACGGCTCAGATTGCGCACGCCGGCGATACCCTGGCCGGAGCATTGGCGCCGTTGCCGGCGTAGAGTTCAATGTCGCCACCGCCGGGGGCGCCCCCGCCGAACGCGTGGACCGAATCGCTCTGGGTGGTGGAGAGCACTGTGCCGTCTCTGCAGAGCCGGATGACAAACGTGTCGTTGACCTTCACCGCGTGCACTGCGCCGTTGTCGTCCTTGTCTGCGGCCCACGCTTCATAGGCGAGCTGAGCGGAGCAGTTGGTATCGGCGAGGCCGCCGATCTCCCGCGAATGACCGTTGACATTGGGGTAGCCGGTTACCGGCACGCCGTGCACCGTCAGACCGGCGCCGTGATCGACATATTGCAGGTGCCCCCACCGGCGGATGCGCCGCCCGTTGAGCCCGAGCTCCCCGCCGGGAATGGCGGCGATCTGGTTGCGGTGGCCGCTGACCGGTACGGGAGAGCCGTTGATGAGAATCCCTTCTACATCCGACACGCCCGTCGGTCTGCCGTCTCCTGGCGCGTACGCCGGCGCCATGGCATAGGCGACCCGGACGATGTTCCCGCCGGCATGCAGCACCAGGTCTGAAAGCGATGCCTGCGACGTTGCGTGCTCGCCAGTGCCGTCATTGGAGTCCAAGTCGGCGGCGTGGAGTCTGTCGGCGCTGAGCCGGGCGAGGGATCGTGGCAACGGCATCGGACGCGCCGAGGGCGAAATGTGCGCCGCTGAGATTGCCGGTACCGGCGAGCACCGCGGTGATGGCGGAAGAGGTGGCGCCGATGATGCTCGTCGCATGAGGCACGGCGACCTTCGCGGCGAAGGCCTCGCCGATGGGCGGCGCGGCGGCGGCGGCGGCGGGCGACACGCCCATGAAGAAGCAGACCGGAAACGATGAGGGCGTATGGACGGGTCATGGAGAGCCTCCAGGGGTGATCCGCAGCGCGATAGGAAACATCACGCGGCCCCTCGCGGAGCAGAAGGCTCTAGGGCCGCGAGCGGCAGCCGCGGGCCGTCTGCCGCGGCCGACGCGGTGGCGAGCGCTGCGGTGCGGGCAACTCTGTGAAACAGCGACTCGATGAGTCCACAACATGGCTCGCCCCGCGGCCGTGCAGTCACTGGGCCGCCTCAATTCTGCTGCGGAGTGGCCGCACATGCGGCATCGCGGCGCGCAAGCCGGGATCGTCGCCGCCGCGAAACAGCGGGCAGCGTCGCGAGTTCACGGGGCGGCTAAAGTGGCAGCGGGCGGGCCCGCTTCGCCCGCCCGGCCGTGCCGTTCGATTGGGCGAGCGGTGGGGACGGATGCGCCTTGGGCTTGACCGGCCGCCGGACGACCCCCTAAACTGTGCCATACTCATCGAGACCGGCTGAGGGATTAGGCCCTTAGACGCCGGGGCAACCGCCAGGCCCAACCAGCCTGTAAAGGTGCCAACTCCTGCGATTCGGACGCGCTGCCTGCGGGCGCGCAACGGATCGACAGATGAGCGAACTGCGTGGCTCCGCGCCGCTGGTGCGGGGATGGACGCAGCCCACCCGCCAGGTCCCTGGTGGGACGCTCCGCAAGAGTGCTCGGTGAGCCGAGAGGAATGCGGAGCCATCATGAACGCCATTGCCGAGATTCGCCCGATCGAGCCGGAGCACCGAGTGCGGTGTGGAGCGGCCGAGTCCGTGCGCGAAGGCCTCTTCGAGATCCCCGGCGGCCTGTCCCTGTATCACGGCGGGCGCCTGCCCGCGGTGCGGGTCGCCTGGCGCCTGGCCGGAGCGGCCAATGGCCCGGTGGTCTGCGCGCTCGGCGGCATTTCCGCGAACCGCCGGGTCTGCCTGACCGAGGCGGCGCGCCAGAGCTGGTGGTCAGAGGTGGCGGGGCCCGCGCGAGCGCTCGATACCGAGCGCTGCCGGGTGCTGAGCTTTGATTACCTCGGGGGCAGCGGGGAGACGAGCGGACCGGCCGCCGGGGAGAGTTTCCCCAGCATTTCCACTTACGATCAGGCCGAGGTGCTCGCGCGGCTCATCGATCATCTCGGTATCCAGGCGCTGCGGGCCATCGCCGGCGCCTCCTACGGCGGCATGGTCGCGCTGGCTTTCGGCGAGCGCTTTCCGGAGCGCGTCGTTCGCCTCCTTGTCCTGTGCGCCACCGACCGACCTTATCCGCTCGCAAGCGCCTGGCGCTCGGTACAGCGGGACATCGTGCGCTTCGGCCTCGAGGCGGGCCGCGCGGCCGAGGCGCTCGCGCTGGCGCGCGCGCTGGCGATGTCCACTTACCGCAGCGCGGAGGAGTTCGCGGCGCGCTTCGCAGGCCCGGCGGTGTTCGAGGCGGGACGTGCGCGCCTTCCGGTGGAGCGCTATCTGGCGGCGCGCGGCGCCGATTACGCCGCGCATTACCGCCCCGAGGCGTTCCTGTGCCTGTCCGAATCCATCGACCTGCACCGCGTCGAGGCAAGCCGCATCTGCGTGCCGACCACGGCCGTGGCGGTGCGCGAGGACATGCTCGCGCCGCCCTGCGAGGTGCGCGCCATGGTTGCACGACTCCATGCGGCGCGGCTGCATGAGATCTCATCGATTTACGGGCACGACGCCTTTCTGAAGGAATCCCAACAGCTCCGCGGCGTGTTCGCCCCGATGTTCGAGAACCTCTGACCATGACGCACTCGACCCCTGCAAACTCTCAGATCACCCGCACGGTCCGCGCAGGCCTGGAATCCGATCCGCTCACCGGCGCGGTCGTCCCGCCGATTCACTTGAGCTCGACGTTCGCGTTCCGCGCCTTCGGCGAGAAGGGTGACTACGACTACACCCGCTCGGGCAATCCCACCCGGGACCTCTTGTGCCGGGCGCTCGCTGAACTCGAGGGCGGCGCGGGCGCCGTGGTCACCGCCACCGGCATGGCGGGCATCACACTCGCGGGGTACTTGGCGCCGGCGGGCGGGCGGATCGTTGCGCCCCACGACTGCTACGGCGGCACGTATCGACTGTTGGATGCCTGGCGCCGCCGCGGGGAGCGGCAAGTCGTGTTCGTCGATTACGGTGACGCCGCGGCGCTGCAGGCGGCGCTCGCGGCGCCGACCGCGCTGGTATGGGTCGAGACGCCGAGCAACCCGCTGCTGCGCATCACGGACATCGGGCGCGTCGCCGCGCTGGGACATGCCGCCGGCGCCAAGGTCGTGGTCGACAACACGTTTTTATCGCCCGTGTGGCAGCAGCCGCTCGCCCTCGGGGCCGATGTGGTCGTGCACTCCACGACCAAGTACTTGAACGGCCACAGCGATGTGGTCGGCGGTGCGGTGGTGGCGCGAGAGGCGGCGGTGTTCGAGGAACTCGCCTGGTGGGCCAATTGCCTCGGCATCACCGGCTCGCCGTTCGACAGCTTTCTCACGCTGCGCGGACTGCGCACGCTGCATGCCCGCCTCGAGCATCACGGCCGCAACGCCCAGGCGCTCGCCGAATGGTTCGCCCAACAGCCGGGCGTTCTCACGGTCCACTATCCGGGGCTCCCGGGCCATCCGGGGCACGAGATCGCCCGGCGCCAGCAGCGTGGCTTCGGCGCCATCGTTACGGTGGAGCTTGCCGGCGGGCTCTCGGCCGTGCGCGCCTTCTGCGAGGGGCTCGAGTACTTCTCCCTGGCCGAGTCCCTCGGCGGCGTCGAGAGCCTGGTGGCCCATCCGGCCACAATGACTCATGCGGCCATGGAGCCGGCGGCGCGCACCAGGGCAGGTCTGACCGACGGGCTGATCCGCCTGTCGGTCGGCATCGAGGCGCTGGAGGACCTGCGCTCGGACTTGGCTGTCGGCCTCGCGCGCGCCCGCGCTCCGGCGGCTGCCTAACCCCCTCGGATGCTGAGGATCTTGGCGCGCGCCGTGAATGCGGCGGTCCTGCGCTGCATGATCAGAAAAATCCCGTAGGCGCTGAGGTAGGTCGTGCGGTTGCGCGAGCGCACGACACCGTTGCGGCTGATCGCGCACTTGAGGTTGAGCGCGCGGCCCGGCAGCTGCGCGAGCAGCCGGCGGGCCGGATAGAACCGCGGCGCGGCCTTGCAGGTGTCGGTGATGCGCCCGCGCCGCCAGCGCAGCGTCAGCCCGTAGGTCTCGCCCGGCTGCGGATGCGCCACGCCCGGCGTCAGCGCCAGCAGTTGCTGCAGCCGCATCGGCGGTCGGGCGAGGCCGCTCCGATAGTTGATGTTCTGGTGCTCGAGGCTCATCAATCCCAGGTAGCTCAGGTTCAGATTGAGCGCCACCGGGATGGTGTTGAAGGAAAGCTGCTCGCGTCCCTGGACGTAGCCCTCACCAACATTGGTCAGCGTGTCGGTGACGCGCACCCTGACGGTCTCGTTCCGCAGCGTGAGATGACGGACGAACTGCCGGGTGACCACCAGGGTGTGGAAGGGAAGCTCGACCGGCCCGGCACGGGCGATCTCGGCGCGTACACCGGGGGGAAGCTGCGCGGGGGAAAAGTGCGCCGCCAGGTAGGCCGGCACGTCGCGCGTGATGAGGGAGACCCTGACGAACGCCGGGTGTTCGACAGGCGGGACTGCCGCTGTCGGCGATGACGAGGCGCAGGCGCTCAGACCAAGCGCCGCAAGGGCGGCGGAACACACCATCACGCATCGATTCATCGCGTGCCTCCTTCCGATACGAGCGCCGCGGAACTTGTGTCGTGCTGTCGGTACCTTACAACCTTTTGAGGACGGCGTCGCCCGCCTCCTGCGTCGTGACCGCCTCGCCGGCGCCGGCGAGATCGGGCGTCAGCGTCCGCGCGCTGATCGCCTCGAAGACGGCCTTCTCGAGCGCGTGCGCCTCGGCGGTCAGGCCGAGGGAGTGGCGCAGCAGCAACGCGGCACTGAGCAGCGTACCGTAGGGGTTGGCGATGCCACGGCCGGCGATGTCCGGCGCCGAGCCGTGGATCGGCTCGTACAGACCCCGGCGGCCCTCGCCGAGGGAGGCCGACGGCAACAGCCCCAGGGAGCCGGCCAGCATGGAGGCCTCATCGGTGAGGATGTCGCCGAACATGTTCTCGGTGACCAGGACGTCGAAATCGCGAGGCCGGCGGATCAGATGCATGGCCGCAGAATCCACCAGCATGTGCTCGAGCGTCACGTCCGGGAATTCGGCGCGCATCAGCCGCGTCGTGACCTCGCGCCACAGACGGGAGGTCTCCAGCACGTTCGCCTTGTCGATCGACACCAGCTTGCGCCGCCGCTGCTGGGCCAGGCGCGCCGCCGAGCGCACGATGCGCTCGATCTCCTCCACCGTGTACGTGCAGACGTCGGTGGCGCTGCTCGCCTCGCGGCGCTTCTCGCCGAAGTAGATGCCGCCGGTGAGCTCGCGCACAAAGATGAGATCGACGCCCTCGAGGATCTCGGGCTTGAGGCTCGAGGCGCCGAGCAGGGCAGGGTGCACCTTGACGGGTCGCAGGTTGGCGTAGACCCCGAGCGCGCGGCGCAGGGCGAGCAGCCCCTGTTCGGGGCGGACCTTCGCCTCCGGCGCTGACCACTTCGGGCCGCCGATCGCCCCGAGCAGCACCGCGTCTGCCGCGATGCAGGTGCGCAGCGTCTGCTCCGGCAGCGGATTGCCGGTCAAATCGATGGCCGTCCCGCCGAAGGGCAGCTCGGTGAGCGTGAAGGTGTGGCCGTGGCGCTCGGCGAGCGCGCGCAGGCAGCGCACGCCCTCGGCCATCACTTCCGGCCCGATCCCATCGCCGGGCAGGACCGCGATGTGCGCCTTCATGCCGCGGCCGAGCGCGCTTCGTAGGCGGCGATCTGCGCCTCGCGCTCGAGCAGGAAGCCGAGCTCATCGACCCCGTTCATCAGGCAATAGCGTGCGAACGGCTCGAGCGGATAGCGCACCGTTTCGCCGCCGGGCAGCCTCAGGGTGCTCGAGTCCAGATCGATCGTGACTTCGGCGCCGGGATGCTCGATGAGCCAGCGGTGCGCGCCGGGCTCGACGATCACCGGCAGCAGCCCGTTCTTCAGCGCGTTGCTGCGGAAGATGTCGGCGATCTGCGTGCTCACCACCGCGCGCACGCCGAAGTCGGTGAGCGCCCACGGCGCGTGCTCGCGCGAGGAGCCGCAGCCGAAGTTGTGCCCCGCCACCAGGATGCTGCAGCCGCGGGCTTGCGGCTGGTTCAGCACGAAGTCCGCGCGCGGCGCGCCGTCGGGGCCGTAGCGCCAGTCGGCGAACAGGTGCTCACCGAGACCCTCGCGGCTCGTGGTGGTGAGGAAGCGCGCTGGGATGATCTGGTCGGTGTCGATGTCGCTTGCGGCCAGCACGACCGTGCGCGAGCGCAGAGTTCGGATCGGCTCCATCACATGAGCTCCCTCGGGTCCGTCACACGGCCGCGCACGGCGCAGGCCGCCGCGGTGAGCGGGCTCGCGAGCAGCGTGCGCGCCCCGATCCCCTGCCGGCCCTCGAAATTGCGGTTGCTGGTGCTCACGGCGTAGTGCCCCTTGGGCACCAGATCGCCGTTCATGCCGAGACACATCGAGCAGCCCGACTCGCGCCACTCGGCGCCCGCCTCGATGAAGATGCGGTCGAGCCCCTCGGCCTCGGCCTCGCGCTTGACCTGCTGTGAGCCCGGCACCACCAGCATGTGCACGCCGTTGGCCACCTTGCGACCGCGCAGGAGCGAGGCGGCGGCGCGCAGGTCCGAGAGCCGCCCGTTGGTGCAGCTGCCGACGAACACCACGTTCACCGGGTGCTCCTGGATGCGCTCGCCGGGGGCGAAACCCATGTAGGCGAGCGACTTGGCGAACACCGGGTCGCCGGCGCGCTCGGGAATCGTGCCGCCGACCGGGATCACCATCCCGGGGTTGGTCCCGTAGGTCATCATCGGCTCGAGCGCCGCGGCGTCGATGTCGAGCTCGCGGTCGAAGCTCGCGCCGGGATCGCCCGGCAGCTGCCGCCAGCGCTCGAGCGCGGCGTCCCAGGCCTCGCCCTGCGGGGCGCGCAGCCGGCCGGCGAGGTAGCGGTAGGTCGTCTCATCGGGGGCGATCATGCCGGCGCGCGCGCCGGCCTCGATCGACATGTTGCACACGGTCATGCGCGCGTCCATGTCGAACCCCGCGATGGTCTCACCGCGGTACTCGATGACGTGCCCGGTGCCGCCGCCGACCCCGATGCGCCCGATGATGGCGAGGATGAGGTCCTTGGCGCCGACGCCCGCGCTCAGCCGGCCGTGCACGTTGACCGCGAGAGTGCGGGGCTTGCGCTGCAGCAGGCATTGCGTCGCGAACACATGCCCGACCTCGGTGGTGCCGATGCCGAAGGCGAGCGCTCCGAGCGCCCCGTGCGTGCTGGTGTGGCTGTCGCCGCACACGACGGTCTTGCCCGGCTGAGTCAGTCCGAGCTCCGGCCCGATGATGTGCACGATGCCGCGGCGCGCATCGCGCAGGCCGAGCAGCTCGACGCCGAACGCCTCGCAGTTGCGCTCGAGCTCGTGCACCTGGCGGGCCGCGGCCTCCACGCTGATCGGCGCGCCGCCGAAAACCTGTTCGGTGCGAGTCGGTGTCGAGTGATCCATGGTGGCGAAGGTGAGGTCCGGGCGACGCAGCCGCAGGCCGCGCTCTCGCAGTGCGGTGAACGCCTGAGGCGAGGTGACCTCGTGAATCAGGTGCAGGTCGATGTACAGCACCGCCGGTGCGTCGGCCGCTTCCGGCACGACCTCGTGGCTGCGCCACACCTTCTCGAACAGGGTCAGCGGTGCCGTCATCGCAGCGCAGCGGCTGCCGCGGCTGGGGCCACCATGTCGATGTGATCGAGCCAGCCCCATTTGTCGGGCGTCGCCCCGATGAACAGGCCGAAGAACGCCTTCTGCAGCGTCTCGGTGATCGGGCCGCGCGCGCCGGCGCCGACCATGAGACGGTCCACGGAGCGGATGGGGGTGATCTCGACCGCCGTGCCGGTGAAGAACGCCTCATCCGCTATATAGAGGAGTTCGCGCGGAATGGCGCACTCGCGTACCTCGATGCCGCGCTCGCGCGCCAGGCGCATGACGGTGTCGCGCGTGATGCCGCCGAGGACCGAATGGGCCAGCGAGGGCGTGAGCAGCACCCCGTCCTTGACCAGAAAGAGATTCTCGCCCGAGCCTTCGCTGACGGTGCCGTCGGGGGAGAGCCCGATTCCCTCCTGAAATCCGAGGCGGCGGGCCTCGGCGCCGATCAGCTGGCTCGACAGATAGTTGCCCCCCGCCTTGGCGAGCGCCGGCAGCGTGTTGGGTGCGACGCGCTGCCAGGACGAGATGCACACATCCACTCCCTGTTCCTCGCTCTCGCCGCCGAGGTACTTACCCCATTCCCAGGCGGCCACCGCAACTTCAGTCGGCGGCTCGTTCTTCGGCGTCACGCCGATCTCCCCGTAGCCGCGGAAGGCGATCGGGCGGATGTAGGCGCCCTTGACGAGGCCGTTGGCGGCAATGACCTGCCGGCAGGCCGCATCGATCTGGCCGGCCGAGAACGGCAGGCTCATGCGATAGATCTTCGCCGAGTCGAGCAGCCGGCGGGTGTGATCGTGCAGGCGAAAGATGGCCACACCCTTGTGCGTGGCGTACGCCCGCACGCCTTCGAAGACCGACGAGCCGTAGTGCAGGGCGTGCGAGAGCACGTGCACCGTGGCCTTCTCCCAGGGAACCAGCTTGCCGTTGAACCAGATGAATTGAGTGGCCGGAATGGGCATGAACAATCTCCCGTGGCGCGCTGCCGATCAAAGCGTCGAAGCCGCGGGCATCGCCCCGCCGCGCTCATCGCGCGAGCGGTTGCCCGAGGCGGCCTGCTCGATGCGGTTGATCACCTCGAGGAACGCTCTGCTGCTCGATTCCACGATGTTGGTGCTCACGCTCGAGCCCCGATAGGTCCGTTGATTGTACTCCACGTACACCAGTGCCTCGCCCTGGGCGTCCTCGCCCTCGGTGACGCCGCGCACCTCGAATTTGCGCAGCATCACACCGATGCCGGTCGCCGCCTCGATCGCCTTGAAGGCCGCATCGACCGGACCGTCGCCCTGGGCGGTGTGCTCGATGAGCCGTCCGTCGCTGTGCCGCAGGCGCACCTGGGCGCTCGCCGGCCCGTGCGTCAGCGCGTGCGTCTCGAGGCTCTCCAGGCTCCAGGGGCCCGCCGCAGTGCCCTCGGCGCGCAGCACGAGGGCCTCGATGTCGCCATCGAAGAGTTCCTTCTTGCGGTCCGCCAGCGCCTTGAACTCCTCAAACACCTGATTGAGCTCGTTCTCAGCGAGCTCGAACCCGAGGGCCTGCACGCGCTCGCGGAAGGCGTGCCGGCCGCTGTGCTTGCCGAGGATCAGATGGCTGCGCGAGAGTCCGACGTCCTGCGGGCGCATGATCTCGTAGGTCGAGTAGTGCTTGAGCACGCCGTGCTGGTGGATGCCTGCCTCGTGCGCAAAGGCGTTCTCGCCGACGACCGCCTTGTTGCGCGGCACCGGCATCGCGGTGATGCTCGAGACGAGGCGCGAGGTCGGATAGAGCCGCGTGGTCTGGATGCCGGTGGTGACGTTGAAGAACGCGGCGCGCGTCTTCAGCGCCATCACCACCTCCTCGAGCGAGCAGTTGCCGGCGCGCTCGCCGATGCCGTTGATGGTGCACTCCACCTGGCGCGCGCCCGCCACGACCGCGGTGAGGCTGTTGGCCACTGCCATGCCGAGATCGTCGTGGCAGTGCACCGAGAGGCGCACCCGCTCGATGCCGCGCACGTTCTTGCGCAGGTAGCGGAACAACTCCGCGAACTCGTCCGGGACCGTGTAGCCGACCGTGTCGGGAATGTTGACGGTGCGGGCGCCGGCCTCGATGGCCGCCTCTACCACCTGCGCAAGAAACGGCAGCTCGGTGCGCGAGGCGTCCTCGGGCGAGAACTCCACGTCCTCGCACAGCTCGCGCGCCCGGCGCACGCCCTCGATGGCCGCGCGCAGGATCTGCTCCTCGGCCATGTTGAGCTTGTACTGGCGGTGAATCGCGCTCGTGGCGAGAAACACGTGCACGCGGCGCCGGGGGGCATCGGCGAGCGCGCGCGCGGCGAGCTCGATGTCCTCGCGGTTGCAGCGCGCGAGCGCTGCGATGATCGGTCCCTCGACCTCGCGCGAGACCGCCTGCACGCTCTCCCAGTCGCCCTTGGAGGCGGCCGGGAAACCCGCTTCGATCACATCGACGCCGAGCTCGGCCAGCGCGCGCGCCACGCGTAGCTTCTCCGGCCGCGTCATGCTGCATCCCGGGGCCTGCTCGCCATCGCGCAGCGTGGTGTCGAAGATCAGTACTTTGTCGGGTTCGGCGGCCATGGAAGGATCTCCTGCAAAGGCGGTTAGGGGCGCGGGGGCTCAGGCGCGCGTGTCGTTGAGCCAGGGCATGCGCGCGCGCAGCCGGGCGCCGACCTTCTCGATCGGATGGCGGATGTCGCGCTTGAGCAGCTTCTCGTAGCGCTTGCGCCCGGCGGCGTTCTCGCGGATCCATTGGCGCGCGAACTTGCCGGACTGGATCTCCTGCAGCACCGTCTTCATCTCCTGCTTCACGCGCGCATCGACGATGCGCGGCCCGCGGGTGAGATCGCCGTACTTGGCCGTCTCGCTGATGAACTGGTGCATTTTCGTGATGCCGCCCTCGTGCAGCAGGTCGACGATCAGCTTCAGCTCGTGCAGGCACTCGTAGTAGGCGACCTCCGGCTGGTAGCCGGCCTCGACGAGGGTCTCCCAGCCGCGCACCACCAGCTCCGTGGCCCCGCCGCACAGCACGGCCTGCTCGCCGAACAGGTCGGTCTCGGTCTCCTCGGCGAAGGTGGTTTCGAGCACCCCGCCACGCGTGCCGCCGATGCCATGCGCGTACGCAAGCGCGCGCGCGCGCGCCTTGCCGGTGGCGTTCTGGGCCACGGCGATCAGGCACGGCACGCCGCGGCCCTGCTGGTACTGCCGGCGCACCAGATCGCCCGGTCCCTTCGGGGCGATCAGCACGACGTCGAGATCCTTGCGCGGCTTGATCTGCTTGAAGTGAATGTTGAAGCCGTGTGCGAACAGCAGCGTCGCGCCGCGCTTGAGCGCGGGCTCGATGCTCTCGTAGAGCGCCTTCTGCGCCAGATCGGGCACCAGCATCGCCACCAGATTGGCGCCCTGGGCCGCGCGCGCGGGCTCGGCGAGCGCCAGGCCGTCCTTTTTCGCCTTCTTCCAGCTGGGGCCGCCCTTGCGCACCCCCACGACGACCTCAAAGCCGCTGTCCTTGAGGTTCAGCGCGTGCGCGCGGCCCTGGCTGCCATAGCCCATGACCGCAATGCGGGCGCCGCGCAGGGCCTTCGGGTCGACGTCTTTTTGCGAATACAGCTTCATCTCAATGCTCCAAAATCGGCCGCGTGGCCGGGCTGTCAGATCTCAGTCGCGCAGTGACACGCATAAAAAACCCCGCAGCGGCTTTGATGCCGGTGCGGGGTTCTGGTGTCTTCTCTCGCCGCTGCCTGTCTGTCCTCAGGCGATTGCGAGTACCCCGCACCGGCTGCCCGCAAGGAGCAGCAGTCCGATAAGGAGTACCGGCAGTCGGCCGAGCCGCGCCGCCGCGCGTGCGGCGGTGTGGATTCGGGCGCTGTGTGCTGCGGGTACCACGGGCTTTGGGTGCCTGGGCGAGAACGTAAAGTGGAGATGATGAGGCGGATAGGAGCACAACCGGCGCGCGCTTGTCAATGACACGGCCCGCCACTGTCTCTGGCGAGGCGTGCGGGCGAGGCGTTATGCTCGGCGCGTGTCGCACGAAATGTTATTGAGTGCCGATCCGGGCGAGAGTCGCCCGCTGTGGCTGCTCACCGAGGGGGAGCTCGAGGCCTGGCTCGAGCGTCAGAGTTCCGCGGCGGCCGCCTGGGTGCGCGCGCATACGTTCCAGGCCGAGCGCCACCGCGTCCTGACGTTGCCGTGCGAGGAGGGCGTTGCGGGGGCGGCGCTCGGTCTGGGTGCGCTCGAATCGGCGGCCGAGCTCGGTCCCTGGCACGCCGCCGGGGCGCCGGAGCGGCTGCCGGCGCTGCCGTGGAAACTCGCTACGCCCCTGCCACGGCGCGCGGCGACGCATTTCGTGCTCGGCTGGCTGCTCGGCGGCTACCGGATGAACCGCTACCGGCTCGATGGGCCGTTCACGCCGGGAGCGGCGCTGATCGCTCCGCCCGAGGCGGACGTGCGCTACGCGCTCGCGGCCGCTCAGGCGAGCGCGCTGGCGCGTGATCTGATCAACACCCCGCCGAATGATCTGGGACCGCAGGAGCTGGCCGATGCCGCGGTGGCGTTGGCCCGCGAGCGCGGCGCGCGCTGCCAGGTGCTCAGCGGCGGGGAGCTCGCCGGCTTTCCGTTGCTGCGCGCCGTCGGTGCCGGCAGCGCGCGCGAGCCGCGTCTGATCGACCTGCGCTGGGGCGCGAAGGACGCCCCGCGGGTTACCCTCGTCGGCAAGGGGGTGTGCTTCGACACCGGCGGGCTCGATCTGAAACCGGCGAGCGCGATGGCGCTGATGAAAAAGGACATGGGCGGGGCGGCCTGCGCGCTTGCGCTGGCGGATTTGCTGATGCGCCTCGATGCGCCCCTGCAGCTGCGCGTGCTCATTCCAGCAGTGGAGAACAGCGTGGGGGCGGGCGCGTACCGGCCGAGCGACGTGCTGCGCTCGCGCAAGGGCCTGACGGTCGAGGTGGGCAACACCGACGCGGAGGGACGGCTGGTGCTGGCCGATGCGCTGGCGGCGGCCGAGGAGGAGCGCCCCGAGCTCATCATCGATCTGGCCACCCTCACGGGAGCGGCGCGCACGGCGCTCGGGCCGGAGTTGCCCGCCCTCTACAGCAACCGGCGCGCCCTCGGCGAGCGGCTGCGCGAAATCGGCGAGGAGGAGGCCGATCCGCTCTGGCCGATGCCGTTGTGGCAAGGCTACGAGGAGGACCTCGCCAGCAAAATCGCCGATCTCGGCAATGTCGCATCCACGCCATTCGCCGGCTCGATCATCGCCGCGTTGTTTCTCAGGCGCTTCGTCTCGAGCAGCACCGATTGGGTGCACATTGATCTGTACGCGTGGAACGCCAAGGAGCGCCCCGGCCGTCCGGTCGGCGCCGAAGCGCAGTGTGTTCGGGCGCTGTATCGGCTGCTGCGCGAGCGTTTCGGGTAAGGGTGTTGCACGGTTCGTCGCGGCGAGAGGCACGGCTCGTCGATTTGGCGACCCGGCGTGTGGATTTTCATCATTCTGTCGTCAGACTACGAGACAATAGATGGCTGTGAACAAGAAAGACACTCTGGACCCGCGCGAGTATTCGCGGCAGGTCGTGGAGGGGACCACGAGGGCGCCGGCGCGCGCGATGCTGCGCGCCGTGGGCTTTCAGGATGGCGACTTCGCCAAGCCGCAGGTCGGCATCGCCTCGACCTGGGCCAATGTCACTCCCTGCAACATGCACATCGGCGAGCTGGCGCGCGAGGCGGCGCAGGGGGCTGATGCGGCCGGCGGCAAGAGCGTGCTGTTCAACACCATCACGGTATCCGACGGCATCTCGATGGGCTCCCCGGGCATGCGCTACTCGCTGGTCTCGCGCGAAGTGATCGCCGACTCGATCGAGACGGTGGTCGGGGCCGAGGGCTTCGACGGTTTCGTGGCCATCGGCGGGTGCGACAAGAACATGCCCGGCTGCGCCATGGCGATGGCGCGCCTGAACCGGCCCGCGGTGTTCGTCTACGGCGGCACCATCCGCCCGGGCGCCAAGCGGCGCGATATCGTCACGGTGTTCGAGGCCGTGGGGGCGCGCGCGGCGGGCAAGATCTCCGACGGCGAGCTGCTCGAGGTCGAGCGCACCGCCATTCCGGGGCCGGGCAGCTGCGGCGGCATGTATACGGCCAACACCATGGCCTCGGCCATCGAGGCGCTCGGGCTGTCGCTCCCGGGCAGCTCGGCCCAGGAGGCCGTGAGCGCCGAGAAGGCCGCCGACTGCCGGCGCGCCGGGGAGGCGGTGGTGCAGCTGATCCGCGCCGGGCTGCGCCCGCGCGACATCCTCACCCGAAAATCCTTCGAGAATGCCATTACGGTGGCCATCGCGCTCGGCGGCTCGACCAACGTCGTGCTGCACCTGCTGGCGATCGCGCACGAGGCGCGGGTGCGCCTCGCGCTTGAGGATTTCACCCGCATCGGGCGGCGTGTGCCGGTCCTGGCGGACTTGAAGCCGAGCGGCCGGTACCTGATGTCCGAGCTGGTGGCGATCGGCGGCATCCAGCCGCTGATGAAGCGCCTGCTCGAGGGCGGGCTGCTGCACGGAGATTGCCTGACCGTCACCGGCCGCACCGTGGCGGAGAACCTCGCCGCCGCGACTGACTATCCGCCCGGCCAGGACATCGTTCGTCCGCTCGCCGATCCGCTGCGCAAGGACAGCCACTTGGTCATCCTGCACGGCAACCTCGCGTCGGAGGGCGCGGTGGCCAAGATCACGGGCAAGGAGGGCGAGCGCTTCACGGGGCCGGCGCGTGTGTTCGACGGGGAGGAGCGGGCGACGCAGGCGATTCTGGCCGGGCGCGTGCGTCCCGGCGAGGTGATCGTGATCCGCAACGAAGGGCCCAAGGGCGGGCCCGGCATGCGCGAGATGCTCTCGCCCACCGGGGCGATCGTGGGCCGCGGCCTCGGCGACAAGGTCGCATTGATCACCGACGGGCGCTTCTCCGGCGGCAGTCATGGCTTCGTCGTCGGGCACATCGCGCCCGAGGCGGCCGTGGGCGGGCCGATCGGCCTGCTGCGCAACGGCGATCGCATCACCATCGATGCACGCAAGCGGCAGCTGCAGGTCGAGCTGTCGGCGGCGGAGCTGCGCCGCCGCCGCGCCGCATGGAAACCCCGCAAATTCCCGCCGGCCGGCGTGCTGGCCAAGTACGCGCATCTGGTCGGCAGCGCCGCGCGCGGTGCGGTCACCGCCGTGACTCCGCCTCGTTCGAGCTCCCGCTAGCTGTCCGCCTCCATGCTGACCCGCTCCAGTTCCCGGAAACGTCATGCCGCGCAGTTGTCAGCGCGAGTGGCAGCGGTTACAGTTGGCGCCCGCATCCTCGGATGCGCATGGCGCGCACGCTTGGCTTTCCGCCCTCGAGTCGCCGTGAAACCGAAGCAGACAGGGGGATTGAGCCACACGAGCGCCAGCCCGCCAGGGCCGTCCGCACGTGTACTAAAGTACGATTCCGGCGGCACCGCCGCCGGCCAGCACGGGTCCGGATTGAGCCGCTTGCGGGCAGGTAGAAAGACCGCTACCTTGCGCCACTCTCGTTTCGTTCCGGTGTTTTCGGATAGGTAACAGCGACGCCTCAGCATTTACACATGAGCGCTTACGTACACGACACACAGTTCTTTACCCGCCGCACGGCCGTACTGGCAGCCATCATCGTGCTGCACCTGTTCATCTTCTGGGCGCTCGAGGCAGGGCTCGCGACCCGCATGGTGAACATGGTCGCCCCGCCCCTGAAGACCACGATCGTGCGTCAGGTCCGCAAGCACCTGCCGCCTCCCCCCCCGCCGCCGCCACAGCTGGTACAGCAGCAGGTGCAGGTGCCGCCGCCGATCATCCAGATCAATGTGCCGCAGGCGGCCGAGAGCCACGCCATCACCGTCGTCAAGCACGTCGTGCGCGCGGCCCCGCCGGCGCCGACGGCGGTGACCTACTCGCCGCTCAGCCCGGCGGGGGATTTTCCCGCCACGCAGGACTACTACCCGCAGTCCTCGCAGCGCCTCGGCGAGCAGGGCACAGCTCTCGTCGAGGTCTGCGTCGGCCCGAACGGGCAGCTCTCGGCCGAGCCGCGCATCATCCGCTCCTCGGGCAGCCCGCGCCTGGATCGTGCCGCGCTGCGCTACGCGCGCGCCACCTCCGGGCACTGGATTCCCGAGAAGGCCAACGGCCGGCCGATCAACTACTGCGGGCATCTGCCGATCAAGTTCCAGCTGAACGACTTCTAATGCTCCCGTCCCTTGAAACTCCGACCCCCGCCATCCAACGCGGCTTATTTGCGATCTGAGGAAATCTATGGCTATCCAAGCTACCACATCCGTCAACAATCCGTACGGCATCACCGGCGTGTGGAACAACGGCAGTATCATCGACAAGTCCGTGATGCTTCTGCTGGTTGTGATGTCGCTGGCGACTTGGTACATCATCTTTACCAAGCTCTGGGACCAGCACCGCCTGAAGAAGGCCGCGCGCGCCACGGAGAAGTCCTTCTGGTCCGCCCCCTCCATCAAGGAAGGCGTGGAGAAGCTGAAGAAGGACAATGAGTTCCGCGTCATCGCGGAAGACGGCCTGCGCGCCATGTCGCACCACGATGGGCGCCTGACGGACCGCATCGACCTGCACGAGTGGATCACGATGTCGCTGACGCGCTCGGTCGAGCAGGTCGGCAACAACATGACCCGCGGCCTGGGGCTGCTCGCAACGGTCGGCTCCTCGGCCCCGTTCGTCGGCCTCTTTGGCACGGTGTGGGGCGTGATGAACGCGCTGATCAACATCGGGCTCGCCGGCCAGGCGAGCATCGGCAAGGTTGCAGGCCCGGTCGGCTCGGCGCTGATCATGACCGCCCTTGGCCTCGCCGCGGCCGTGCCCGCGGTGTGGGGCTACAACTGGCTGCTCGGCCGCAACAAGATGCTGCAGGACGCCCTGCGCAACTTCGCGAGCGATCTGCACGCCTATCTGGTGAGCGGCGCGCGCATGCCGAGCTCCGAGGGCGGCGGTGCCAAGCCGGCGGCGGCGCCCGCAGCTGCGGTGCGCAAGTAAGGCCACGTTGATATTGATGAACGACGTCGGATGCGCAAGACGTGCCCCGCGACCGCGGGGCACGCTCTCGAGGCCGCGCGGGCAGCGCGGCGCGCGCGGCGCGTGAGGAGCTGTCGAAAATGTCGATGAATGTCGGGGGCGACCCTGGAGAAGAACCGGGCGTGATGGCCACCATCAACACGACGCCGCTCGTCGACGTCATGCTGGTGCTGCTCATCATCTTCCTCATCACGATTCCCGTGATCACGAAGACCGTGCCGGTGAAGCTGCCGAAGGCGAACAACATCCCCACGCACACCAAGCCGCAGGACATCACCATCGCGGTGACCAAGAACGGCTCGATCTACTGGAACAACGAGCTGGTGAACAGCAACACGGTGCTGCTGCAGAAGGTGGAGCGGGTGGCCCTCGAGGTGCCGCAGCCTTCGGTGCACATCCGCGGTGACCGCGATGCGGATTACAAGTCAGTCGGACACGTCCTGTACGAGCTGAGCCGCGGCGGTATGGTGAAGGTGGACTTCATCACCGAGCCGCACAGCAACGCACTCGCGGCTCCGTGATCAATTTGTGCCGGGGCCGCAGGGCGCCCGAGGAGATCTGAAGTTATGGCTATGTCGACGGGATCGAAGTCCGGCGAGCCGATGGTCGATATCAACACCACGCCGTTGATCGACGTGCTGCTCGTGCTGCTGGTGACCCTGATCATTACGCTGCCGGTGATGACCCACTCGGTGAAGATGGATCTGCCGCAGAACCAGCACCAGCCGCCGCAGAAGCCGCCCGAGGTCATCAACCTCGGCATCGACTTCGACGGCACCATCACCTGGAACGGCACGGTGGTGCCGAACATGCAGGTGCTCGACGGCTATTTCCAGAGCGAGTCGGTGAAGGACCCGCAGCCGGAGATTCACTTGAATCCCGATGGCATGGCGAAGTACGGCATCGTGGCGAAGGTGCTGGCGGATGCGCAGCGCAACCGCATGACCAAGATCGGCTTTGTCAACACCTCCGAGTTCGCGCAGTAGTGTCACTCATGTCATCCATGCGAGAGAGTTTCATGAAGGTAAAGGGCATAATGGCGGCAGCGGCGCTCGGCGCCGTGCTGGTGTGTGGGGCGAGCGTCCTCGGCGTGACGCCGGCGCATGCCGCGGCCAAGCCGTCGGAGAAGATCAGCCGTCCCGTGGCGCTGAAGCTGCAGGCGGCGCAGAAGGCAATTCAGAAGGGCGATTACACGACCGGTCTCAGTGACCTGCAGCAGGCCGAGGCCATGAAGGGCCTGCACACGAGCCCGTATGCGGAGCACCTGCTCAATCAGCTCTACGTGTTCGCGTACGAGAAGACTCACGAGTACGCCAAGCTTGCCCCGAGGCTCGAGGCGCTGCTCGGCGATGCGTGGGTGACGCCGCAGCAGACCCGCCAATTCACGGTGGCGCTGGCGCAGATCTACTACCAGCTGCACAACTATCCCAAGGCGATCCAGTACGGCAACGAGGCGCTGCAGAAAGGCTATGTCACGGACGGGCAGATGGCGACGCTGGTCGGCCAGGCCTACTACCTGCAGGGCAACTGGAAGCAGACCATCGCCTTCGAGCGGGGCCTGATCGATGCGGCTGTCAAGGCCGGCGGGAAGCCGACCAAACAGTCGCTGCAGATGGTGCAGAGCTCGTGCATGAAGCTGCACGATCAGAGCTGCCTGCTGAACTCGCTCGAGCAGCTCGTGGTGTATTACCCGCAGCGCTCCTACTGGCAGTACCTGCTGTTCAGGACCTTCAAGAGCATCAAGAGCGACGCGAACCTGCTCGAGGCCTATCGGCTCGCCTTCGCGGTCGGGGTCATGCAGCAACCGCATGAGTTCACCGACTACGCGGAGCTCGCCATCGAGGCCGGCTCCCCGGGCGAGGCCGAGACGGTGCTCAACTCCGCGCTGAAGAACAATATCTTCACCGACGCGCACGCGAAGGCCAAGGCCGAGCGCATCCTGAAGGACGCGAAGATCCGTGCGGCCAAGGACCAGCAGGACCTGGCCCACACCGCGGAGCTCGCTGCCAAGCAGCCGACCGGCAATTCGGACATCCGCGTCGGGCTCGCGTACTACGGCTACAAGCAATACGCAAAGGCCATTGAACTGTTCAAGGCGGGCATCGCCAAGGGCGGACTCAGCAACACGGCTGAGGCGCATCTGCTGCTCGGCATCGCCCAGCTGAAGTCGGGCAACAAGGCTGCGGCCCTGACCGCCTTCAACAGCGTCAAGGGTGATCCGACCCTGCAGCGCCTGGCTGGGCTGTGGACGCTCAAGGCGAGGTCGGTGGGCTGAGCCCACCGGGCGCGCCCCCGATCTGAGGCACTCAGGAGGAAACCGCACATGGCCATCAAAGCCGCAGAGCGCATGCCCGCGGGCGTGCTGAAGACGATGAGCGCGGAGGGTCCCAAGGACCTCAGCACCGAGGAGCTCTTCAAGGGCAAGAAGGTGGTGCTGTTCTCGGTGCCCGGGGCGTTCACGCCCACGTGTGATGCGAAGCACCTGCCGGGCTTCGTGCAGCTCGCCGATCAGATCCGCGCCAAGGGCGTGGACCTGATCGCCTGCATGGCCGTCAACGACGTGTTCGTCATGAACGCCTGGGGCAAGGCTTCGGGCGTGGGCGATAAGGTGATGATGCTGGCCGACGGCAATGGAGAGTACGCCAAGGCGCTCGGGCTCGAGCTCGATGCGCGGGGGTTCGGGCTGGGTCTGCGCGGCCAGCGCTTCGCGCTGGTGATCGACAACGGCGTGGTCAAGCACGCCAACGTCGAGGCGCCGGGACAGTTCAAGGTCTCGAGCGCGGAGAGCGTGCTCGCGCAGCTCTGACTCGCCGCTCCGGCTGCCGGTCCCATCCATGGAAAAGGGGGTTCGCCGCAAGCGAACCCCCTTTTTGCTCAGAGGCGCGAGCCGGCCGGCGCTCAGCCGATGAGCTGCTCGAGCTGGGGCACGATCTCGAACAGATCCCCCACGAGACCGATGTCGGCCACCTCGAAGATCGGGGCTTCCGGGTCCTTGTTGATCGCCACGATGGTGCGGGCGTCCTTGATGCCCGTCAGGTGCTGGATGGCCCCCGAGATCCCGATGGCGATGTACAGCTGCGGCGCAATGATCTTGCCGGTCTGTCCCACCTGCAGCTCGTTCGGCGCGTAGCCGGCGTCGACGGCGGCGCGCGAGGCGCCGACGGCGGCGTGGAGCTTGTCGGCGAGCCGGTAGAGCATCTGGAACGACTCGGCACTGCCGAGGGCGCGCCCGCCGGAGACCACCGTGCCGGCGCTCTGCAGGTCGGGCCGGTCGCTGCGGGCGGCAGACACCGACACGAAGCGGGTGTGCGTGGGCGGCGCGACCGGGCTCGCCGCTTCGATGGGCGCCTGAGCGCCGGTGCCTACGGCCTGGAACGAGGCCGTGCGCACCGTCCCGACCACCTTGGCGCCGTCCAGCACTTCGACCGTGATGATGGCGTTGCCGGCGTAGATCGGGCGACGAAAGCGTGTAGCGCTCTCCACCGCCATGATGTCGCTGACCTGCACCGTCTCGAGCAGTGCGGCGATGCGCGGCATCAGATCCTTGCCGAAGGTGCTCGAGGGGCCGAGCACATGGCTGTAGGGGCCGGCGAGAGCGGCGATCTGCGGGGCGATCGCCGCGGCGAGCGGGTGCTCGTGCATGGGATGTTCGACGGTCACCACGCGGTGCACGCCTGAGACGGCGGCGGCCTGGGCGGCAACGGCTGCAGCATCGGCCGCACAGACCGCAACGGTGATGTGAGCATCGGGGATGGTGGCGGCGCACGCGACGCACTTGGCGGTCGCGACGCTGAGCGTTCGGCCGTCGTGTTCGGCGACGATCAGGATGTTCTGGCTCATGGTCTACAGCAATCCTTTCTGCTTCAGCGCGCCGATGAGCTCGGCGGCGTCATTGACGCGGACACCCTTCTGACGTTGCGCGGGCGGTGCGTAGCGCACCGTCTTCAACTGCGCGCGCGGTGCGACGCCGAGCGCCTCGAGAGTGAGGGTCTCGAACGGCTTCTTCTTCGCCTTCATGATGTCCGGCAGCTTCACGTAGCGCGGCTCGTTCAGGCGCAGATCCACGGTCACCACGGCCGGCAGGTCGACCTCGATCGTCTCGAGTCCCGTATCGATCTCGCGGGTCACGCGCGCCTTGCCTTCCGAGAGCTCGACCTTCGAGGCGAAGGTGGCCTGCGGCCGCTCCCACAGCGCTGCGAGCATCTGGCCGGTCTGGCCGTGGTCATCGTCGATGGCCTGCTTGCCGAGCAGCACCAAAAAGGGCTGCTCGCGCTCGGTGAGCGCGCGCAGGACGCGGGCGATGGCCAGCGGCTCGAGCGGCGTGTCGGTCTGCACGTGCAGCGCCCGGTCGGCGCCCATCGCAAGGCAGGTGCGCAGCTGCGGCTGGCAGTCCGCCGGTCCCACCGTCGCCACGATCACCTCCTCGGCCGCGCCGCGCTCCTTGATGCGCAGCGCCTCCTCGAGCGCGATCTCATCGAAGGGGTTGACGCTCATCTTGACGCCCTCGGTGACAACCCCGGATCCGTCGGGCTTGATGCGAATGCGCACGTTGTAGTCCACGACGCGCTTGATGCCGACCAATATGCGTTTCATTGCACCGCCACAGGCTCGAGAGACTGCGGGAAATATAGCAGAGGTTCGCGCTAAACTGAGTCATGCTCGGCTACGCACTACGCCGCATTGCGGGGATCGTTCCGGTCCTGCTGATCCTGATCACCGTTTCGTTTTTCGTCATACGTTTGGCGCCCGGCGGGCCGTTCGCGGCCGGCCGGGCGCTCTCGGGGCGCGCGCGTGAGGAGCTCGAGCGAGTCTACGGGCTCGATCGGCCGCTCAGCGTGCAGTACGGGCATTATCTGCTGGCGCTCGCGCACGGGGATCTCGGTCCCTCCTACAGCATGCGTGACGACACGGTCGCCGGGCTCATCGGCGCGGGCCTGCCCGTGAGCGCCACGCTCGGGGCGGCGGCGCTTGTGCTGGCCGTGCTGAGCGGTGTGCCGCTTGGCGTGCGCGCCGCCTTGCGCCGCGGCGGCGCGCTCGATCGGTTCCTTGCGGCGTTTGCGGCGCTGACGCTCGCGTTGCCGAGTTTCGTCACCGGTCCGCTGCTGGCGCTTGCGTTCGGGCTGTGGCTGCGCTGGCTGCCGGTGGCCGGCTGGCAACCCGACACGCCCCGTGATCTGATCCTGCCGGCGGTGACGCTGGCGCTGCCCCTGTCGGCGTCCATCGCGCGGCTGATGCGCGCGAGCCTGCTCGAGGTGCTGAATGCAAGCTACATCCGCACCGCGCGCGCGCGCGGCCTCGGGCGCGCGCGCGTACTGTGGCATCACGCGTTGCGCCCGGCGCTGGTGCCGGTGGTGAGTTATCTCGGGCCGGCGGCAACTTACCTGGTCACCGGATCGCTGGTCGTCGAGACGGTGTTCCAGCTGCCGGGCACGGGGCGCTATCTGGTCGAGGGCGCCATCGACCGCGACTACACCCTGGTGATGGGCATGGTGCTGGTGTACGGCACGCTGACGCTGCTCGCGAACCTTGCCGCGGACCTGCTGCATGCGTGGCTCGACCCGCGCGTTCGACATGAGCCGCTCTGAGTGGCGCCGCGGGCGGTCGCTCTGCGCCGCCGCGGCGGTGATCGCGGCGCTGGTGCTGCTCGCGCTCCTCGGCCCCGAGGCGAGCCCATACTCCTACAGCGCGCTCGACTGGCGTCACCTGTCGCTCCCGCCGGGCCTCACCGCGGCGCACTGGCTCGGCACCGACTCGCTCGGGCGCGACCTCTACGTGCGCACGCTCTACGGGCTGCGGGTCTCGCTCACGATCGGCGTGCTCTCGAGCGCGGTGAGCCTGCTCATCGGCATCGCCTGGGGAGCGCTCGCCGGTTGGGTCGGCGGGCGGCTGGATGCCTGGATGATGCGCGTGGTCGATGTGCTGTACTCGCTGCCGTACCTGTTCATCGTGCTGGTGCTCGCGGCGCTGTTCGGCCGTGGCAATGTCACGGTGCTGCTGCTGGCCATCGGCGCGGTCGGCTGGCTCACCCTCGCGCGCGTGGTGCGCGCGCAGACGCTCTCGCTGAAGCGGCGCGAGTTCATCGAGGCGGCGCGCGCCACCGGGCTCAGCGCCCCGCAGGTGTTGTGGCGCCACGTTTTGCCGAATCTCGCCGGCACCATCGCGGTATATGCGACGCTGCTGGTGCCGCAGATGATCATCTACGAGAGCTTCCTCAGCTTCCTCGGCCTCGGCGTCGAGCCGCCGCGCGCCAGTCTCGGCAGTCTGATCAACTCCGGAGCGCGTCAGATGCTCACCGCCCCCTGGCTGCTGCTCGTGCCGGCGACGGTGCTGGTCGTGCTGCTGCTCAGCTTCAACATCCTCGGCGACGGGTTGCGTGATGTCCTCGATCCGACCCGGTGAGCCGCCCGGGGCGCTGCTCAGCATCGAGGCGCTGCGGGTACGTTTCGCCGGATCGGACGGCGCGGCCCCCGTCGATGGCGTGTCGCTCACGGTCGCCCCGGGAGAGTGTCTCGGGGTGGTCGGGGAGTCCGGCGCGGGCAAGAGCCTGAGCTTCCTCGCCGCGTTCGGACTGGCGCCGCAGGGCGCCGAGGTGAGCGGGCGGGTGCGGCTCGGCCCGCTCGATGTGCTCGGTTGCCACGAGCGCCAGCTCGATCGCATTCGCGGCGCGCGGGTGGGGTTCGTCTTCCAGGACCCCATGACCTCGCTCACCCCGCATCGGACCATCGGTGCGCAGCTCGCTGAGGCGATCGCGCGGCACACCGGGCTCAGGCGGCGCGCCGCGCGCGAGCGCGCCCAGGGGCTGCTCGAGCGGGTGCGCCTCGGCGATGCCGCTCGGCGCATGGGCCAGTATCCGCACGAGCTCTCCGGCGGCATGCGCCAGCGGGTCATGATCGCCATCGCCCTCGCGTGCGAGCCTGAGCTGCTCATCGCCGATGAGCCGACCACGGCGCTCGATGTGACGCTGCAGGCGCAGATCCTGGCGCTGCTCGCGCAGTTCAAGCGCGAGCGGCGCATGGCGCTGGTGCTGATCACGCATGACTTCGCGGCCGTCGCCGGCGTGGCCGACCGCGTCGCGGTAATGCGCGCCGGCCGGCTGGTCGAGTCCGGTCCGGTGGCGGCGGTGCTGAAGCGCCCGGAGGATCCCTATACGCGCGAGCTGCTGCGCGCGGCGAGCGAGCCGCCGGCGCCCGCGAGCGGGCCCGCCTCGGATGCCTCGCCCGCCGGCGCTGCGGTGCTGGCCGTGAGCGACTTGGCCGTGCGCTTCACACACGCTGCGGGACTGCTGCGGCGGCGCTCGTTCGCCGCGCTCGAGGCGGTGACCCTCACCCTCGCGGCCGGCGAGTCGCTCGGGGTGGTGGGGGAGTCCGGCTGCGGCAAATCGACCCTGACGCGGGCGGCGCTGCGCCTGATCCGCGTGCACCGCGGGCGGGTGCTGTGGCTCGGACGCGATGTTAGCGGGCTCACGGCGCGGCGCCTGCGGGGCATGCGCCGCGATCTGCAGCTGGTCTTCCAGGACCCGCTGGCGAGCCTCGATCCGCATCTGACGGTCGAGCGCCTGGTCGGCGAGCCGCTCGAGATCCACCACGGTGAGCTCGCGCCCGATGCGCGGCGCGAGCGGGTGCATGCCATGCTCGCGCGGGTCGGGCTCGAGGCGGCGCTGTACGGGCGGCGGGCGCACGAGCTCTCCGGCGGACAGTGCCAGCGCGTCGGCATCGCCCGGGCGATGGTTCTCGAGCCGCGCGTGCTGGTGTGCGACGAGCCGCTGAGCGCGCTCGATGTGCGCGCCCAGCGGCAGATCCGCCTGCTGCTCGAGCAGCTGCGGGGCGAGCGGGGGGCGAGCCTGCTGTTCGTGAGCCATGATCTGTCCCTGGTGCGCCACCTGTGCGAGCGCGCGCTCGTGCTGTACCTCGGGCGGATGGTCGAGCTCGGCCCCACGGCGGCGTTGTTTGACCGCCCGCTGCATCCGTACACGCGCCAGTTGATCGATGCGATCGCGGTCCCCGACCCTGACGTGCAGCCGGCGCGGCTCGCAAAGGTGAGCCTCGGGGAGCCCGCAGCGCCACTCGAGCGGCCGGGCGGCTGCGCTTTCCGCAACCGCTGCCCGCATGCCACGGCGCTCTGCGCCGAGCGCGCGCCGCCCTGGGTGGCGGGCGGGGCGCACCGGTGGGTGGCCTGTCACCACTTCCGCGAATGGGCCGATGGTATGCTTCCCGAATGAACGAGCCGACCATCCGTCCGAGCGAGAGTCTGCGTCACGTGCGTTACGAGATTCGCGGGCGGCTGGCGCGGCGCGCCCACGAGCTCGAGCGCCAGGGCTACGAGATCGTTTCGCTCAATATTGGCAATCCCGGCGCGTTCGGGCTGCGCACGCCCGAGACCATGCGCCTGGCGATGATCGAGAACCTCGCCGAGGCGGAGGGCTACTGCCACCAGAAGGGCATCTTCCCGGCCCGCGAAGCGGTGGTGATGCAGCAGCAGTCGCGCGGGGTGAGCGGCGTCAGCGCCGAGGAGGTGTTCATCGGCAACGGTGTGAGCGAGCTGATCAACCTGGTGCTGCGCGCGCTGCTCAACGATGGCGATGAAGTGCTGGTGCCGAGTCCGGACTATCCGCTGTGGACGGCCGCGGTGGCACTGAACGGTGCGCGCGCCGTGCACTACCCCTGCCGGCCGGAGAACGGCTTCGTGCCCGACCCCGAGGAGCTCGCCGCGCTCGTGACCTCGCGCACGCGCGCGCTGGTGGTGATCAATCCCAACAATCCCACCGGCGCGGTGTATCCGCGCGCGGTGCTCGAGGCGCTCGCGCGGCTCGCCGAGCGTGAGGGGCTGGTGGTTTTCAGCGACGAGATCTACGACCAGATGGTCTACGACGGGGCCGAGTTTGTCCCGATGGCGACGCTCGTCGAGGACACGCTGTGCGCCACGCTCTCGGGCCTGTCCAAGGTGTACCGCGCCTGCGGCTACCGGGTCGGCTGGGCGGCATTCTCCGGGCGCACCCATGCGGCGGCGGAGTATCTCGGCGCGATCGATCTGCTGAGCTCGCTGCGGCTGTGCAGCAACGTGCTCGCCCAATGGGCGGTGCAGACCGCCCTCGGCGGCTATCAGAGCATCCGTGACCTGGTGGGCCCGGGCGGGCGGCTGTACGAGTCGCGCGCGGCGGTCGAGCGCGCGGTCGGGGCGAGCCGCTACCTGCGCCTGGCGGCCGCGCCCCAGGGGGCGATGTACGCGTTCATCGGGGTCGACACCGCCGAGCTGCCGGGCTTCGATGATCAGCGCTTCGCGCTCGATCTGCTCGAGCAGAAGCACGTCCTCGTGGCGCCGGGCGTCAGCTTCAACGTCCCGTACCGCAATCACTTCCGGGTCACGACGCTGCCCGACAGCGCGTTGCTGCTCGAGGTGTTCGGGCGGATCGAGGCGCTGCTGGAGAGCTACGCGGCGGCAGCGCCCGCGCCGAGCAATGTCGTTTCGGCGACCGCGCGGTTCAAGTGAGCGGTGTGCGCTATTTGATCAATTTGGTTAGAAGTAATCATTAATAATTTGTTTTGATTAAAGTTCCTTCTCATCTCGATGCCGTGATCGAGGCGGGGGGCACCGTGGTGACGCCGACCCGCCAGCGGGCCCACGCGCTGCGGCTGGCCCATGCGGCCGCGCAGCTCGCGCGCGGACGGCGCGCCTGGGCGAGCCCCGATGTGCTGCCGGTGGACGGTTGGCTGACCCGCGAGATCGAGCGCAGCGCGGCGTGTGCGCGCGGTGGCGAACTGCCGCCGCGCCTGCTGCGGCCGGCCGAGGAATGGCTGCTGTGGCGCGAGTGCGCCGCCGCGGCCACTCGGGAACTCGCTCTGGTCAACCCCGGCGAGCTCGCCGAGGGGCTGCTCGGGGCGAGGCGCCTCGCTGCGGCGTTCGCCATCGACTTCGCGGCCCTGCGCGCCGGTGCGCAGGGCGAGACCGCGTTGCTGCTCGAGGTCGCACGGGCCGTCGCCGAGCGCAGCCGTGCGCTGGGCGCGTGCTCACTCGACGAAGCGCTGCGCGATTGCGGTGCGCTCGGCGATGCTCGTCCGGTCGCGCTGTGTGGCTTTCTCACCGCCTCGCCGCGCCTCGGCGAGGTGCTCGCCAGGCGGCAGGCGCGCCGCTGGGATACCCGCTGGTGCGAGCCGGGTGACTCCCCGGCGAAGCCCGCGGTGGTGCATGCCGCCGATGAGCTGGAGGAGCTCGACCGCATCGCCGCCTGGTGCCGCGAGCGCCTCGCGCTCGATCCCGAGGGCCGGCTGCTGGTGGTGCTGCCGGGCGGGGCGGACCGCACGGCGCGTCTGGCGGCCCTGATCCGCCAGGCCCTCGATGTGCCGGGCGCCTACGGCGGACCCGACGCGGGCCTCGCGGGCATCGAAGGCGGCGAGCCGCTGGCGCGGCACCCCGCAGCGCACCAGGCGCTGACGGCGCTTGCGCTCCTCGCCGGGCAGAGCCTGCCGCTCGAGACGCTGCTGGAATGGGTGCGCAGCCCCTTCTGGGTGGAGCCGGCCGAAGGGCGCGCGCGGCTCGACCTGTGGCTGCGCGAGCAGGCCCCGCCCGCGCTCGAGCGACGCACACTGTTGCGGCTGCTCACGGCCGCCCCGCTTGCCGCGGCGGGCGCTCTGGAGAGCCGCATCCGCGAGGCGGCCGGGGCACTCGCAATGCCTTACGGTTCGCCACGGGAGTGGTCCGAGCGCTTCCAGGCAGCCCTCGATGCGCTCGGCTGGCCCGGCGCCGCGGGGCTCGACAGCCCCGCGCAACAGACGCTCCTGCGCGTGCGCGAGCTGCTCGATGAGTACGGCCAGCTCTCGTCGGCTGTGGCGAGGCTCGAGTGCGCGGCCGCCCTGGAGCGACTGCGTGAACTGGCGGCACGCACCGCGTACCGGCCGGCGGACGAGGATGCGCTGGTTACCGTGACCAGCGCTCTCGCCGATCCGGTGGCGCGCTACGACGGCATCTGGGTCGCGGGCCTGTGCCACGATGCGCTGCCGCAGCCGCCGGCCCCCGATCCGTTCGTGCCGCTTCACGCGCAGCTCGCCGCCGGCTATCCAGCGGCATCGGCGGCCGGCCGGCTGCGCGAGGCGCGGGCGCTGCTGGCGGGGTGGCGGGCCGCGACGCCTCACCTGGTGCTCTCGGCGCCCTTGCGCGCCGAGGACCTCGTGCTGCTGCCAAGTCCGCTGCTTGCGCCGTGGCGCAGCGGCGGCCCGCCGCCAGGCGAGCCACTGCCGTGGCTCCCCGAACGGGTGCACCGCAGCGATCAGCTCGAGGCCTGGCACGATGCGGGTGTCCCTTGGGACGCGGCGGCGCCGCTGCCCTCGGGCACCCGCAGCCTCGAGCTGCAGAACGCGTGCCCGTTTCGGGCATACGCCGAGCTGCGCCTGGGGTGCGAGCCGCTCGGCGCGAGCGAGCCCGGCGTGCCGGCGGATCTGCGCGGCCGCCTGCTGCACGCGGCGCTGCAGGCATTGTGGTGCGAGCTCGGCGGCTCGAGCGGACTCAACGCGCTTGCGCCCGAGCGCCTCGATGAGCGCATCGGCGAGTGCGTCGAGACCGCGTCCCGCGCGCTTCTGGCCGGGCAGAGCGCGCCGCCCTCGGCCGCGGCGCTTGCGCGTGAGCGGCGGCGTGCGGTGCGCCTGATCCGCGCGCTGTGCGACCTCGAGCGCTGCCGTCCGGCCTTCACGGTGCGCGACACCGAACGTGCCGCCCAACTGACGCTCGCGGGCCTGCGGCTCGATATGCGCATCGATCGGATCGATGCGCTCGAGGGCGGCGCTCTGGCCATCCTCGATTACAAGAGCGGTAAGCCGGTGCGCGCCGACTGGTACGCCGAGCGCCCCTCGCATCCGCAGCTGCTCGCCTATCTCAGCGCCCTTGGCGAGGCGGTGCGGGCGCTCGCGACGGTGCACTTGACGGCGCGGGACATCGGCTTTTACGGCATTGCCGCGCAGGCGGATCTGGTGCCGGGACTCGAAGCGGCCCAAGCCACGGGCGAGATCGGCGATGCCTGGCAGGGCCGGCGCGAGGCCTGGCATGCGCTCCTCGAGCGTCTCGCCGGCGCATTCGGGCAGGGCGAGGCCGCAGTCGACCCGAAGCCTGGTGCCTGCGAGTACTGTCATCTCGGCGCGCTCTGCCGCATCGGGGATCGACCCGAGGCGCCCGCCGCCCCGCACTGCGATCCGGGGGCGCCCGAATGAGCCCTGCGGCGCCCTCCCAGGCGGTGCAAGACGATGAGGCCGCGCGCGAGCTCGCGACCGATCCGCGCGAGTCGATCGTGCTGCAGGCGCCGGCCGGCTCGGGCAAGACCACGGTCCTGACGCAGCGGATGCTGCGGCTGCTCGCCGAGGTCGACGACCCGCAAGAGATCCTGGCGATCACCTTCACCCGCCGGGCGGCCGCCGAGATGCGCGAGCGGATGTGCCGGGCGCTGAACGGGCAGTGCGGCGAGGGGCCGCTCGGGCAGCGGCTCGAGGCGCTCGCCGCGGCGGTGCTCGAGCGCTCGGCGGCGCGCGGCTGGGGCCTGCGGGAGGATCCGGCGCGGCTGCGCATCCAGACCATCGACGCGTTCAATCTCAACCTCGCCAACCGGTTGCCGCTGGCGGCGCGCTCGGGCGGGCCGCTCACCCTCGGGGAGCGGCCCGAGGCGCTCTACCGGCTGGCCGCGCGCGAGACGCTGCTCGCGGCTGAGGGCGATGCGGTGCTCGCGGGGGATGCCGATCTGTGGTTCGAGCGGCTCGACAACCGCTGGGGGAACCTCGAGCGGCTGCTGGCGCAGATGCTCGCCGAGCGGGCGCACTGGCTGGCACACGTGCTCGGCCACGTGCCCGAGGCCCTCAGCGCGCGGGTCGAGGAGAGCCTGCGGCGGGTGCTGTCCGCGGCCCTCGCCGGGACGCTGGTGCTGCTCGATGAGCCGCTGCGCGCGGCGCTCGAGCGCCTGCCGGGGGTGGGTGCGCTCTCGAGCGATGCCGGGGCGCTGCCGGCCTGGCGGCGGCTCGCCGAGCTGCTGCTCACGCAGAAAGGACAGTGGCGGCGCGCGGTCAACCGCAAACAGGGCCCGCAGTACGCCGATCCGGCGGCGCGCGCGGCGCTGCTGGAGTGCATCGCGGCCGTCAGCGCCCTGGAGTCGGTGCAGCCGCGCCTGCTCGAGGTGTCCCGCCTGCCCCCGCCGGCGCTCGAGCGCTGCGACGCGGCCGCGCTCGCGGCGCTCTCGCGCCTGCTGCGCGTTGCCGCGGCCGAACTCGAGGTGCGGTTCGCGATCGAGGGTGAGGTCGACTACACGCGCATCGCGGGGGCGGCGCGCGCGGCGCTCACCGAGGAGGGCGAGCCGAGCGACCTGGCGCTGCGCCTCGGGGTGGGTCTGCGGCACATCCTGGTCGATGAGTTTCAGGACACCTCGGCGCAACAGACCGAGCTCATCGCCCGGCTCACCGCCGGTTGGGAGCGCGGCGACGGCCGCACCCTGTTCGTGGTGGGTGACCCGATGCAGTCGATCTACATGTTCCGCGAGGCCGAGGTCGGCTGCTTCCTCGCCGTGCGCGATCGGGGCATCGGCGCGCTGCGCCTGCGGCCGCTGCGCCTGACACGCAATTTCCGATCCGTGCCGGCGCTGATCGAGTGGTCGAACGAGACCTTCGGCCGGCTGTTTCCCGCGGCCGATGACCTGCGCGCGAGCGCGGTGAGCTTCACGCCGAGCAGGGCCGCAGCGGGCGCCCCGAGCGAGGCGGCAGCGCCGGTGGAGCTGCGGCTGTTTGTCTGCGAGGGTCGCGAGGCAGAGACCCAGGCCGTGGCCGAGCGCATCGCGGCGTTGCGGGCTGCCGATGCGTGTGCCTCGATCGCAGTGCTCGTCACCGCCCGGCGTCACGCCGAGAGCCTCATCAGCGCTCTGCAGGCGCGCGCCGTCGAGGCGATCGGCGTGCATCTGGTGCCGCTGGCGCAGGTGCCCGTGGTGCGCGACCTCGTGACGCTCACGCGGGCGCTGTGTCATCTGGGGGACCGAACGGCGTGGCTCGCGGTCCTGCGCTCGCCGTGGTGCGGGTTGACACTGAAGACGCTGACCGGCCTGTCCGCCCGTCGCGATGCCGAGCTGCCGTGGGAGGCGCTGAATGACCCCTCGCGCCTGGACTCTTGCGAGCCGTCCGAGCGCGCCAGGCTCGAGCGGGTGAGGGCGGTGCTCGGCGAGGCGCTGGCGCGGCGCGGCCTGCGGCCCTTCGCCGACTGGCTGGAGGAGACCTGGCTGCGCCTCGGGGGCGCCGATGCGTATCCGCGCGAGGCCCTGCACGATGCGCGCGCCTTCTTCGGCGCCGCGAGCGAGCGCGGGGCGCTTCTCGAGCGCGAGGGCAGCGGGGCCCTCGATGAGCTGCTCGCGAGCCTCTACGCCGAGCCGCGCGCGCGCACCGATCAACCGGTGCAGATCCTCACGGTCCATCACGCCAAGGGGCTGGAGTTCGACCACGTGCTGATTCCGGGACTCGACCGGCGCGGCAACCACGACCGCGAGCCGCTGCTGCGCTGGCTCGACCTGCCGCGCGAGCAGGCCGGGCAGAGCGATCTGCTGCTCGCGCCGGCTCCTGCGGTGGGTGCCGAGGATCCGCGCGGGGTCGGCGCCTACCTGAAGCATCTGCGCGAGCGGCGCGGCGAGCACGAGCAGCTGCGGCTGCTGTATGTAGCGGCCACGCGCGCTCGGCGCTCGCTCCATCTCTACGCAACACTCAAGCCGAAAGGCGCAGCGGATGTGCCGCGCCCGGCCCGCGGGACGCCACTCGCACGGCTCTGGCCGGCCCTCGGCGAGCAGTTCCTCGCCTCTCTCACCACGACCGGGCTCGCCTGCGCGGCGCCCGCGACCGCCAGCCTCGCCGCCGCGCCCGTGCGCCTCGGGGCGCAGTGGCGCCCGCCGGATGCGCCCCCGCCGCTGCGGTGCGCGCGCCTGGCGCTGGCGGGCCAGTCGCTCGAGCCGCCGCAGTTCAGCTGGGTGCAGGAGACCGCGCGGCACATCGGCACCGTGGTGCATGCGGCGCTGCAGTCAATCGCTGCCGCCGCGCCCCTGCCCGAGCGGCCCGCGATCGAGGCGAGCGCGGCGCTCTATCGGGCGCAGTTGCGCCGCTACGGCGTGCCCGAGGGCGAACTCGAGCCGGCCACGGCGCGCGTGCTCGCCGCGCTCGCCGGCACGGTGGAGGATGCGCGCGGGCGATGGATACTCGATGCCGGCCACCGCGAGGCGGCGAGCGAGCTGGCTCTGATGGGGCTGGCCGAGGGACGGCTGCGCAGCATCGTCATCGACCGCTCGTTCATCGATGCGCAGGGCGTGCGTTGGGTGATCGACTTCAAGACCAGCACGCACGAGGGCGGGCGACTCGAGGCGTTCATCGCCCGCGAGGCGCAGCGCTATCGGGCGCAGCTCGCCGTGTATGCGGCGCTCGCGCGCGAGCTCGGCCCCGAGCCGGTGCGTGCGGGGCTGTACTTCCCGCTGCTCGGGGTGTTCCAGGAGCTTTGAGCGCCTCAGTACGTGCCCGAAAGGGCGAACGGACGCAGACCCTCTTCGTCCGGAGCGCCCAGATACTGCAGCGCTTGCACCAGCGACGGCGCGGCACCGGCGCGCGCGGCAACCCGCGCGCGCAGCACGTACCCGGGCTGGGCGGTCAGGCGCAGCGTGCCGCTCAGGGCGAGCGGGCCGCCAAGGTCCTGCAGGCGGCCGACCGGCTCGCCCGGGGCGTCCGGGAAGGTCACGGTGAAGCCCCCGAGCGGGGTGACCTGGCCGCTGCTGTCGATGAGGTGTCGCACCGTCAGGCGTCCCTGCAGCCGCTCGACCGCCCCATCACGGGCCACCTCGATCCGCGCGATATCCACCTCGAGCAGGCCGCTGATGTACGGCGGCAGAATCGGCACCAGCGCCGGTGAGAGTGGGAGGCGCGCCTGTACGGCGCGCCCGTGCAGTGGGCCGTTCCAGCCGACACTGAACTGGCCACTCGCCGAAGCGTCGCCGCGGATCGCGGTCAGTTGGACGCTGAGACGCGCGTGCAGCAGCGCTTGCGGATGCACTTGCCAGGCAAGCTGATCGACCGTCACCCCGCGAACGCGCGCACCGGCGCAGTAGCCGTTCCACAGCGATCCGGAAGCGCGGGTGCAGATCAGCTCGGCGCGCAGCGCCGGCAGCACCCAGGCGGCCGGCAGCCGGGCGATCAGCACGGCCGCGAAGACCAGGGCCGCGAGCACGATGATGACGAGGCGCCGCAAAGATCAGGGCCGCTTCAGATCGAGCGAGGCATTGACCAGGCCGGGCGGGCCTGCGGCCTGGATGCGCGCGCCCGTGACCTCGACGCCGTCGTCCTGGTGCAGCCGCGCGAGCCAGCCGACCATCCGATCGAAGGGCGCGCGCTGCAGCTGCAGATTCAGGCCGCTCGGTCCGCTCGGCGTGCTGCCCGTGAGCGTCGAGCCGAGGCCTGACTGGCGCGCGGACTGATCGATCAGGACGATCAGCGGCAGTGTCGAGCCGCGGCGGTGCACGGGGCCGGCCGCCGCCAGCTCGGGAGCCACGCGGCGCATCCAGGCGAGCTCGGCGGTCCGGCGCGCGACCTCGCGGTGCAGCTGGGCGACGTGGCGCTCGAGCGGCAGCACCCCGGCGATCACGAACAGCACGGCGGCGATCACCCCGCCGAAGGCGAGCGTGCGCCGCTCCCGAGGCGAGAGGTTGCGCAGCGCGGCCAATGACAACCCGGCCATGGCTCAGCTCCCGCGATGCATGCGGATCCCGCCCTCGAACCCGCCGTGGGTGGCGCTGCCGCCGGTCAGGCGGGCCCGCCAGCCCTCGCGCCCGAGCGACTGGGCGAGCTGATTCAGCGCCTCGACCGAGGGGGCCGTGAGGCTCAAGGTCACCGCCCCGGATTGGAAGGTGAGCGCCCTCAGCTGCATGCCGGGGCCGGCGGCGCGGGCCTGGGCCAGGGCGGCGAGCGCATTGAGGAAGCCGCCGCCCGAGCGGGCCGCGCGCACCTCGGCCAGCCGCTCGGCCATGCGGCGGCGCGCCTCGCGCGGGTCGCTGGTCCCGGGCATGGCGGAGTGAAACACCTGCGCGATCGCCGCATCGAGCGCGCGCTCGCGCCGGTGCAGCACCACGAGCTCGATGCCCTGGCCGATCAGGTGCACGCCGATGAGCGCAACCAGCAGCGCGGCCGCCCAGCGCCAGGCGCGCCAGCCCGAGATCAGCGAGCGGCTGGGCGCGTACGGACCCTGCAGCAGATTGATGGCCTCGCTCGAGGGCAGCCCGTGGGCGAGCAGCCCGAGCGCATCGCCCGGCAGGCGCTGCACCTGCAGCGCCTCGAAGCGCTCGCGCAGCGCCTCGACCTGCGCCGCGTGGCGCTGCCACTCGGCCGCACCGGTGTAGAGAATCAGGCCGCGGGTCGCCTCCTCATCGCGCGCCAGCTCGAGCGCCTCCCCGAGCGCCTCGGCGGCGAGCATCAGCACCTCGCCTCCGGGGGTACGCACGGTCACGGAGTCCTCCTCGAGCAGCGCCACCGCCTGGGTGGGATTGCGCGGCAGCAGCTGGCTGTCGGCGTAGAGCGCGGCCGGTTCGATACCGCCGGCGCGCAGCGCGGCGAGCCACTCGTCCATGCGCCGGCGGGCGACCACCGCGACGGGCGTGCGGCCCGCACCGTTGCGCCGGCCGATGGCGAAGTGCAGCGTGTCGATGTCCTCGGCGAGTTGCTCCTCCAGAGCGTACGGCACGAGCTGCTGGAGCTTCACTCCCGAGCGCGCCGGCGGCAGCTCCGCGTGCGTCAGCAGCACATCGGCCCCGGGCACGAGCACGATCACCGGCCGAGCGCCGGCCCGCGCCGCCGCCAGGCTCAGCGGCCCGCTCTCGGGCGAGGCGCCGGCATTCCCGAGGGCGAGCCAGGTCGCCTGGGACTGCGCGCCGCGGGGAAGCCTGAGCAGAAGCGAGTCGGCCATCGGGCAATCGTAGCCCAAGTCAATCGGGCGTGTCGCTGCGCAGAACCGGCTGCACCGCGCCGTTGGTATCGCGGTACAGCACCGAGTAGAGGGTGAACTGGTTGCTGCCCGAGCGTACCACGCTGGTCAGGCGGAACCACTGCGAGGTCTGCGCGAACAGCTGCTGGAAGTTGCTCTGCGGCGCGCCGGCACCGGTGGCGCTGCCGGTTGGGCTCGAGGAGAGGGTGTTGGACATGGCGGTCTTGAACTCGACCAGCGTCGGGAAGCACCCGCCGGCGGCGGCGCGGTCCTTGGCGAACTGGCGCGGATCGGCGCTGAATTGGGTGTGCCCGAGGTAGGCATCGAGGACGTAGGCCGAGGCCGTGCACACGTTCAGCGGCGTGCCCACCGGCAGCGCGGTGACGTAGGGAGCGATGCGCGCGAAGCGCGCGCCTCCGAAGCCCGGCAGCGCCAGCAGCTCGCTCGCGCTGGTCACGGGAAGATTCGGGGTGTGGTACGGGGGACTCATCTCGACGTAGGCGCTCTCGGCGGGCGCCCCGGCAATGGCCGGCGTCGGGCTCTTGTCGATCCAGTTCACCCAATCGTCCGCCCAGTGCGGACCCAAGCCGACCTCGGTCAGCAGACGCTGAAAGGCGGCCAGCTGCTGCGTGTTCACCGTGACGCCGTCGGCGGCGACCAGGTTGTTGAGGTTGAAGCGTCCCTCCAGGTCCTCGAGCGAGGCCTCGAGCGTCACCCCCGGGGAAACCGGCAGCGGCCCGATCGGCTCGGCCCAACGCTGGTCCAGATCGGTCACGCCCGGGTCGGCGCGCAAGGTCTGCTGCAGCCCGTAGGCGGCGAACGCCTCGGTGCCCTGTGTCACGAGCAGCGCCTGATCGTAGTCGAACGCCCCGATGGTGCGCCGCGCCGTCATCGCGTTGCGGTAGGCGAGCGATGCGGCGATCACCGTGGCGAGCGCCACCAGCAAGATGGCGACCAACAGCGCCACGCCGCGCTGGCGCCGGGGATGCGCCGCGAAGCGGCGAACGCGCGGCCTGAAAGGGCCGCACTCGCTGCCCTGCCGCGCGGGACGGCGAGCGCGATGTGGCTCGGCCCGTCGGCTCATTCGGCAACCTCGAATATGCGCACGATCTTGCCCCACTGGCGCGTCTTGAGCGTCACTTCGACGGCGAGCGGGCGCATGCGGTAGTAACTGTCGAGGCTCGCCTCGGCGCCGGCCACCGGTGGCGGCCACTGGCTGATCCATTGCCGATCGAGGTTCAGGTAGCGCAGCTGCACGCCGCGCAGGTGCTTCAGCAGATTGCGCTGGACGGGCGGGTCCGAGAGCGTCGGGTCGAGCACGTTCCAGTGCTCGCGGATCAGCGTGCCGTGTTTGAATTCGTAGGCGACCCGCTCGAGCTCGGGGCGCTGCAGCCCGAGCGGGTTGCTCCAGCCGTCGCGCGTCAGCAGCGCGAGCGGCTCGGTGCTGGGGCTGCCCATCAGCGCAGGCTGCCAGCCCTGGCCGCTCGGGGAGCGGACCGGGCGCGGGGCGAGCTGCACGAAGTCCTGCTCCATGATGCGCAGCGCCATCTGCAGCGCGAGCAGCTGGCGCTGGTCCTGGCGGATCGCCCGGCGCGCATGCAGCGACTGCATGATCACCCCGTAGCCGATGGCGAACATGATCGCGGCGATGAAGATCGCCACCAGCAGCTCGATCAGGGTGAAGCCGCGCAGCGCGCGGCGCGCCGAGCGCGCGCTCATGGCAGGGCCATCGGCTGTGCGAGCGGGGAGGGCGCAGCGCCCGGCGCGGCGCCGTTCGGCATGCCGGCGATCGGGCCCGAGATCCACTGTGGGGTCAGCGGGTTCGGCGGCGCAATCGCCCGGCCCATGTAGCCGGTGACCGTCGCGTACCACTCGTGCGCGTGCCCGTCCTGCACCGGGCGCGTGCTCACCACGATGCGCCGCACACCCGGTATCGGAGTGTCAACGACCTTCTGCCGCCACCGCCATTTGCGCTTGGCGAACTCGACCTTGCCGGTGCTGGTGCCCACGCGCGGGAACAGGCCCGAGAGGCGCGCGCGCTCGACCTGGTTCAGGGCGACCCATTCGGCGAAGGTCTTGCGCCGCAGGTAGAGCGTCGCCCGGGCCGAGGAGGTGAGCGCCTCGAGCACGGCGGTCATGCCGATCGTCACGATGGCGAGCGCCACCAGCACCTCGATGAGCGTAAAGCCGCGCGCAGGTCTCATGGCTTGTGCGCCTGGCCGAGGCGCTGCTCGACGATGCGCCCGTCGCGGTTGGGTTTGATGAGGAAGCCCTCGTGCGTGCGCGGGCGCTCGAGGGTCACCTCGAAGGAGGACAGGTCGCCGCTCGAGTACAGCACCACCTGCGGCGCAAGCGCGCCGGGGGCGCTCTGCGGGCCCGCGCGCAGCTTGACCTTGCGTCCATCGACGAGCACCGTCAGGTGCAGCCCCGGGGGCAGGCGCCGCGACCGCAGCGCCGTGTCCCGGGTGGCTTTGCGCCACGCGTTGCGCTGCTCGGAGAACACCGCGAACTGATAGCCGCGCGCATCGAAGACGATGCCGTAGTCACGCGTCTCGAGCTCAGCCTGGTCGCGCGCATAGCGCATCAGCGACACCAGACGGCGCGAGGCCGTCGTCAGCGCGGGGTCGTGACCGCTCAGATTGAGCGACAGCAGCACCCCGGCGGTGACGATGCCGATGATCGCCAGCACCACCAGCATCTCGAGCAGCGTGAAGCCGTGCGCGGCTCGCCGCGGGCGTTGCGGCGCGTTCATCGCGGCAAGTTCATCGCGGCAAGATCAATTGGCGTTGCCGAGATTCCAGTTCGCGATCTCGGCATTGCTGCCGGTGCCGCCCGGCCGGTCGCTGGGGCCGAGGGTGTAGAGGTTGTAGGCCAGCCCGTGCGTGCCGGGATACTGGTAATGGTACGGGTGACCCCAGGGGTCCCTGACCAGCCGCTGCACGTACGGACCGTGCCAGTTGGTGAGCGAGGGGTCATTCGGACGCTTGACCAGCGCCTTGAGGCCCTCCTGCGTGGTCGGATAGACCGAATTGTCCAGCCGGTACTCGGTGAGGGCCGTCTCGAGGCTCTGAATGTCCTCCTTGGCCTTGGCCACGCGCGCCTCGTCGACCTTGTTGACCACCTCCGGGACGATCACCGCGGCCAGCAGGCCGATGATCACCACCACCACCATGATCTCGATTAGGGTGAAGCCGCGCGCACGGCCGGCGCGCGCCGCGCCCAGCCGCGCGTGCAGACGCTCGATTCGCTGTGTCATGAATATTCCAGATAGGCTCGCACGCGCCGAAGCGCGCTAGGCAGCGATGATAACAAATGAATACCCGCGCGCTGCGTGAGACCGGCCTAGCTGATTCGACCGCCGTGCGCCATGGCGGTTCCGACCGGTCACGGCCCGGCCCGAGCTGCGGCGGGCGCGCATCCGGCACGGTATACTCGCCGCGCTTTGAGGTCACTCAGGATCGGGGCATGGGGTTTGGATTCGTGTTTCCGGGGCAAGGCTCCCAGTCGGTGGGGATGCTGGCGGATCTGGCCGGCGGGGGGGACGCCGCGCCGCTGCGGGACACCTTCGCCGAGGCCTCCCAGGCGCTCGGCTATGACCTGTGGGCGCTGGTCTCGGCGGGGCCGCCGCAGCGGCTGAATGCCACCGAGTGCACCCAGCCGGCGATGCTCGCCGCCGGGCTCGCCCTGTGGCGCGTGTGGCGCGCGCGCGGTGGCCCCGAGCCCGAGGTCGTCAGCGGGCACAGCCTCGGGGAGTTCACGGCGCTCGTGGCTGCCGGTGCGCTCGAGTTCGCCGAGGCGATCGCACTGGTGCGCGCGCGCGGGCAGTTCATGCAGGAAGCCGTGCCGCTCGGCAGCGGCGCGATGGCGGCCATTCTCGGTCTGGAGGATGCGGCGGTGATCGAAGCCTGCCGAGAGGCGGCCGCGGGCCAGGTGGTCGAGGCGGTCAACTTCAACGCGCCCGGCCAGGTGGTCATCGCCGGGGAGCGCGTGGCGGTGGAGCGCGCCATCGAGGCCGCCAAGGCGCGCGGCGCCAAGCGCGCGGTGGTCCTGCCGGTGAGCGTTCCCTCGCACAGCAGCCTGATGCGCCCGGCGGCCGAGCGGCTCGCGCAGCAGCTCGCTGCGGTGCGCTGGCAGAGGCCGCGGCTCGCCTTCGTGAGCGCCGTCGATGCCGCCGAGCATCGCGATCCGGCCGAGCTGCGCGCGCTGCTGGTGCGCCAGCTCGCCAGTCCCGTGCGCTGGACGGACACGGTGCGGGCGCTGGCCGCGCGCGGACTTGCGCAGATCATCGAGTGCGGCCCGGGCAAGGTGCTGACGGCGCTGAACCGGCGCATCGAGCGCCGGGACGACCTGCAATGCCTCGCGGTTGAGGACGGCGCCTCGCTCGCAGCGGCGCTCGCGGCCGTCGGCCGCTCATGACAGCGATCCGACCGGGGACCGTCTCGATGCTCGAGAACGACGTTGCGCTCATCACCGGTGCCTCGCGCGGCATCGGCCGGGAAATCGCCCTGACGCTCGGCCGCGCGGGCGCGCGGGTGATCGGCACGGCCACCACCGCCGAGGGCGCCGAGCGCATCGGCGCGGCGCTCGCCGAGACCGGCTGCAGCGGACGCGGCGCGGTGCTCGATGTGGCCGACCCCGCCTCGATCGAGGGGCTGTTCGCGGGGCTCGAGGCCGCCGGCGAGATGCCGACCGTCCTCATCAACAATGCGGCCGTGACGCGCGATGCGCTGCTGGTGCGCATGAAGCCCGAGGACTGGGATCAGGTGATCGCCACCAATCTCACCTCGGTGTACCGGCTGAGCAAGGCCTGTCTGCGCCGCATGATGAAGGAGCGGCGCGGGCGGATCGTGAATCTCACCTCGGTGGTGGGGCTGACCGGCAACGCGGGGCAGACCAATTATGCGGCGGCCAAGGCCGGCCTCATCGGCTTCACCAAATCGCTCGCCAAGGAGGTCGCCTCCCGCGGCATCACGGTCAATGCCGTCGCCCCGGGGTTCATCGACACCGACATGACCCGCTCGCTCGGGCAGGAGCAGCGCACGGCGCTGCTGGCGCAGATTCCGGCCGCGCGGCTCGGGGATGCGGCGGAGGTGGCCGCCGCGGTGCTCTTTCTCGTCTCGCCGCAGGCCGGCTACATTACCGGCGAAACGCTGCACGTCAATGGCGGGATGTACATGCCCTGAGGCTCGCCGCATGCGTCCACCCGAGTTTCGCTTGATAAATCAACCACTCACAGACCTCAACGGCGAGTGGCGGCCGGTGGGGTGTTCCCCTAAAATACCGCGCCCCCGACGCGCCTCACGGCGGGCGGGGATTCGCAAGTCCATTCACCCAGACATAAGGACCCATTTCTAATGAGCACAGTTGAGCAGCAGGTCAAAGCCATTGTGGCCGAGCAACTGGGGGTCAAGCAGGAGCAAGTGACCAACGACGCCTCCTTCGTCGATGACCTCGGTGCCGATTCGCTCGACACCGTCGAGCTGGTCATGGCGCTCGAGGAAGAGTTCGAGATCGAGATTCCCGACGAGGACGCCGAGAAGATCACCACGGTCCAGCAGGCGATCGATTACATCAACGAGCGGCGCACCAAGGCCTGAGCGGCCGCGGCCGGCTGCACCCCGTCGGCGCGGCGGGGTGGCTGGGCGATTGAACGCTTCAACTTGAGCCGAGACGGGTAGAGTGTGAGCAAACGTCGAGTCGTGGTGACGGGACTGGGCATCATCTCGCCCGTGGGCAGCGCGGTCGAGAAGGCATGGAAGAGCATCCTCGCGGGTGAGAGCGGCATCGGGCCGGTGCAGCGCTTCGACGTGTCGGCTTTCCCGGTGCGCTTCGCCGGCGAGGTGCGCGATCTGGATCTGGACTATTACTTCGACGCCAAGGAACTGCGGCGCATGGACGATTTCATGCACTACGGCGTCGCCGCCGGTGTGCAGGCGGTCGCGGACTCGGGGATCGACTTCAGCAAGCTCGACGCCACGCGCTGCGGGGCGGTGTGCGGGGCCGGTATCGGCGGCCTCGGCACGATCGAGCGGGAGTTTGCCGAGTACGTCAAGACCAGCAACCCGCGCAAGATCTCCCCGTTCTTCGTCCCGGCAAGCATCATCAACATGATCTCCGGGCATCTGTCGATCCGCTTCGGCCTGAAGGGGCCGAACCTGGGAGTGGTCACCGCGTGCACCACGTCGACGCATGCGATCGGGCTTGCCATGCGCACCATCCAGTACGGTGATGCGGATGTGCTGATCGCCGGCGGCGGAGAGATGGCCACCACGGTGTGCGGACTGGCGAGCTTCGCGCAGGCCAAGGCGCTCTCCCGGCGCAACGAGGACCCGCAGCGGGCAAGCCGTCCGTGGGACCGGGACCGCGATGGGTTCGTGCTGGGTGACGGCGGTGGCGCGGTGATCCTCGAGGAGCTCGAGCACGCGCGCGCGCGCGGCGCGCACATCTACGCCGAGATCGTCGGCTTCGGTATGAGCGGGGATGCATACCACATCACCCTGCCGCCCGAAGACGGCGAAGGCGCCCGGCTCGCAATGGTCAACGCGCTGAAGGACGCGGCGCTGAACCCCAGCGATGTCCAGTACATCAACGCGCATGCCACCTCGACGGTAGCGGGCGACAAGGCCGAGACCGTCGCGATCAAACGCGCCTTCGGCGAGCATGCCTACCGCCTCGCGGTGAGCTCGACGAAGTCGATGACCGGGCATCTGCTCGGGGCAGCCGGTGTGGTCGAGGCGATCTTCTGCATTCTGGCGATCCGCGATCAGGTGGCCCCGCCGACCATCAACTACGAGACTCCCGACCCCGAGTGCGACCTGGACTTCGTGCCGAACACCGCCCGCGCGATGCCCATCGAAATCGCGTTGTCGAATTCCTTCGGCTTCGGCGGCACCAACGGTTCGGTCATCTTCAAGCGCTTCGCCGGCTGAGGCGCACGGCGCGCCGCCGGCGCGCTGATGTGTCATGATCAGGCCAACCGCCGCCCGCGCGGCGCTCCTGGTTTTGAGCGCTTGGACATGGCCCGGCGGCACGGGAGAGCTGATGTCCGTTGAGCTGATTCGTGAGCGTTCGCCGCATCATGCGGCCCTGTGCGCCGGGGCAGACGGCAATGGGTAAATCCGCGCCGCCGCGGCGGCGCCTGCGCATCCTCGTGGCGCTGCTCGTGCTGCTGGTGCTCATCGCCGGCGGCGCGTTTGCGCTGCTGTCGTACAACTACGAGGCGCCAGGCCCGGCGCCGCGCACTGTGCGCGTGCAGGTCAAAGCCGGCGACACGCTGCACGCGGTGTTCAATCGACTGCGCGCCCTCGGCGCGCTGTCCCAGCCGCGCGCGGTGGAGCTGTATCTGCGCCTCACCGGCGTCGCGCCGCGCATGGAGATCGGCGTCTACGACATTCCGGCGTACTCGAGCCCGGCGCAGATCGTGCGCATGTTCCAGGAGGGGCGGGTGGTCCTCGATAAGCTCACCGTCGTCGAAGGGACGACCTTCGGGCAGTTTCTCGCCGAGCTCGATGCCGATCCGGACATCGTGCCGAGCCTGCGCGGCAAGAGTGATGCGGCCGTCATGGCCGCGCTCGGGCACCCGGGGCAGAAGCCCGAGGGCCGGTTTTTCCCCGACACCTACAGCTTCTCCCCCGGCACCACCGATCTGACCATCCTGCGCATGGCCTACGGCCAGATGAGCGCCGAGCTCGCCAAGGTGTGGCATGAGCGCCGCCGGGGCTTGCCGCTCGCGAACGCCTACCAGGCGCTGATTCTCGCCTCGATGATCGAGAAGGAAACGGGTGTCGCCGACGAGCGAGCGCGCATCGCCGGGGTATTCGTCAACCGCCTGCGCCGCAACATGCCCCTGCAGTCCGATCCGACCGTCATCTATGCCCTCGGCGATCGCTACCACGGGCAGCTGTTCGCGCGCGACCTGGCCGTGAAATCCCCCTACAACACCTACCTGCACACGGGCCTTCCGCCGACGCCGATCTGCCTGCCGGGGCTCGCCTCGCTGCGTGCGGCGGTGCGGCCGGACAAGACGCGCGACCTGTACTTCGTCGCCACCGGCAAGGGCGGCCATCACTTCTCGCGCACGCTCGCCGAGCACGACGTGCAGCTGCGCAAGTACATCCGTCAGCTGCGCAAAGACCGTCTCGCCGAGCGCTCGCCCGCGGCGGGCCCGACACCGTGAGCCGCGACGCATTCATCACCCTGGAGGGGATCGAGGGGGCGGGAAAGTCCACCGTGGCGCTGTGGCTGTGCACATGGCTGCGCTCGCGGGGACTCACCGTGCGCCAGACCCGCGAGCCCGGCGGCACGGCGCTTGCCGAGCGGGTGCGGCGGATCGTGCTCGAGCGCGGCAGCGAGCGTGTTTCGGCCGAAGCCGAGACCCTGCTGATGTTTGCCGCGCGCGCCATTCATCTGGACAATCTGGTGCGCCCGGCGCTCGCCGCGGGCGAGTGGGTGGTGAGCGACCGCTTCACCGACGCCACGCGCGCTTATCAGGGCGGGGGCCGCGGCGTCGATGCCGCATGGATCGATGCGTTGGCCGCCCGCGTGCACGGTGACCTGACCCCGATGTGCACGCTGCTGCTCGACTTGCCCGTTCGGCTCGGGCTGTCGCGCGCGCGCGCGCGGCGGGGCGAGGCGGACCGCTTCGAAGCTGAGACCGAGGCGTTCTTCGAGCGGGTCCGCGCCGAATATCTGGCGCTCGCGCGGCGCGAGCCGCAGCGCATTCGCCTCATCGATGCCGCCGCGCCCGTGGCGGCGGTTCAGCAGCAGGTCGCCGCCGCGCTGCAACCCTGGCTCACCGCCCCGGGGGCGCTCTCGTGACCCCCTCGTGGCTTGAGCTGCAGATGCAGCGCCTGCGCAGCGCATTTGCGGCCGGCCGCATGCCGCATGCGCTGCTCATTCACGAAGCGCCGGGCACGGGCGGGGAATGGCTCGCATACTGGAGCGCGCAGCTGGTGCTGTGCGCGCAGCCGTCGCATGCGCCTTGTGGGCAGTGTCCGGCCTGCCGGCACGTGAGCCAACGGCAACATCCGGACCTGATGCCCGTGACCCCTGCGGCCGAGTCGGCGCAGATCCGCATCGAGCAGGTGCGCGAGCTCGCGGCGGATCTGGCGCTCACCGCCCACCAGGGCGGGTACAAGGTGGCGGTGATCTGTCCGGCCGACGGCATGAATCGCTTTGCCGCCAATGCGCTGCTGAAGACGCTGGAGGAGCCGCCGCCGCGGACTCTGCTCGTACTGGTGGCGAGCGTTCCCTCGCGCCTGCCGGCCACCATTCTCAGCCGCTGCCAGCGGCTGCGCGTGCCGGCCCCGCCGCGGGAGGCGGCCGTGGCATGGCTCGAGGCGACGCGCGGGCCGGCCGAGTGGGCCCGGGTGCTCGCGGTGCTCGGCGATGCACCGCTGCTGGCCGCGGCGGCCGATCCGACCGCACTGCTGGCAACGGCGGCCGAGATGAGCCACGACCTCGAGGCGCTCGCCGGTGGGGGCGGGGATGCGGCGGCAAGCGCCGAGCGCTGGACGCGGGCCGATCTGCCGCTGCGCCTGGCCTGTTTTGAGAATTGGCTCACGGAACGGATCCGTGCCGGGCTCGTTCCCGGGAACGCGCCGCCGGAAGTGCGCGCCAGCACGCACTCGAGCAGTCCGGGGCCGACTATAAAAGAGACCTTCGATCTGCTGGACGCGGTGCGGGAGCTGAGGTCATCATTGGACGCGCCGCTCAACCGCAGCGTGGCGCTCGAGGCGCTGCTGCGGCGCCTCTCGCCGCGCCGCGCCGCCTGAGGATGATCCGGGCACGCGCGGGGCTAGAGAGCGAAGCTGAGGATGAGAACGTGAGAGCCGGTGGCAACAAGCCGAGTCTGCTGACGCTGACCATCAAGGACAAGAGCGCCCTGTATCTTGCCTACATGCCGTTCGTGAAGAACGGCGGGCTGTTCATTCCGACCAACAGCAACTACCGCCTCGGGGACGAGGTGTTCATGCTGCTCAATCTGATGGGCGAGGATGAGAAGCTGCCGGTGGCCGGGCGTGTCATCTGGGTGACGCCAAAGGGCGCGCAGGGCAAGCGCACCGCCGGCATCGGCGTACAGTTCAGCGAGCAGGATCACGGCCAGACGCAGAAGAAGATCGAGACCTATCTGGCCGGCGCGCTCTCCGGCGACAAAGCCACGCACACCATGTAGTGCCCTCGGCGGACCCCGCACTGAATACCCTGTGTCCGCTCGCAGCGCACCCTGCGAGGACAACTCCCGCGACAGATCTTGGACCGCCCGCTCGGTCGATCAGCCGCTGCGGCGCAGCGCCTGGGGATTGTGGTTCAGCCCGCCCGCTAGAACGTATGCGTCGAAGCCGAGCTCGACCAGGATGAAGGCGGCCGCGCAGCTGCGCCGCTCGGTGTCGCACGTCACGACGTAGGGTATCTTGGGGTCGAGTGCACTCAACTTCGGGCGGATGAAGAACAGCGGAATGTTGAGCGAGCCGGCGATCGCTTGGGTCTGATACTCGCCCGGCATGCGCACATCGAGCCACTGGCCGCCGTGGGCCACAATCTCCTTCGCGCGCTCGTAGGGGATTCGCTGCAGCAGCGGCTCGCTCATGAGTTGGCGGAAGTCCTCTGCGCCGAGACGCATCAGTACCCCGTCGGTCAGCATGCTCACGGTGGCGTTGCGCTTGACCGAGGCGATGAGCGCCTCCTCGCCGAAGATATCGCCGACGGTGAGCTCGGCGAGCTTCAATCCCGTGCGGTTCAGCGGCGTTTCGCGCGTGACCAGACACTTGCCGCCGACAATCACGTAGAAATAATCCCCTTCTTGTCCCTGCCGAATCACGGTCTCGCCGGCCTTGTATGGCACGCGCTCGAGACGTTGGAAGATCGCCTGCAGGTTGGCCGGCGGGATCTTGTGGAACGCCTTGGTGGTGAGCAGCGTCGTCATCCAGTCATCGCCGCTCGCCGCGTCGGCTTGCTGCTTCAGCTCGGCGACTTCGTAGATGCCGGTCTGATCCCAGGTGATCGCCACATCGAGCAGTTCGCTCTCGATCGAGAGGTACTCGATCGGATCGATGGTGCGCACCGAGGCTCTGCGCGGGCTGCCGGGCAACAGCGGTGCCGCCGCCTCGCTCGTACCGCCGACAAGCGTGCCGATCGGATGCCCCTGCCGCTGGATCTCCACTTTGCCGGACACGAGCCACATCGTGCGCGCGTCGAGGTCGCCTTCCCTGAACAACATCTCCCCGCCCGGGAGGTTCCGCAGGCTGATCTTCTTGGCGAGCGCCGCGAGGCTTTCGCGCTTCAGGCTGTCCAGGGGCACGAACTGCCTGAGCAGTTGTACGCCGGCGGCCCGCTCGTCAACCATGTCAGTTTCCAAAGACAGTGTCGTGATTTCCGTTGGGGCGGCGGCGACCGCCGACAGCCATGAATCGTAATGCGCTCACCGCAGGTCCGACGCAGGCACCGTTCACTATTCTACCCCGCGCGAGGCGAGTGAAGGTGCACCTTCAGCTTTACCGGTACCGTTCCCGGCGCCGGCGACCAGAGCCCAGCCCGCATCGGGCTGGAAACGTTCGCCGTAGCGGTTCGCGAGATACTCGAGACGCTCCACGACGGCATCGACGCCGCGCGCGCGGGCGTAGACGAGCGGACCGCCCCGAAACGGCGCGAAGCCTGTGCCGAAAATCACCGCCGCATCGATCAGATCGGCATCCGCCGCGATGCCCTCGCGCAGGCAGGCCACGCATTCATTGACGAGGCTCAATATGAGCCGATCGCTGAGATCCGCCGGGGCCGCCCCCACGGGGGAGCGCTTGACCGGCTTGCCTTCCCGCCAGAGGTAAAAGCCGGCGCCGCTCTTGCGCCCGAGCTTGCCGAGCTCGACCCGTTCACGCAGCCCTGCCAGATCCGGTACCGTTCGTCCCAGGCCCCGGGCGACGATCTGCCCGACATGCGCGGCCACGTCCAGCCCGACCACGTCGGCCAATTCGATCGGCCCCATGGGCATGCCGAACTCGACGGCCGTCGCATCGATGGCCTCGAAGGGCACGCCGTCGGCAGCGGCGAGCATGGCCTCCTGCAGATAAGGCATCAGCACCCGATTGACGATGAATCCGGGCGCGCTGCGGCAGGGCAGCGGCAGCTTGTCGAGCTTGCGGGCAAAGGCGCTCGCGCTCTCGAGGGCCTCTGGGGCGCTCGCGGGCCCGGCCACCACCTCGATGAGCGGCATCTGCGCCACCGGATTGAAGAAATGCAGCCCCACCAGCCGTCCGGGCCGCGCAAGTCCCTCGGCCAGCTGGCCGATGTCGATGCTCGAGGTATTGGTCGCGAGGAGGGCTTGCGGCTTCAGGCGCGGCTCGAGCGCCGCGAACAGGGCGCGCTTGGCCTCGAGATTCTCGAAGATCGCCTCGATGAGCACATCCGCATCGCCGACCGATGCCCCCTGCGGGTCCGGGCTCAGGCGCTCGAGGGCTGCGGCGGCCTTTTGCGGGTCACGCAGGCGCTTGGCGAACAACTCCCGCGCCCGCGCGAGAGCCGGTTCGATGAGTGCCGCTTCGCGATCCTGCAGCGTCACCCGGCAGCCACGCAGTGCCGCCCACGCAGCGATGTCTGCGCCCATCACACCGGCGCCGACCACGTGGACCCGCTCAAGCGGTGCGCCGCTCTTGCCGGCGCTCGCCTTCAGGCGGTCTTGCAGCAGAAAGACGCGGATGAGATTGCGGGCGGTGTCCGTGGCGAACAGCCGCGCGATCGAGCGCGCCTCGCCCTCGAAGGCCCCAGGCCCACGCGCGCCGTAGCGGCTCCACAGATCGATGATGGCGTAGGGGGCCGGGTACTGGTCGCGGCGCACCTTGCTGGCGAGCTCGGCGGCGAGCGAGGGCTGCACCAGCTGGCGCACGAGCGGCCAACTGAGCACGCGCTGCAGCAACGGCGGCCGATGAGGCGCCGGTCGCTTCTCGATGAAGCTGCGCGCCGCGCTGCGCAGCTCGTTGGCCTCAACCAGCTGATCGAGCAATCCCAGGCGCAGCGCCTGCTGGGCCCGCACCGGCTTGCCGGTGAGCATCAGCTGCATGGCCGCCTTCACGCCAATCAGCTGTACGCTGCGCACCGTGCCGCCGAAGCCCGGATGGATCCCTAGCTGCACCTCGGGCAGCCCGAGCGCCAGGCGCTCATCGCCCACCGCGACGCGATAGCGGCAGGCGAGGGCGAGCTCGAGTCCGCCGCCGAGGGCGAACCCGTGCAGTGCCGCGACCGTCGGGCAGGGCAGCTCGGCGAGGCGCTCGAGGACCGACTGGCCCGAGTGAATCAGCCGGTAGCCGCTGTCCTCGCTGGTGATACGGGTGAATTCCTTGATGTCCGCTCCGGCGATGAACCCGCTCTTCTTGGCCGAGAGCACCACGACCCCACGCGGCTCGCCGGCGCGGATCGCCTCGAGGTGCCGATCCAGCTCGCGCAGCACCTCGCTCGAGAGGACGTTGGCGGAGGCATCCGCCTTGTCGGCCCACAGCCAGACGATGCCCTCGGCATCCCGCTCGATGCGCCAATGCCGGCCGCTCTCACCGCTCATGCCCGCCTCCCCGGTGTCCATCGCAGACCTCAGGCCGCCGCCGGCTGCGCCGAGCGGGCCGCGCGCACCTGAAAGTCGCACACCAGCGGCCGATGGTCGGAGAAGCGCACGTCCGGGACACGGAAATCGCTCACTTCGATCCCTTCGCTCAGCAGAATGAAATCGAGCTCGATGCGCGGGGCCCGCGCCGGAAACGACGGCAGACCCGCGGAATTGGCGCTGCGCAGCCCCGCGGCGCGCATGAAGAGGTAAATCTCGTGCGTGCCCCAGAAGGTATTGAAGTCCCCGGCGACGATCACGGGCTTGACCGACTTGACGATCAGATCGTGCAGCGAGCGCAGCTGGTACTGGCGGTGGCGGAATTTCAGCGACAGGTGCACCAGGAACACGCACACGTCCTCGAGCTCGAGCTCGATGATCAGCCGCTTGATGCCCGTATCGAAATAGTGGAATCGTTGCCCGTGGACATGCGGCGCGGACAGCAGCGCGTTGCCCTGCTTGCGCACGATCGGCAGCAGCGTATTGACCGAGGAAGTGCCGTACTTGCACTGAAACGTCGAGTAGTGGCCGAGCTCGGCGGCGATGTGCTCAGCCTGATTGACCATGCCGGTGCGAATCGAGCCGCTGTCGACCTCGATCAGGCCCACGACGTCGGCGCGCTCATCGCGCAGGAATCGCGTAATGCCCGAAAGCACCCGCGGATTGCTGCGCAGATACCCCGCCCCGGGCAGCGGCAGATGGAACGCCGGACCTGTGCCGGTGGCGTAGCGGATATTGTAGACAACGAGGCGCACCTGGGAGGGCCGGCTCCGCGCAGCAAAAATCGCATTCTATGCAATTGCGCCGCCGGCCGCAGCCGACGGCTTGCCGCACTTCGCAGCGGCCGCGGCTTGTGAGACACTGCGGCCGCCTACGGAGAACCCTATTACATGTCGCAGGCCAACCCCATTCGCCTGTTCGTGACCCATTTGTGGGAGCCCGCCGACGATTATCTGCGGGTCTTCGAGTATCTGGAGAGCTCGCGCAACTTCTTCTACAAGAACTACAGCGTGCCGGAGCGGCGTCCGGCGGGCGACCGGGAGGCCCAGAAGCAGGAGCTGCGCGCCCAGATCAGCCCCGTCGAGGTGGTCGTGGCGCTTTCGGGCCTTTTCGCTCAGGATCAGGATCTGCTCACCTTCCAGCTGCTCTATGCCAAGGCCAGCCAGAAGCCGGTGCTGCTGGTGCGGCCCTTCGGCTCGGAGAAGGCCGTTCCCAAGGCCCTCACCGACCTCGCCGATGAGGTGGTCGACTGGGACGAGCGGGCGCTGGTCGATGCGATCCGCCGACAAGCGCGGCACGAAGACACCACGCGCTGGGACACCATCGAGTTCAAGCTCGACTGAGCCCGGCCCCCCGCGCCGCGCGCACTGTGTGGGCGGCGCGGGGGGTAAGCCTCCCCGGGGGGGACGGGGATTCCTAGAACCGCATCGAGATCGTCCCGTAAATCGCGCGCGGCGGGCCCGCGTAAGCGAGCGGGTATCCGGCGGCCGCCGTACCGTAGAGCCCACCCGCGGAGAGGTACTCGAAGAAGTTGTACTTCGTGTCGAGTGCGTTCATGACCTCGAGTTTGAGCTTCACGGACGTCACGGCATCGCCGTACCATGACCTCGGCAGTGCTGCGGCCAGCGCCAGATTCACCACGCCGTAAGAGGGGATTTGCTGATTGCTCGGCGCACCGGCGTTGTTGTCGAAAATATACTGCGAGCCGACGTACTGGTACCACGCGCGAGGCTTGATCGCGACTCCAGCGGAGAACCTGTACGTCCAGTAGGCACCGACGTTGAACGTGCTGCTCGGGGTGTCGGAGACGGGCAGGCCGGAGTAGTCGGTGGCGCCGCCGCCGGGGGGCGTGAATGCGTAGCGGTTGAAGTACGCCTTCTCGATATTCAGGTTGGTGAACATCTTGAGGGTGTGCCAGTTGGCCTCGGCGGAGAAGTTCACGCCGTGGTAGACCGAATCCCCGGTGCCGAGGCCGAGGAAATCGCCGCCGGAGCTGTTCACGCCGATGATCTGATTGCTCAGGTGGTCATGGTAGTAGTTGACGTTCACGAGCACCCGGCTGAACGCGCCAACCGTCGGCCAGAAGACCTTGAAGCCCGCCTGCCACTCGAGGCTTCGCTGCAGGATGTCGCCGCCGACGGGCTGGCTCTGATAGAGCCCGCCGCCGCCGCCGACCTGCGGCAGGCGATAGGCCGTCGCCCAGTTCCCATACAGCGCGAGCCAGTGCATGGGCTGCCAGCGCATGCTCACGGAGGGTTCGGTCCTGTCGTAGTTGGTCTGAGCCGCCGGCAATTCACCCTGATCGTGGCCGCTGAACAGCCCGAGGCCGAGGGGATTCGAAGGGGTCGGATTGCTCAGGATGTCCGATAACTGGAACTCGGTGGGGCCGTACGGATAGTAATCCGTGTGGAAGCTCACGAGGCGAATGCCCGGGGTGATCGTCAGGCTGGCGATGGGCGTGATCGCATCCTGGAAGAAGGCCGCGAGGTCCGTGACGTGCCAGTAGTCGCTGCGGTGGTTGGCGTTCGGAACCGCAGCCGAGCCACACACGCTGGCACCGGCCGGAATGCGGGTCCCGTTCGTGAGGCTGATGTCGGCAGGAGTGACGACGCATACGCCCGGGTTGTAGAACGCGTTGCGCGAGTTGTATACGGTGTTGATGAAATAGCCGCCGACACCGATCTGGTTGTAGGGCAGATAGATGTCGCTCCAGAGCTTGTCGCCATACATGTGCGAGAACGGATTGTTGTGCTCGTACAGATTGCCGGGGCTGTTCAGGCCGAAATTGTTGTAGTGGATATGCAATCGCGTGCCCTCGCGATACCACAGCTGGTTGTGCAGCGTCGTGCGGCTGTCAACCCGGATGTTCTGTCGCCCATAGACGAGCCAGGTGCGATTGATGTCCTCCTTGCGCCAGACGTTCTCGTTGACGGTGTTGTAATACCCGCTGCTCGCCTCGCTGAGCACAGGCCCGGGCGCGCCGATGCCGTTGACGCTCAGGCCCGGTATCGGGGTCAGCGGGATGGGTACGGGCCGCCAGCCCCTGCCGGCGCCGAGGTATGCGCCGAAGCTGACGCTGCTGCCACCGCCGAACACCTTGTGGGTCTTGAAGAACCCGGCGTAATTGCTCGTGGGCCAGGCAAAACCGTCGGGCGAGGTGTGGAAGCTGTTCGCCCGTCCGGCGCCGCCTGCGAAAACGGTCTCCCAGCCGTCAATCTTGCCGCTCTGCAGGATGAGGTCCGCATTCTCGGTGCTGAAGCTGCCGCCCGTGAGCTGCACGAACCCCCCGGCCTTGCTCGAGGGCTGCACCGGCACGAAGTTCACTGCCCCGCCCATGTTGTTGTACCAGCGGGTCTCGGGGTCTGCGGGGCCGTAGGTGACGCGCGCCCCCTGAAGCAATGCGGTCTGCGGGATCTGCGGAGTCTCCCACAAGCCGGTCGCAGCATTGACCATCGGGATGCCGTCGTAGCTGATCGCGAGGTTGCCGTTGTCGACCGTGCCCGGGGATACGCCCGCCCACCCCTGGTTCAAGCCGTTGATGCTGATGCTCGCCTTGGTGCCGCCGGTCTGGCCGTAGCCGGTCACGGCGATCCCGGGCGCAAACGTGAGCGCCTGGGCGGCGCCGCCAACGACGCCGGCGGACTTCAACTGCTGCCGGTCGAGCGCCTTGTCGCCGTAGGCGGACTCGTAGATGGATTTCTGCTTGAGGCTCTTAAGCTGCAGTTCCTTGGCGGTGACGATGATCTCCTGCAGCGTGGCCGCTGCGAGCAGCGGGCCCGGTGCCGGTGCCGGCGCGGCCTGAACGGCGGCGGCGGAGAGGGCCGCAGCGACCGCGAACGCGATGCTCGTGCTGGGTGTGACACGGCCGGAGGGCAGACGGGTCATAGTGCGCTTCCTCGTGATGTTTTAATTGGTGTACACGGCCGAGACCGCGCACCGAGGACCCGCACACTAGAGCTTCAGAATGACATTCCCGTTGCGGATATATTTCAGTAATGTGTCACTCGGAGGCATTCCCTGAGACGATCCGACATTCGCCATGGTGAATGCCCGGCGCGCGCTCACGCGTCTCAGGCGATTGCCCCCGTCACTTAGGGGACGACCTCAAATGCTGCGTCGCCGCAACGCACCGCCGTGCAGCCGCGGCGTCGAGCGCAAGTAAGCACGAGCGCACAGGCGCGTGCAGGCCTGCTGCGCGCACGGCAGCGGCGGCAATGCCGTGCATCGGGCGCAGCGCTCGCTGCGAGCGCGCGCCCGCGCCGGCTCAGCCGGCCGGATTCGCCGCGACGCGCAGACGGTTGTCGCTCGCCTGCACCCCGAGGCAGACGTCGGCTATGTCCTCGATTCGGTGTGTCAGCGGCGGTGCTGCGGCCTCGGGCAGCGGCTGTCGTAGAGCGCGGCCCGGTAACCGCGCGCGGCGAGATATGGGGCAAGGACCCCCAGTCGTCACCCGATCCGCGCCCGTCCTCGAGCCGCAGCACCACCGGGCCTGTGGCGAATCGGCGGGACCCGAGGCGGACCCCGTCGAGCGCGACGCCGCCGCTGTGCGGGGAAATCGGCAGTACAGGGGCTTGGGGGGAAGGGGGAGCCGGCCGGGCGGCGGCCGCGGCGCCGAGCGGGGCGAGCAGCGGCGCTCCCAGAGCACACTTGCGCCGGATCGGCATACAATCACAGCGGGCGGCGCTCGGATCGAGCAATGATTGCACGAGGCCGACTGGCCGCCAAGCTTACCCGGAGCGACCCCGTTGAACAATCGAGAGCCAGCGCCCAGTGATCTCCGTCCCGGGGCCCATCGCCTACGGGCATCGCCGCTGCGCCCGCGCCAAGCGCTGGCAATGCTCGGGTCGCTTGCGCTGTTGGCGGCCTGCGCAAGCACACCGCCGCATTACCCCTCCGCCACCGCGCAGGCCCACATCGGTAAACCGCTGTTCGATCTCGAGATGCGCTGGAGCACTCCGGCCGGCCTGCATGTGGTTGACGGCGCGCGCGTGGCCACCTGGCGGTTCAATCAGTACAACTACGCCGGCTGCAGCGTCACGGTGCGCACCGATCGCCATGATGTCATTCGGAAGGTCAACTGGACAACGGGCTGCGGGCCGAAGACTGCGACCAAGCCCCCCAAGCAGTCGCCGGCGAAGTAGTCGCACGGCGCCGAGCCGCCGGCCCGATGCAAGCGCCTGGCGCTGGTAGAGTGTCTTGCGTGCCGTGCCGGCGGGGTTCGACAGCGACCCGATCTGCGCGGCGAGCTTGTGCCCGCAGGCGCACACTGTCAGGCCGCGGCCCGACTGGGCCGTCAGGCACAGGCGCTTGGGGCCATTGATCAGATCGCCACGCAGCGCATAGCGCCACCGCTGGCGCGGATCGGCGCGCCAGGGATCGATCGCAGCGCCAGTGGGCTGCGCGTCTCGGCCAGACTCAGGCCGGGATCCCCGCCGATGATCAAATCCGCGTCATTCGAGCGGCCGGGGCTCTGAAAACGCCCGAGCGGCCGATTGTCGGTATCGTTCCACAGCACGTTGGCGCAGGGCGAACGGCCCGGATGGCGCCGATCGAAGGTGGCGATGTCCGAGCCCGCGCGCCAGGGCTGGCCGTCGCGGCGCACCCAGCGCAGCACGTCGTACCCCTCGGGAGTGCCCTGGAAATAAGCCGGCGCGGATTCGGACAAGTCGATCGGACGGCCGACGGCCCGCAGTGCCGAGTGTTTGGCCCGATATGCCTGCCGGAAGGCCGCCTCGCTGCTCTGGCGCGGCGCGCGGCATCGACGGTGCAGCCGTTCGAGCTTGAGATCATTGACGTCCCAGGCAGCGAAGCGACGAGCGTCCTCGGTGAAGTGCGCCGGTCCGCCGTCCCGGGACCGGCCGCTGCCGACAAAACCCCCCGCACGGCGCATATCCGGCATCCGCGTCGATGCCGAATTCACTCCGAGTGCGTGCATCGCCCGGATCACGGGCCGCATGCCG
>JAJYLP010000174.1 GCA_021787615.1 Pseudomonadota bacterium
GCGAGCCCCCGGGGCTCGCAAGACAGCGCGCGATGAGCGGCGCTCAGCTCAGGGCGCGGTCCAGCCAGCGCGACAGGGTGGCCGCGTCCACCGCACCCGACTGTCTCGCCAGCTCGCGGCCCTCGCGGAAGAGAATCAGCGTCGGAATGCCGCGGATGCCGAAACGTCCGGCGAGCTGCGGTTGCTCGTCGGTGTTGACTTTCGCCACGCGCAGATCCGTCGCGCGCTCAGCCGCGACGCGATCGAGGACGGGGGCCATCATGTGGCACGGTCCGCACCACGGCGCCCAGAAATCCACGAGCACCGCAAGTGTCGTGCGCTCGACATGCGCGGCGAAAGAAGCGGTGTCCAGCGGGACTGCTTCGCCGGTCAGGATCGGCGCCTTGCAGCGCGGGCACTTGGGATGCTCGAGCGCCCGTGCCTCGGGCACGCGCACCAGGGAGTTGCACTTCGGGCAGGCCGCCACCACGGCGGCGGCAGGGGTTTCGGCGTTCATGGCCGATGTATGGGGCTGGGCCCGCCCGAATCAAGCGGCCCGGGGCTTGGCTTCCCCGCCCGCGCCCCCATGTCACCCTGCGGCGGTTCGTCAACCTTTATCCGCAAGGGCAGCCTCGCTCATGGAATACCGCGATTACTACAAGGTTCTGGGCATCGCCCGGACGGCCACGGCCGAGGAAATCAAGAAGTCCTACCGGCGGCTCGCCCGCAAATACCATCCGGACGTCAGCAAGGAAAAGGATGCGGAGCCGAAGTTCAAGGAGGTCCAGGAGGCCTACGAGGTTCTGAAGGACCCGGAGAAGCGCGCAGCCTACGATCAGCTCGGCAGTGGCTGGACCTCGGGCCAGCAGTTCCGGCCGCCGCCCGATTGGGCGAGCGGCTTCGAGTTCAGCGGGGGCACCCGCCCCGGGGGCACCGGCGGCGCCCATGTGTTCGAGCAGGAAGGCTTCAGCGACTTCTTCTCGTCCCTCTTCGGCGGTGCGAGCCCCCTCGGAGCAGCCGGACGGCGGCCGCCGCAGGGCGGACGCGACCATCACGCCCGCATCGACATCGATCTCGAGGAGGCGTTCGGGGGCGGTACCCGAACCCTCGAGCTGAAGCGCCCGGAGCTGAAGCCGGACGGAACGCTGGAGCTTCGCGCTCACACGGTGCGCGTCACGATCCCGGCGGGCGTCACCGACGGCCAGCTCATCCGGCTCGCCGGCCAGGGCGAGGCGGCCTCGGGCGGGGGCCGCGCCGGCGATTTGTATCTGGAAGTGCATGTCCGCCCCCACCGCTTGTTTCAGCTGGATGGGCGCGACGTCACCCTGACGTTACCGCTTGCGCCATGGGAAGCGGCGCTGGGGGCGACGGTCGGCGTGCCGACACTGGGAGGCACGGTCGAGATGCAGGTTCCACCCGGCGCGCAGTCGGGCCAGAAACTGCGGCTGCGGGGCCGCGGCCTGCCCGGCCGCCCGGCCGGCGATGCGTATGTGCAGCTCAAGATCGTCCTGCCGCCCGCCTCTTCGCCCGAGACGCGCACAGCGTACGAGAGCATGCGCTCGACGTTCGCGGGATTCGATCCGCGCGCTGACCTGAGGAGGTGACGCCGTGAGCGACATCATGGAGATCCATGACATTCGACTGGTCGGCGAGGCCGACTGGGTCGCCGCCGCCGAGTTCTGCCGGCTGTGCCGGCTCGACCTTGAAGCCGTCGTCGAGCTCGCCGACCTCGGCCTCGTCTCGCCGCGAGGCGGCGCTCCCGAGGAATGGCAGCTGCCGGCCGCGGCATTGCCGCGCCTGACCATGGCCAGTCGTCTGATGCGCGATCTCGGCGTCAACGTCAGCGGCGCCGTGCTGGCGGTGGAGCTGCTGGAGGCGCAGAGGGAGCTCGAGCGGCAGATCGCGCGCCTCGAGCAGCTGGCGCATCGGTAGGCAGGCCCCCGATCAGTGTGTGCGACGCGAGCCCAAGTTACCGTCCAACGAAGCCGGGCCCGCGGCCCCGAAACACAGCGCGAGAAACCCCGCCCGGTACCGCAGGTCAGGACTCGTAGCCCGGCTGGGCGAAGTGCGCCCGCCGGGCAGCGTGGTACGACAGAAGCTTGATGGAGCTGAATCCATAGGGCAGACGAGCGGTGCAGATCGCCACCAGGAGGACGACGATCATCGGCACTGCAGCGGCGGCACCCACGCGCGGAGCAGAATCGGCGATCCGCCGGTGATCTCGACCACGATGGTCGCCCAACCCAATTCGTGCGCACAGGGCGTGCCGATCGCACGGACGATGACGATGAAGACCTCCGGGCCGCGCGCCAGCTTCGCATAGCCGTGCGCGATGGAGCCGAACCCGACGATGAGCCGCAGAGGCAGCGCAAACCAGTTCGCCGGAACCGGCAGTGGTGAGACGCACAGTCTCGCGAGTAAAACCGCCAACCGCATGACAGCGTCCGAAGATCGCTCCAGCACACCGCTCGTGCGCTGGTCGTCGGCCGCAACACCTTCCGGATGGATTTCCGTTGGGTCGTGGGCGCGCAGCGCCTCACCGGCGATCGACACGCCGGCATCATCTGCTGGAGGCCGACTGGGCCGGCTGAGCATCTGTGCGCGCCGCGAACGACCCTCCGCCCCGCTGACCCTGCGGCGCCGCCGGGTCAGCGGGCGGGCCGATCGGCCACGCTGACCGGT
>JAJYLP010000175.1 GCA_021787615.1 Pseudomonadota bacterium
GCCGATTTATCCCCATTGGCGAGCGGATATGTTCCTTTGGAGATATACCGAGGACCGTGCGCTGCCTCTGTAATGAGTTCCGAGAGTGGCTCGCCTTTGGTGACGCATGGATTTCTTGCCGGTTTTCCTCGATGTCCGGTCGCGCCCCTGCCTGGTGGTGGGCGGCGGCGAGGTGGCTGCGCGCAAGGCGGAACTGCTGATGCGGGCGGACGCGGCAGTCACGGTGGTGGCCCCCGAGCTTGGCAGAAGCCTCGCGCGCTATCGTGCTGCGGGAAAACTCGCTCACCGCGCGCGGGCGTTTCGAGCCAGCGACATCGAGGGGTGCGCTCTGGTCATCGCTGCGACGGACGACGAGGCTGTCAACAGTGAGGTCTCCGGCCTGTGTCGCGAGCGCGCGATTGCGGTCAATGTGGTCGATGCGCCCGAGCTTTGCAGTTTCATCGTGCCGTCCATCGTCGATCGGTCGCCAGTGATCGTGGCAGTCTCCTCCGGTGGCGCCTCGCCGGTTCTCTCGCGCATTCTGCGCACGAAACTGGAGACGATGCTGCCGGCCTCATATGGCAGGCTCGCGACTCTGGCGCAGGGCTTGCGCGAGCGTGTCAAGCGCCGATTTACGAGCGCGGCGCAGCGCCGCCGCTTCTGGGAACAGGTGCTGCACGGCCCTGCAGCCGAGATGATGCTGGCTGGACGGGAGCGGGCGGCCAAATGCGCCATCGAGGTGGCACTGCAGCAGGACACGCCCGCGTCGCTTTCGGTGGGCGAGGTGTATCTGGTGGGGGCAGGTCCCGGTGATCCTGACCTGCTCACCTTCCGGGCCCTGCGTCTGATGCAGCAGGCCGACGTCGTCGTGTACGACCGGTTGGTGGCGCCGGCGATTGTCGATCTGGCGCATCGGGGTGCCGAGCGCATCTTTGTCGGCAAGGCGCGTGGCGAGCACTGCCTGGCGCAGGAGGAGATCAACGCCATCTTGGTGCGATTTGCGCGCGAGGGCAAACGCGTCCTGCGCCTCAAGGGTGGCGATCCTTTCATCTTTGGCCGCGGGGGCGAGGAGGCCGATGCGCTGGCCGAAGCGGGCATTCCGTTTCAGATCGTGCCGGGCATCACGGCGGCCTCGGGCTGCGCTGCCTACGCGGGCATTCCGCTGACCCATCGCGATTTCGCCCACAGCTGCGTGTTCGTTCCGGGGCACCTGAAGGACGGGGGTGATCTCGACTGGGGCGCACTGGCCCAGCCCCGTCAGACCATTGTGATCTACATGGGCCTGCACACTCTCGAGCCGATCTGCCGGCGGCTGATCGAGGCGGGTTTGCCGCCCGCAACGCCTGCCGCGCTGGTTCAGGACGGCACGACGCCGAGCCAGCGGGTGTTGATCGGTGATCTGGCGGGCCTGCCGCAGACGGCCGCGCAGGCTGCGATGCGTCCGCCTGCGCTGCTGATCATCGGCGAGGTGGTCAGGCTGCACGAGCGTTTCGCCTGGTTTGAGCCGGCGGGAGTCGCAGAGGAGCGCGCCGCGAGGGCGGTGGGATAGGCTTTAGTCCTCGGCGCCTCGCACGGTGGATGCGGGCCGTTTGTAGGGCACGAAGAGCCCGCACCCGAGCAACCGGCCGGTGCCGATGCCGTTTGCCATCAATGCCAGCGACTCGCGCGGGGCGAGGCTGGCGAGCATCACGCTGCGCGTCGTGAGAGCACCTTCGGGAGCGGCGATCCGCCGGCTCTTGCCGCACATGAGCTTCGGACGCGCCGATCCGAGAGCGTGCATAGCCTGCGCAACGCGGTCGAGAAAGAGATTCTCGTCATGTGTCTCATCAATGACATGCCGGGCATAGAGCGTCTCGACTGGCGAGAGCGCAACGACGGTCGGCGAGCCGATCCGCAGCGGACAGTCGGCAATCCACAGCGTGCTGCCGGCCAATGCGCGGGCGTCGTCGATCCGCTCCAGCGGCAGTCGCAGCACCAGCCGCGCGCGTTGAGGAAGATAGATGAGCGCGCCGTCGCTGTCGTCGCGCTGCCAGCCGTTGGCCGACTCGGCCCCGAGGGCGAGACGCAACCCGGCGGCGCGCACCGAAGCCAGCCAGGGCAGGAGCCTGGTGACCGCAAGGGACAGGGCGAGCGGGTAATCGAAGGGGATCACCCGGCCGGCGAGCGCAAACGACAGATCGGCAGCCGTGCAGGCAGCGCCTGCGGCATCCTCAACGTCATCGCTCCAATAGCGCGATCTCACGTCCCAAAGCTTCCGCGCCGGGCGCCCGCCGCCTATATCCCAAAGGAGATACCGCGGCGCAGGCCCGGCTATCCCGTCTGCGCAATACCGAGCCGTGCCGCTCGCGCCTAGAGTTCTCTGCACAGTGCCCCGGTCCGCCGTGTCGTGTGCGGCGGCGGGCGTCGGGAGCCCGAAAGGGTCGGAATCAACCACTTGCGACGCAACCGTATGAGCCCGAAAACCCCGGAAACGCCCATGCTGGACCAACTTGAAGGCGGTCCATGGCCGAGTTTCGTCTCAGGCCTGAAGCGCCTGGCCGGTGCGCAGGACAAACCCTACGCCGGTATGATGAAAGATCTGCTCGGCCAGCTGGAACGGTCCTACGAGACCAAGCGTGGGTACTGGAAGGGCGGCACCGTGGGCGTG
>JAJYLP010000096.1 GCA_021787615.1 Pseudomonadota bacterium
AGGGAATGTGCGGAGAGACAGTAGAAACCCATAGAACTTGCCCCGCGCTCCAGGCGCTCAGGGCCGCGAGGCTGGCGCGCGTTGAGCGCCGCGAATCTCGTGTGCTCGCTGGTCTTCATGGGCGTGCCTTTTCTGCGCCATCCGCCCCTGTGGGCCGTGCGAGTGTTCTTTCCGTCGCCGGAATTCGGATGGTTGCGTGAACGTCACCGCGGCGTCGCGGCATCGCTCGGTCTGCATGTTCTGTTCAATCTTGAGCGCTTCGCGGCCGCGGCGTACGCGGTCGGCTGGCCTCCGGTGGCCGTTACACCGTGCGCGACGCAATGCCATCGGATGCTGCCTGTCGTCTTGTACTTACGGGCAAGTCCGTATGCCGACCTGTGGCTGAACCTGCGACAGTGCGAGCCTCGGGAGCGGAGCGTTCGGGAGCATGGGATGGGGGCATCGAATTCGGCTGTGATGATGGCGATCCCGTCGGGTCTGTTGCGGTCCTCATCAGGAATGCTTGCGCAGAATTCCGCTGTCGCGGGTGTGCAGAGTCAAAGCCGCATCGGCAGCGGGGAGGTTCTGCAGAAAAAGGATCGGCGTGTGCGCGGCGGGATGGACCGGCAGCCGGAGCGCCTGTATGCGCGGTACCTGCGCCGGGAGCCGGATCGGGAGCGCATCTATGGCGGCAATCTCATGACCGCCGCCGAGCGGAGTCAGTATGAGGAGCGGCTGCGCTCCCTCGCGACAGAGCGCGAGCGGGTGCACTTCCGCATGGTGCATCAACAGCAGATACGGCGACGCGCCGAAGCGCGCCACGAGTGGCTCGGCCGAGCGCCGAGCAAGGCACAGCTGAGCGCCGAGGAGCACGCGCGGCAGCACGAGCGCGAGCAGATCTACGGATACTCCATGATGACGCCGCAGGAGGTCGCGCGCTATCAGGCCCGTATGGGCGTTGCCCGCTCGGAGCCGGAACGTGAGCATGTCCGCTCCGAGCACCGCAGGCAGATGGAGAACCGGGCTCGCGAGCCTGGCGCGCCGCCGCCGCAGTGAGGCGAGCGGCAAATGATCCGCAAGCGGGCCGTTCTCCGTGTGGTGGTGTGTATGATGCTGGGATCGGGGTCTGCCGCGTGGGCCGAACCCGATCCATGGTTTCTCTCGGCTGGCTCTCAATACACGAGCGGTGATGACGGCGGGAGCCGGACCATCACCGAGACGTTCGCGCCGCTGACGGCAGGCTACCGATTTCCATGGGCGGGCGTGTGGGTGACCGTGCCCTATGTCAGCGTGAGCGGTCCGGCCACCATCATCGACGACACCACCGGCGATTTTTCACCGGGTCCGGGCGGTGCGCGCAGCGGACTCGGCGACGGGATGCTCTCGGGCACGCTGTATGACCTGACGGATTCAGGCTCGGCGGGGCTCTACCTCGATCTGACCGGGACCGTGAAGTTCGCCACGGGGAGCGCCTCCGCCGGGCTCGGCACCGGCGAGAGCGATTATGCGGTGCAGCTCGAAGCGTTGCGGGAGCTTGGACGCAGCGGAGTGTTTGGCACGGCCGGATACGTGGCGCGCAGCGGACCCGGGCGCGTCAATTTGCGCGATGTGCCCTTTGGCGAGGCCGGCGCTGATGTGCTGCTCGGCGCAGGCGTGCGGGCCGGGATGAGCTTCGCGTACCGCACCTCGCCAATCGCACGTTACGAATCCGTGCAAGAGACCGCTGTCTTTGTCGCCTTCGCAGCGCCTGACGGAGTGATCGTCCATCCCTTGGTGTTCAAGGGCTTTGGCGACAGCACTGCCTCCTGGGGGGCTGGGGTGCGGCTTTCTTGGCAGGCGCCGAGTTCAGAGGGCAGCTGGGTTGATGAGCCGATTCCTGAAGTGAACCCGGCAGATGCTGGGATCTGAGGCGCAGTGGCCGCGCATGCCCGTGTGCCATACCGTTGCAGAACGTTGGCTGTGAATTTGAGGTGAACATGAAAGCTGCGCGCGTTTCACATCGGGTACCGGCCAAGAGCCCGAACGGGCATTTGCCGGCCTCGCTCGCCGGATTGCTCAAGGCGCGAGCGTATCCGCATCCGGTCGCGTTGATCAGCGTGATCGAGACGCCGATTTCCTGGGTGGTGCTCGCCGGCGAGTTTGCCTACAAGATCAAACGCCCGGTGCGCTATCCCTTCATCGATCAGCGCTCCGCCGAGCGCCGCCGGTGGCTCTGCGCGGAGGAGCTGCGCCTCAATCGCCGCTTCGCGCCGGAACTGTACCTCGGGGTGTGCCAGATCGTGGGCACGGGGGAGCGCACGCGCGTACAACTTGAGTCTGTCGGCGCGGACAAGGTCAGCGAGTATGCCGTGCGAATGCAGCGCTTCGCGACGGACGATGTGCTTGATCGCCAGGTCGCCCTCGGCCGCATCGCACCCGAGATCCTCGAAGTCTTCGGCCGCACGCTCGCGGACATTCACGCGACACTTCCCTCGGTGACGGTGGATGCACCATGGGGCGAGCCCGAGAGCGTGCGTGCGCTGCTCAGCGGAAATCTGCTCGAGTGCGCCGCGGCGGCCGAGGAGTTCGGCGGGCGCGGGAGGGTGATGGCGCTGCGCTCGCCGCTCGAGGGGCGACTCGCGCAAGCCAGTCCCTGGATCGCCATCCGCCGCATCACGGCGCGGGTGCGTGAGTGTCACGGCGATCTGCACAGCCGCAACATCATCGTCCGGCAGGGGCGGCTGGTGCCTTTCGACTGCCTCGAGTACGAGCCGGCGTTCCGCTGGATCGACGTGGCCGACGAAATCGCCTTTCTATCGAGCGACCTGAGCTCACGCGGCCATGGGGCGCACGCGCACGCCTTCCTCAGCGCGTACCTCGAGCGCAGCGGCGACTATCACGCCTGCCGGGTGATCAAGTTGTATGAGGCGCATCGCGCGCTGGTGCGGGCCAAGGTCGCGGCGATCGCGGCGGCGCTGCAGCGCAACGGCGCCGAGCGGGAGGCGCTGCGGGCGGAATACGAGCGGCTGGTGGCGCATGCCTCGGCCGCGCTCGCCGCTCGGCACCCGCGCCTGGTGCTGATGAGCGGTTTGTCGGGCTCGGGCAAGACTTGGCTGGCCCGGCAGCTGGCCGACCGCCTCGCGGCGGTGCACCTGCGCTCCGACATCGAGCGCAAGCGGCGCGCCGGGCTGACGGCGCTTGAGCGCTCCGCATCGGGTGTGGCGGTCGGACTGTATGACACCGAGGTCAGCGAGCAGGTCTACGATGATCTGGCGCGCGAAGCGTACGATGGGCTGACCGGCGGTTACACGGTGATCGTCGACGCGACGCTGCTGCGCCGCGAGCAGCGGCGGCGCTTCGGTGAGCTCGGCGCGCGCGCTAAGGCGCCGACGTACTTGGTGAGCTGTGCGGCGCCGCTGGAGGTGCTGCGCCAACGCCTTCAGGAGCGCTTCGCGGGTCGCCAGGACGCCTCCGAAGCGGACGCGTCCGTGCTGGAATGGCAGCGACGGCGGCTCGAGCCGATTGGCGCGGACGAGCCGTTCGAGGCCGTCGAGATTGAATCGACCGACCCGCAGGCACTCGGGAAGGTCCTGGCGCGGTTGAGCGCGGCGGCGGCCTGAGCGCTCAGGCGCGCCCGTCGGGCGCTTGCTGCAGCAGGTGCAAGAACGCCTCGGCCGCAGGCTCGATGGGGGCATTCTCGCGCTGTACCATCATCAGCGGGCGCGTGATGGCGAGCTCGCGCAGCGGCAGCTCGCGCAGCCGGCCGTCGCGCAGCTCATTGAGCATGCAGATCCGCGGCAGCCAAGCGATGCCGCCTCCGTGCACCGCGGCGCGCTTGAGCGCCTCGGTATTGCCGAATTCCATCGTCTCGCCCTGCTCGATATTCTGCCGTTGCAGCGCGGCCGTGATCAGCTCGCGCGTGCCCGAACCGTGCTCGCGCATGACGAGCGGCTCGCCCGAAAGGTCGGTGGATTTGAGCGCCTTGTGCTTGAACAGCGGATGATCGGGCGCGGCCACCGGCACGATTTCATCGTGTTGAAACACAGTGGTCCGCAGTCCCTGCACGTGCAGCGGGCCCTCGATGAAGCCGAGCATGAAGCGCATGTCATCGACGCCCTGGGAGACCTGCTCGGTGTTGCCGACGAACACCGAGATCTGCACGCTCGGTCGCTGGCGCCGGTACACGGCGAGCACCGGAGGCAGCACATAGGTGCCGATCGTATTGCTCGCGCCGAGCGTGAGGCGCCCGCGCAACGCACCGGCGATCTCGCGGATCGCCGCTTCGGCGGTGCGTTCCAGCTCGAAAAGCCGCACCGCGTAGCGGTTCAAAGTCTCACCGGCCTGAGTCAGGCGCATTCCTTTGGCATGGCGCTCGAAGAGCTTCACGCCGAGGCGGCTCTCGAACGCCTTCAGCTCGCGCGAGAGCGCCGGCTGCGAGATGTGCAGTTTGCGCGCCGAGGCGGTGATGCTGCCGGTGGCGGCAACCGTGGTGAAGATTGCGAGGTGATGCAGATTCATGGGCGAGCAGTATAGGGTCGATCCGCTCCGACCGCCGTGCCGAACGGGGGAGGGTGAACGGATAGACCGCCCGGCCGGACGTCGTGCCCGTCCGCGCGCCGCGATGCCTGAGGTGCGGCAGCTCAGCCCTCGAGGGAGACTCTCGCGCAGCCGCCCGTCCGTGGTGAGGCGCTGGGGCGGGCCGCGGACCCGACGGCAGCTCCGGGCCACCACCGCGAGAGTGCCCCGCCGGAGAGCGGGCCGCGGCGGCGCCGCGTCGCCGCGGTGGGCAGCACGCCGGAGGGGTCCGCTAGAAGCGACCCTGCTGGAAGTCCTCGAAAGCCTGCATCAGCTCCTCACGGGTGTTCATGACGAACGGCCCGTATTTGGCCACCGGCTCATGCAGCGGTCGGCCCGCCAACAGGATGACCCGCGCGCTCGATCGTCCCTCGAGTCTGACGGGGCCGCCATCGGTGAGCACCGCGAGCTCGTGGGTGTTCACTGTCGTGGCCGAGTCTCCCTCGCCGATCAGCACCGACCCTTCGTACACATAGGCGAACGCCGCGTGCCCCGCCGGCAAGGTGTGGGTGAAGCGGCCTGCAGGCGCCAGCTCGACATCGAGATAGGTCGGGTCGGTTGCCGGCTGGACGATCGGTCCGGCAACGCCGTCGACCGACCCGGCGATCACCTTCACGCGCGCGGCGCCGAGCTCGACCTGCGGGATCTTTTCCGGACCGAACTCCTGATAGCGCGGCGCGGTCATCTTGTCCCGCGCCGGCAGGTTGATCCACAGTTGCAAGCCGCGCATGCGCCCCTCCTGCTGCTCCGGCATCTCCGAGTGCACGATGCCCCGCCCGGCGCTCATCCACTGCACGCTGCCGGGCACGAGCACGCCCTCGTGGCCGTGATTGTCGCGATGGCGCATGCGCCCATCGAGCATGTATGTGACGGTCTCAAAGCCACGGTGCGGATGGTCGGGGAAGCCGGCAATGTAATCGCCGGGGTTGTCGGTGCCGAACTCATCGAGCATCAGGAATGGGTCGAGGTCGGCCAGCTGCGGCTGGCCGATCACGCGTGTCAGTTTGACGCCGGCGCCGTCGGATGTCGGCATGCCGCGCACCAGGCGGGCAACGCCGCGAGTCGCAAGGTTGTTCATGGTGTGCTCCACGTTATGGGTGTCGATCGCGGGCGGCTCAGGCTGCCAGCTGCGCCGCCTCGGCCGTCGCGGCCGAGATCGCCGCCTGACGCTGCGCGGGGCTGATGTTAACGCCCTCGGCGCGTACGAAGGTGACGTCGGTGATGCCGAGGAAGCCAAACAGTCCGCGCAGGTAGCTCTCCTGGTGATCGAGCGCGGCGGCCGGGGAGTGCGGTCCGTAAAACCCGCCGCGCGAGGAGGCGACGATCACTTTCTTGCCGCCGGCGAGCCCCTGCGGGCCCTGCTCGGTGTAGCGAAAGGTCTCACCGGCCACGCACACCCGGTCGATCCACGCCTTCAACTGCGAGGAGATCGAGAAGTTGTACATCGGCGCGCCCACGACGATGATATCGGCGGCGAGGAATTCCTCGAGTGCCCTGCGGCCGCGCTCCAGATCGCGCACCACCGCGGGGGACTCGGGCGTTGCGCCTTGGCCGGCGGCCAGATGCGCCCCCGAGAGATGCCCGAGGGGCTCGGCGCCGAGGTCGACGTGCCGCACTTCGGTGTCCGGGTGCAGGGCGCGGACCCGCTCGACGATGACCGCCGTCAATTGCCGACTGACGGAGTTCTGGCCGAGAATGCTGGTGTCGATGTGCAGGAGTTTCATGGCGAGCCTCTGTCTGGTATAAAATAGGTACCAAGGCTAAGTATGTAAGTCCGGGCGGCGAGAACACAAGAAGGCACAGTCATGCGACAGAGTGAAACCGGCGTAACCCAGGGCGGACAGGCGCACACCGGCGGGCAGTACCCGCAAAGCGCCGAGTGTCCCAAGATCAGTCAGGTGCTGGCGCGCGTCGGGGAGAAATGGAGCGTGCTCATCATCATCATGCTCGCCGACCGCCCGAGGCGATTTTCGGATCTGAAGCGCTCCATCGGCGGCATCTCCCAGCGCATGCTCACGCTGTGCCTGCGCGGGCTGGAGCGCGACGGGCTCGTCAAGCGGACCGTCTTTCCGGTGGTGCCACCGCGCGTGGAGTACGAGCTCACCCCCCTTGGGCAATCGCTGCGCGAGCCGGTGACGCAGCTTGCCACCTGGGCCAAGGCTCACCTCGCCGAGCTCGATACGGCCCGCGCGGAGTTTGATCGCCGCGAAGCGCTCGCGCAGCGCCAGCACGGCGACGGCCGCGAGTGGAACGGGCAGGCGCGCGCCGGAGGCGCGGCGAACGGAGCGCTCTCGTCGCGACGCTAGCGTTTGCTAGCGTGCCGGGCGCGCAGCTCCGCAGCGATGCGCTCGATGGATAGGCCCCGGCTCTTCAGCAGCAGCGCCAGGTGATAGATAAGATCGGCGGACTCGGCCACCAGCTTCTGCTCGCTCTCGGTGACCGCGGCGAGCGCCACCTCCAGCCCTTCCTCCCCGACCTTCTGCGCCATGCGGTTCACGCCCTCGGCGTAAAGCCGCGCGGTGTAGCTGCCCTCGGGGCGCTGGGCGATGCGCTCGGCGATGACTGCCTCGAGCTCGGTGAGGAAGGAGAGTGGGGCGGCCGGCTCGCCGAAACAGCCACTCGTGCCGAGGTGGCAGACTGGCCCGCGCGGGCGGGCGGTGATGAGCAGCGCATCCTGATCGCAATCGGTGCGCGCCGCGATGAACTCGAGCGTGTTGCCCGAGGTCTCGCCTTTCTCCCACAGCCGCCCGCGGCTGCGGCTGAAGAACACCACGCGGCCGCGCTTGAATGTCTCGGCGAGCGCCTCGCGGCTCATGTAGCCGAGCATGCGCACGCCACCGGCGGGATCGACGATGATCGCCGGCAGCAGCCCGCCCTGCTTGCCGAAGTCCAGCCGGGCGATGTCCCCGGCAGTGAGCGGCGCGCCGGCCGCGGGGGTTGCGTTCATGGTCGCACCTCGATTCCGGCCGCGCGCAGCGCGCGCTTGAGCTCTGGGATGGCGATGGCGCCGTCGTGAAACACGCTCGCTGCGAGCGCCGCATCGACACCGGCATCGCGAAACACAGCCGCGAAATGCTCGATCGCCCCGGCGCCGCCGGAGGCCACGAGCGGCACGCGGCACGCCGCGCGCACCGCGCGCAGCTGTTCGATGTCATAGCCGCGCCGCACGCCGTCGCTTCCCATGCAGTTGAGCACGATTTCCCCGGCGCCGCGCGATTGCGCCTCGCGCACCCAGCCGAGCACGTCGCGGCTCGACTCGCGCGTGCGCGCCGGATCACCGGTGAATTGATAGGCGCGGTAGCCCTCGGCGGTGAGCTGGCTGTCGATGCCGACCACCACGCACTGCGCGCCGAAGCGGCGGCTGAGCGCATCAATCAGCCCGGGATCGGCGAGCGCGGGCGAGTTGACCGAGATCTTCTCCGCGCCGGCGTTCAACACCGCCTCGGCGTCGGCCACCGAGCGGATGCCCCCCGCCACGCAGAACGGAATGTCGAGCACCTGCGCAACGCGCCGCACCCAGCGGCGATCGACCGAGCGACCCTGCGGGCTCGCGGTGATGTCGTAAAAGACGAGCTCGTCCGCGCCCTCGTCGCGGTAGCGCTGCGCAAGCGTCATGATCTCACCGACCACCCGGTGATCGCGGAATCTGACGCCCTTGACGACCTGGCCGTCGCGGACGTCTAGGCAGGGGATGATGCGTCGGGCAAGTATGGGATCAACTCCTCAGCGGTGATGAGCTGCTCGAGCAGCGCCTTGCCGCTCACGGTGGCAGCGACGCCGGCGAGCTCGAGAGCGCGCAGGTCCTGCGCATCGCGCACGCCGCCGGAGGCTTGCCAGGCGAGCTGTGGATAGCGGGCGCGGGCTGCGGCGTACAGGGTGACATTCGGTCCCGCGAGGGCGCCGTCGCGCGCGATGTCCGTGCACAGCACGTGCCTGACGGCGTCTCGCGGATAGCAATCGAGCGCGTCCCACAGGCTCGCCGCCGCCGGCTCGCGCCAGCCGCGCGTGTGCACCTGCGGCTCACCGTGTCCATCCAAGCGCACATCGAGCGCGAGGCAGATGCGCTCGGCGCCGAAGCGCGCAAGCCACTCGAGCACCTCGCCGGGCCGCTCGACGGCGGCGCTGCCCACCACCACGCGGGCCACGCCGGCGCCGAGCAGTTCCTCGATCAGCGCCGCGCTGCGGATGCCGCCGCCGGCCTGCACGCGCAGGCCGGCTTGCGCGGCCATTGCGCTGATCATTGCGCGGTTGCCGAGCGCCCCGTCCCGCGCGCCGTCAAGGTCGACCACATGCACCCAGGTGGCGCCGAGGGCGCGGTAATGCGCTAGCAGCTCGAGCGGATCGTGCGGATAGCGTGTCTCGGCCGCGAAATCGCCCTGATACAGCCGCACACAGCGGCCCTGGCGCAGATCGATTGCAGGCATCAGTAACATCGCGCTACAGGCCGAGGAAGTTCTCGAGCACGCGCGCGCCGCTCGCCGCGGATCGCTCGGGGTGAAACTGCACGCCCCAGAAGTTCTCGCGCCGCACCACCGCCGAGAGCGCCTCGCCGTAATCGACCGGCGCGAGCGTGAAGGGTCCGGGCGGCGCGGCGTAGCTGTGCACGAAATAAAAGTAAGCCTCGGGGCCCACTCCGGCGAGCAGCGGATCGCTCGTGCTCGAGGCGAGGCGGTTCCAGCCCATGTGCGGCACCGGCCGCGCGGCGCTCGCCTGAAGGCGATGCACTGCACCGGGAAGGATCCCGAGGCACTCGGTCTCGCCCTCCGCGGACGCCTCGAACAGCAGCTGCATGCCGAGGCAGATGCCGAGCACCGGCTGGGTGAGCGTAGGCACGAGCTGCGCGAGGCCCGCGGCGCGCAGGCGGTGCATCGCATCCGCTGCCGAGCCGACTCCGGGCAGGACCACGCGTCCTGCGGCGGCGATCTCGCGTGCATCGGCGCTGACGCGCGCCGCGGCACCGAGCCGCTCGAAGGCGAACTGCAGCGAGGCGAGATTGGCGCCGCCGCTGTCGATGATGACCGTGCCCGTCACAGCGCGCCCTTGGTGCTCGGGAGCTGCTCGCTCTCGCGGCGCAGCGCCTGGCGCAGCGCGCGGCCGACGGCCTTGAAGCAGCCCTCGATCATGTGATGGCTGTTCTCGCCGCTGACGCTCACGTGAATGGCCGCGCCGAGACTGTCGGCGAGGGAGCGAAAGAAGTGCGGCACGAGCTCGGTGGGCAGTCCACCGACACTTTCGCGCGCGAAGCGGCCCTCGAAGCGGCTGAAGGCGCGGCCCGAGAGGTCGATGGCCACCTGCGCCTGCGCCTCGTCCATCGGCAGCAGAAACCCGTAGCGGGCGATCCCGACCTTGGAGCCGAGGGCGCGCCGCAGCGTTTCACCGAGGGCGAGCGCGCAGTCCTCCACGGTGTGATGCTCATCGACGCCGAGATCGCCCCGGCAGGCGAGCTCGAGCGCGAAGCCGCCGTGCGCGGCGAGCTGCTCGAGCATGTGATCGAAGAACCCGATGCCGCTCGCGATGCGCACGGGAGTCGCGGTATCGAGATCGACGCGCACCTCGATGTCTGTCTCGCGGGTGCGCCGCGCTAGGCGCGCGCGCCGCGCAGTCAGTGCAGCGACGGCCGCCGGCCAGGTCTCATGCGCCGCGCCGTCGCGCCGCACGCGCACGCCGCGCACGCCGAGATTGGCGGCAAATTGTAGATCGGTGTCCCGGTCGCCGACCACCGCGCTCGCGGCGAGATCGACGCCCTGGGTGCGGATGTACTCATCGACCAGCGCCGTGTTGGGCTTGCGGCAGGCGCAGCCGTCGGACGCAGCGTGCGGGCAGACGAATACCGCATCGAAGGCAATCCCCTGGGCTGCGAGCGTCTCGAGCACGAACCCATGCGCGCTCTCGAACTGCGCGCGAGGGAACGACGGGCTGCCGAGGCCGTCCTGATTGCTCACCATCACCAGCCGGTAGCCGCGTCGCTGTAGCGTATCGAGCGCCGCGAAGACCCCGGGCATGAATCGGACTTTCTCGAGCGCATCGACCTGCTCATCCGGCGGCTCCTCGATGAGCGTGCCGTCGCGGTCGATGAACAGCGTCGCGGCCGGCCGGCTCATGACCAAGCTTCCAGCAGTCGCGTGTTCTGCTCGCTCGTGCCGATGCTGATGCGCAGCGCCCGGCTGAGCCCCGGATAGCCGCGTGCATCGCGCACCAGGAGCCCTGCGGCCGCGGCGCGCCTGAGCGCGTCGTCGGCGTCGGCGAATTCGGCCAGCACGAAGTTGGCATCGCTCGGCCACAGATGCGTGATGCCGGGCAGGGCGGGGAGCTCGCGCTGCAGGCGCGAGCGCTCGGCGAGCAGGACGGCAAGCTGCGCGCGGCCGGCCTCGAGCGCCTGCGGACTCAGGCGCGAGAGCGCCGCGCTCAGGGTGAGCCTCGCAATGGCGTAGGGCGGGATGATCTTGCCGAGCAGCCCGATCACCTGCGGGTCGGCGAGCAGCGCCCCGCAGCGCGCCCCGGCAAGGCCGTAGGCCTTCGAGAGCGTGCGCAGCACGGCAAGGTTGGGAAATTCCTCGAGCCGCCGCGCGAGGCTCGCGCGGCCGGAGAACTCGATATACGCCTCATCGATCACCACCAGCGCGCGGCCGGCGAGCTCGCGCGCGATGCGCAGCATCGAGTCCTCGGCGAGCAGGTTGCCGGTGGGGTTGTTCGGCGAGCACAGAAACACGAGCTTGGTGCTGGGCGCGCACCGCTCGATCACGGCGGCCGCATCGAGCGCGAAGCCCTGCTCGGCGCGCAGCGGCGAGTCGATCACGGCCGCCCCCTGAATTCGCGCCGACACCGAGTACATGCCGAAGGTCGGCGGGCAGACGAGCACCGCATCCTCGCCCGCCCGGCAGAAGGCGCGGCACAGCAGATCGATCGCCTCGTCGCTGCCGCGCCCGAGCAGGAGCGCGCGCGGTGAGACGCCGTAGAGTGCGGCGAGCCGCTCGATGAGCGCGCGCGGCTGCGGCTCGGGGTAGCGGTTAAGACCATCGCGGCCATCGCCGCCGGCCGGGTCCCACGGCAGCTCGTTGGCATGCAGCCGCTCGAGATCCGGCCGCCAGGCGGCGTGCTCGTAGACCCGCAGCGCCACGATCTCCGGGCGCGCCAGGGCATGGACCCAGCTCATAAGCGTGATCCCGGCGCCGCACGCTGCTGCGCGGCATCGGCCTCGAGTGCGCGCAGGCGGCAGGTGATGGCGCCCGCATGCGCATCGAGGCCCTCGAGTTGCGCCAGCGTCACGGCAGTGGGACCTAGCGCGCGAAGCCCCGCGGGCGTGAGCTCCTGCACGGTGATGCGCTTGAGGTAATCGGGCACACCGAGGCCGCTGTAGGCGCGCGCGTACCCATAGGTCGGCAGCACATGGTTGGTGCCGGAGCAGTAATCGCCCATCGGCTCGGGCGACCACGCGCCCAGGAACACCGAACCGGCATTGACGATGCGCGCGAGCAGTGCGCGCGGCTCGCGCACTGCCAGAATGAGGTGCTCGGCGGCGTATGCATTGGCGACGGCGACGGCGGTGTCGAGATCCGCCACCACCAGCGCGCGGCTCGATTTGATGGATTGTTCAAGGATGCCGCCTCGGGAGAGACTTGTCATTTGCGCCGCGACCGCGGCGCTGACGGCCTGGGCGAGCGGCGCGCTGGGAGTGACCAGGATGGCCTGGGCGTTGGCGTCGTGCTCGGCTTGGGCCAGCAGATCGGCGGCGATGAAATCGGAGCGGGCGCTCTCGTCGGCGAGGACCATCACCTCCGAGGGGCCGGCCGGCATGTCGCATGCGGCGCCGAGCGGATCGGCCGCGGCGGCCTGCTTGGCGGCCGTGACCCAGGCATTGCCGGGGCCAAAAACCTTGTCAACCTTGGGGATGCGGGCCGTGCCGTAGGCGAGGGCGGCAATGGCCTGCGCGCCGCCGACTTTGAAGACCTGCCCGATGCCGCAGAGTTCAGCGGCGAGCAGCACGGCCGGATGAGCGCGCCCGGTGCGGTCGGGCGGCGTGCACAGCACCCGCTGCGGGCAGCCGGCGATTCGCGCCGGCACCGCAAGCATGACCACGGCGGAGGGCAGCGGCGCCGAACCCGCCGGTACGTACAACCCAACCGCACCGATCGGCCGGTACAGCCGCTCGCAGCGCACCCCCGGCTCCGTCTCGATGCTCACGCTCTCGAGATCGTAGGTGCGGTGGAAGCGCTCGACATTCTCGATCGCGCGCTCGAGCGCCGCCCGTTGCGCTGCGCCGACCGCGCGGTGCGCGGCGGCGAACTCCGTGGCTTCAACCCGCGGATTCTCGAGGTCGACGCCGTCGAAGCGGTGAGTGTATTCGCGCACGGCTGCATCGCCGCGCTCTCGCACCGCCGAGATCACCTCGCGCACGAGGCCCTCGATGTCGTTGCGTGCCCGCTGTACCGGGCGCTCGAGCGCTGCACGCTGCTCGCTGGCGCTGAGCCGGCTCCACT
>JAJYLP010000097.1 GCA_021787615.1 Pseudomonadota bacterium
CCGCTCCCGCGGCCTCGTGTCCCAGTGTGCACCGAGCCGATCCGCCGGATTCCAAGATTATCCCGGCGCCATGCGGTTGTTTTTCAACATCCTCACCGGGAGATACCGTAATGAACAGTTTGAAGAAGACGCTGACCACCCTGTGGCACGACGAAGAGGGCTTGACGATCGTCGAATACGCGATTGCCGGCGGGCTGATCGCCGCAGGCGTGATCGTCGCGTTCACCGCTCTCGGCAAATCCGTGAGCAACGTAATCACCTACATTTACACCACGTTGAATGCAAATTCGCCCGCGGCCGCAGGTTAAGGGCTAGGCCGACGGACGGGCCGCGGCAACGGCCCGTCCGTCGCTTCGTGACTGCGAACGAGACACATCGCGATGCTCATCACGCGCCTGCCCCCGACACTCGCCGTGCTGGTGATATTTCTTCTGGTGTTGGCTGCGGTCGATCTCCTTTGGCACCGGATTCCCAACCGAATCACGGTGTCCGCCGCGCTGGTTGCCGTGCTGCTGAATGCACTGACGGCGGGCGACGTCGGCGCGCTGCGCAGCGTCGAAGGACTCGCCGTCGGGCTCGCCACATTCATGCCGCTGTTTCTGACGGGGGGCTTCAGCGCCGGAGACGTCAAGGCCATGGCGGCCGTCGGGGCGTTCCTTGGGCCGATGGGCGCACTGTTCGCCGCGCTGTGGTCACTCACCGCAGGCACGCTCGGCGGCCTGCTCATCCTCTTCAGCGCAGCAGGGCCTGAAGCCCTGCGCGCGATGTTCCAACGATGGACCTTCAGGGCATACGTCCTGTGCACGACCGGTGCAAGGGCCCATATCTCTGCCGCGCCGGACGATGCGGCGATGCGCCGCTTCCCGTTCGGTGCGGCCATCGCGTGCGGCACGATCGCGTCTCTTATCTGGAATGCGTATCATGGTTAGCACTGCGTTCGATACGGGCCTGGCCGACGGCTCGGTCGCGGCCGGCCAGCGCGCCGCCCATCTCGCGCCCCGGCCCAAGAGCGTCGTGGACACGGGTCTGCGCATCGGCTTGCTCTGTGACCTGATCGAGAAGTACCTCTACACCAGCGGGACTCTCACGCTGCCGGCCTTGAGCCACCGCAGCGCCCTCGCCGGCCGCATCGTTGAGGACGTGCTGGGATTCCTGCGCCAAGAGGGCCGTGTCGAAGTGCGCCGCCCCGGCCTGGACGAGGGCAGTCTGCGTTACGCACTGACCGAGCGCGGACGCGAGAGCGCTCAGGACGCGCTGACACGCAGCGGCTACCTCGGTGCGGCGCCCGTTCCGCTTGAGACCTACTGCGAGGTGGTGCACCGCCAGTCCGTTCACGAGCGGATGGTCACCCGCGAGCTGATACACGCTGCGTTCACGGACGTCGTGCTCGAGCCGGACATGCTCGATCGGCTGGGTCCGGCGTTGAATTCCGGCAAGGCCATATTCGTCTACGGCCAGGCCGGAACGGGCAAGACCTACATTACCCAGCGGCTCTCGCGGCTGGTCGGCGACACGATCCTGGTGCCGCATGCCATCGCCGTCGGCGATACGACGATCCAGATCTTCGATCCGGCGGTCCACATCGCCGTCGAGGCACCCGCACCGGGCGTTCTCCTCGACGATGGCCACGACCCACGCCTGGCGCTGTGCCGCAGGCCGCTGGTGATCACCGGCGGCGAGCTCGTCCCCGAGATGCTGGAAGTGCAATTTGATCCGATGACGCGGCTGTATCGCGCACCACTACAGCTGAAGGCCACCAACGGAATGCTCATCATCGACGACCTCGGTCGCCAGCGCGTGCCCCCCGAGGTGATCTTGAACCGCTGGATCGTTCCCATGGAGGAAGGCCGGGATTATCTGCGACTGCCCACCGGACAGAATTTCACCGCGCTGTTCGATCTGATTCTGGTTTTCTCGACGAACCTCAAACCGTGCGACCTCGCGGACGAGGCGTTTCTGCGGCGCATCGGCTACAAGATCGAGTTCGAGACTCTTTCTCCGCATCAGTATCACGAGATCTGGCGCCAGGTCTGCGAACAGCACGGACTCGCCTACGATCCGGCGACGTGTCAAGCCGTCATCGATCGTCTGCACCGGCCTTCGGGAACCGCGCTGCTGCCGTGCCACCCGCGTGATCTGATCGATATGGCACTTGATCACACCGTCTACCTCGGCGCCGGCGAACAGTTGCAGTTCGAAGCGCTGCAGTGGGCCTGGAAAAACTACTTCGTCGCGCTGGGGCACTGATGCGCCATTCAGCCGATTCAACCGATCTCGGGAGGGCACGGTCATGCTGAAAGCACGCGGATTCACGCTGCTGCTGATCTCGCTGGCGCTGGCACTCGGCGCCGCTTGGATCGCCCGCGGCTGGGTCATATCCCGGTTGACCCCCCCGTCCAGCCAGCCACAGGTACCCGTGGTGGTGGCGGCCGCCGAAATTCCCTTCGGTGTGCGCGTCGACCCACGTTTCCTGCAAGTCATCGAGTTGCCGGCCAACACGCCCATCGCGCCGCACTATTCCAACCCCAAACAGGCCGTCGGACTGGTCGCACTGCAGAAGGTGCTGCCCGGGGAGATCCTCCTGCGCGGGGAGTTCGCCCGCCATCCCGCCGGCAGCATGCTGGCCGCGCTGCTCAAACCCGGCATGCGCGCGATCACGGTGCCGGTCAACGAAGTCGTCGGCGTGGCCGGCTTTTTGCTTCCGGGAAATCACGTCGACGTGGTCGAAGCGCGCATGAACGGGCAGCGCGCCGTCACCAAGACGGTGCTACAGAACCTGCTGGTGCTCGCGGTCGATCAGACTGATTCGCACAAGAAGAACGGTCCGGTTGTCGTGCATGCCGTCACCCTGGAAGTGACGCCTCCGCAGGCGGACGTACTCGTCAAGGCGATGACCGAAGGGCGCATTCAACTCACCCTGCGCGGCCCCACCGATACGGTCCTCAGCACACCCCCACCGGCGCCTCGACCCCGCAGGATCGTCATCGTCCGGCGTCCGATTCGCGTGACGGCCCGCCGGCCCGCGGTGCGGAGCGTCACCATCATCCGAGGAACCGAGGTTGACAAGGCGCATGCCTCAAGTTGAACGCATGTCGCGTCGCGCGCATACCCACGCCGCCCGCGGGTCGCTTTGGGCCTGCTGCGGCACGGCGCGCGCACGAAATCCAGGAGAACATGAATAATGAAAACAACCTGTCATTCTGCGCGCCGCGCTGCTGTGCGAGCGGTACTCACCGCGACCTGCCTTGCCGTTTCCCTCAGCGCGCTCGCCGCGCCGCCGCCCACGGGGGGCCAAGCTCCCTCCGGCAGCGACGATCTCATCTACGCCATGGGCGAGCACCTTGCCATCAGCATTCCGATCTACAAAAGCCGGATCGTTGAGACGCCCTCGCCCGTGACCCGCGTGTCGGTCGGTGACCCGGACATCGCGGACGTACTACTCATCAATCCCTACGAGGTTTACGTCCTGGGCAAGGACCTCGGCACCACTAACATCATGCTGTGGAGTACGCACGGCAGTCTGGTCACGGCGATGTCGGTGAACGTCACCCACGACATCGCCGGCCTGAAAGCCAAGCTCGCTGCGATCCTGCCGCACGAACACATCCAGGTCATGAGCGCGCACCGGAACATCATTCTGTACGGAAACGTCTCGAGCGTCGTCGACATGGACGCGGCGCTGCAGATCGCGCGCAGCTACCTCGAGCAGGCTGCCACGGCGAAGAAGAAGATCATGTTCCAGGAGCAATCCGGCGGCCAGCAGTCCGGCGGCAGTGCCCATTCCGGCAAAGTGATCAATCTCCTGCAGGTCGCGGGGCCTCAGGAGGTCATGCTGCAGGTGCGGGTCGCGGAGGTGCAGCGTAACGCCGTCAAGCACCTCAACCTGCAGATGCTCGGCACCTACAACAATGGCAGATGGGTCGGCGGTGCGGTGAACGGTCCGGCGGCGTTTCCGCCGGCCCAATGGTCCGGCAGCTCGGGCCAGGGGCTTCCGCTGCTCGGAGCGCCGGGCACCAGCGGCATTGCCGGTCCGGTGCAATCTCTCGTACAGCAGGCCACGCAGAGCATCTCGACGGCGGGTCTGTTCGGCAGTTACCTCAGCGGCTCGTTCGTGGCGAATGCCGTACTCGATGCCTTCGCTCAGCAGGGGCTGGCGAAGATTCTCGCCGAGCCGACGCTCACCACCGAATCCGGCCAGGAGGCCCAGTTTCTCTCCGGCGGCAGCTTCCCCATTCCCGTGCCGGAACAGAACGGCACCATCGGCATTCAATACAAGGACTTCGGCGTGAAACTCGGATTTCTGCCGGTCGTCCTCGCCGACGGGCGCATCAATCTCAAGATCAACGTCAGCGTCAGCCAGCTCACCGCGACCAACGCCCTGACGGTCAGCCCCATCACCTCCTCGAGTGTCTTCGCGGTGCCGGCGATCACCGAGCGGCGCGCCGAGTCCACCGTCGAACTCGCCGACGGCCAGACCATCGGCATCGCGGGACTCACCGACGATTCCATGCAGAGCGCAGCCAGGAAGTTTCCCGGCCTCGGAGACCTTCCCATCATCGGCCAGCTGTTTCGCAGCCAGGACTTCCAGGAGGGCAAGACGGAACTCGTGATCCTCGTCACCCCGCGGCTGGCCAAACCGATTCCGCCCGGCGATGCGCGCCTGCCAACCGACAACGTCACGGCACCCTCGGACGCCGGATTCTTCCTGCTCGGCAGAATGTATGGACCCCCGCCGAAGCGGGCGGTCGCGGTCGGCGCGTCCCCGCGCCCGCCGGCCAACCCCGCGCCCGCCGCCGAGCCCCTCTCCGACACCGCCAAGCCGAAGGGCCCATGAATTCAGACCAGGAGTCGATCATGAAAATTCTTCTTGCGATTCTGGCGCTGCTCGCTTGTGCCGTATGCGCAGGGTGCGCCTCGGAATACCCCTACGTGGATGCGACATGGGGTCACTCCGTGGCGAATATGATCCGGCAACAGACGCTCGATCCACAGCAGATTGCGCATCCCCCCGCCCTCGCACCGGCGATCGCCGACGGCGAACGCATGGAGAACTTTCTCAAGGCGCACCGCAAGGCGCTGCCGCAGGGGGTGAGCCAGAGCGTTTCGACCGGGCAGTTCAACGCTGGCGGCACGCAATAGTCAACCTCCGACGGAGGCCGGCAGCATGACACAACACGCAGCATACGACGGACCGCGCGGCAAGCGCATGCAGCGCGAGCGAGCGCGGCCCGCACGGGGGCAGCGCGGCGCGGCGCTGCTCGTGATCGTCATTGGCATGTTCGCCTTGGTGCTCATGGCGGCACTCGCACTCGATGTCGGCCACATGGTGCTCAACAAGGCACGGCTGCAGAACGCCGTGGACGCAGCGGCGCTCTCCGCGGCCAAGACCCTAGACCAGACCTCGAGCACCTCCCTGGCAACGACCGCGGCACTCGCGGCGCTCGGCCTGAACGCCGACGCCGCCGGCAACGGTGAGCTCGCCGCGAGCTACAACGGCGGCGCCATGCAGGTCACCGTTCAGTACTCGAGCACCCTGCCGCCCTTCACGCCGGGCTCGGCAACCGGCCCATACGTGCGAGTCGACGCCACGGGATTCGACTTTCCGCCATGGCTGGCGGAGGTTGCCGGCTTTTCGCATCTGGGCGTCAGCGCCTCGGCCGTCGCCGGACCCAGCCCCACCATCAACACCGCGTGCAACATCGCGCCGCTCATGGTGTGTGGCAATCCGGCGGTCGGCGCGGTCAATCTGTGGGGCTACTCGCTCAATGCCCCGCAAGTCCTCAAGAGCGCAAGCCCGGGAGACGCCCAGGTGGGCCCGGGCAACTTCCAGCTCATCCAACTCGGCGGCACCGGCGCCGACGTCGTGCGGAACAATATCGCGGGCAACTACCAGAGTTGCCTGACCGATCCCAGCACCGTGCAGACCCAGACGGGCAACGAGACCGGACCGGTCGCGCAGGGCCTCAACACCCGCTTTGGCATCTACACCGGCTCGATGACCATGGCGCAATATCCGCCGGACGTCATTACCACCGCCGAATCTCCCGCGCTGACCGTCGATTCATACGACAACATCTGGCAGGGCTCGACCCAAATCACATCGAGCAACATCAGCACCATATTCGACTACCAGGATTACGAGAGCGAAGAAGGCATTCCGGCCGACTACACCTATCAACCGACCAGCTCCGGCGGCCCCGGAGTATTCAACCGGCGCGTGCTCTCCGTCCCGGTAGGCGACTGCACCGGCACGGCCGACGGCACCACTGCGGTGCCTGTTCTGGGTTTCGCCTGCTTCTACGTCCTGCAGCCGGTCACTCAACAGGGCACGACCGATTACATCATCGGGCAGTTCGTCGGCCAGTGCGACGTCGACGGCGAACCGGGGCCGTTACCCGGAGACGGACCCGGCCCGTACATCATCCAGCTGTATCATGATCCCGGCAGCGGAGACTCATGATGGGCCGCGCCCGCCCCACAGCACCTCGCCACCAGCAAGGCACCGCCACCGTTGAGATGGCGATCATGCTGCCCGTGCTGATGCTGATGCTGCTTGCGGTGGCTGAGTTCGGCCGCATGATCAGTCAATACGACACTCTGACCAAGGCCGTGCGCGACGGTGCGCGCTACGCCGCCTCGGTCTCGGCGCTCGGCTCGACCGGCTTGGTCTCCATCACCTCGACGATCCAGACCGACGTGGCGAATCTGGTCGTCACCGGCGACATCGGCGGCACAGGTACTCCTCTGCTACCCGGCCTCTCCGCCGCCGACGTTACGGTGGCTGACGCAGGCAACGGTTACGTGTCGGTCACCGCGACCTACACGTATGAGCCGATGATCGGTCCCTCGCTACCGACCTTCGGTCTCGGTCCGTCGGTTCCCCTGGACGTCCCGCTCACCGCGACGACCGTCATGAGGGCTCTGTGATGATGCGCTCGCAGCACAGGCACCGTGGTGAACGCGGCGTGACCACGGTGGAGTTCGCGATCGTATCGACCGTTCTGTTCCTGCTGCTGTTCGGTATCATCGAATTCGGCCGTGCCCTGTTCGTCGTGAACATGCTGACCGAAGCCACGCGACGCGGCGTACGCATGGCCGCCGTCTGCCCGATCGGTGATCCCACGCCTGCGGAAGTTGCCGTGTTCGGCAATGGCAGCAGCACCAGTCCGGTGATCGACGGACTCTCGACCGCCAATGTACTCATCCAGTACCTCGATGCCAACGGCGCGGTCATCACCGATCCCGCGGGCGACTTCGGGGCAATTCATTATGTCCGGGCGCAGATCGTCAATTTCTCGATGCCGCTCATGATTCCCTTCGTGGCGCCCTCGCTGTCGCTTTCAGGTTTTCCGGCAACCGTCCCGCGCGAGAGTCTGGGTGTGCCGCGAAGCGGCGTGATCACCAACTGTTGAGCTCCGTACCGAACCCATGCGCACGATCGCCGACATTCGCCTGAACGTTCTGCTGGTTTCCCGCCGCAAGGAAGTGCTCGATTCACTGCTGGCCTTGCTGCGCAATTACCCGGGGCTGCGCGTCGAGCAGAAGTTGGTCGTCAACGGGCACATCGATCCCCTGCATGAGGTGGCGCAGACCCCGGACGTGCTGGTGCTGCACCTCGGCGAGACGCGGCGGGCCGAACTGCAGTCTCTCGCGGCGCGCCCGCTCGATCAGCGTCCGCCGCTGGTGGTCATCGGCTCCACCCAGGATCCGGAAACGACGCGCTTGGCCATGCAAGCCGGCGCGCGCGATCTGCTGCCGTTGCCGCTGGTCGAGGCGGACCTGCTCGCGGCCTTGCAGCGCATCGCGCGCGATCACCGATCGTTCCCTGCCGGCCCGGAGTGCATCCTCACGGCCTTCATCAACGCCAAAGGCGGTTGCGGCGGCACGTTCCTGGCCTGCAATGTCGCGCATGCCCTGGCCACGCGCAGTCGCCGGCGAACCGCGCTGCTCGATCTTGACCTGCAATTCGGTTCGATTCCACTGTACTTCGATCTGTTTCCCAGCCGCGGCCTGCTGCAAGCGCTCGAAAACGTGGCGGACATCGACGACACGGCGCTCAACGCCTATCTGACTACGCATGAAAGCGGCCTGGCGATTCTCGGCCAGGCTTCCCACGATCCGCTGCCTCTGTCGGGCGTGTCGCCCGAATCACTGCAAAGCCTGCTCAAGCTCCTAGCCCGCACGCACGAGCACGTACTCGTCGATCTACCCCGCCATCTCGATGCGCAGACCTGCGGGGTGCTCGAGCACGCCGAGCACGTCGTTCTCGTCGTCCAGCAGTCGGTCACCGTGCTGCGTGACGCGGCGAGGCTTGTCACATGCCTGCGGCGCGACGTGGCGGTCGGTCCCGAGCGGCTGCTGACCGTTGTCAATCGCTACGACAAACGCTCGTCCATTACGCCCGAAGACATCGCGCGAACCGTCGGCTGCGGCGCCGTGCTGCTCGTTCCCAACGACTACTCGAACGTCGCCGAGAGCATCGCCACGGGGCGGCCGCTGCTCGCGCAGGCGCGCAATACTGCGGTCGCAAAATCGATACTGGCGCTCGCGGAGAAGATCAACGGGACCTCGCCGGCGCCCTCGCGCGGCCTGCTCGGACGCACGTTGTTCAGACTCGGCAAAGCGGAATCCTCATGACCGCAACCCCCAAGCAGCCGGCCCGGGAGCCCGGCGTGCGCACGAGCGCCGATACGGGCGGCGCACGGGACGACGACCGGCTGCGGCCGCTGACGCCCGCGGAACGGGAGTGCCGGGACCTGATTTATCAGCGCCTGCTGAAGGTTATGGACCTGTCGCTGATCGGCGGGCTTGCCGACAATGACGCGCGCGTGATGATCCGTCAGATCTGCGAAAAGCTGCTCGCGGAAAACCCGCTGCCGCTGAGCCTGGCCTCGCGGCAGCGCATCGTGCGCCGCATCGAGGACGAGGTGCTGGGTCTCGGGCCGCTCGAACCGCTGCTTGCGGACAAGTCCATCTCCGACATCCTGGTGAACGGCCCGAACCAGGTCTACGTCGAGCGTCACGGACGGCTCGAACTCACCGACGTGCGATTCAACAGCGACGCGCATCTGCTGAACATCATCGACCGGATCGTCTCCGGGGTCGGCCGGCGAATCGACGAGTCCTCGCCCATGGTCGATGCGCGCCTGAAGGACGGATCGCGCGTCAATGCCATCATCCCCCCCCTGGCGCTAGATGGACCGACGCTGTCGATCCGTCGCTTCACGGTGGAGCTGCTCTCGATCGATGACCTCATCAATCTGGGCTCGTTGACGCGCGCTCTGACCGACGTCATGCAGGCGATCGTGCGCGCACGGCTCAACGTGCTCGTATCCGGCGGCACCGGCGCCGGCAAGACGACCCTGCTCAATATACTGTCCGGCTTCATTCCTTCCACCGAACGCATCGTCACGATCGAGGACTCCGCGGAACTGCAGTTGCGCCAGCCGCACGTGGTGCGGCTGGAAACGCGACCGCCCAATATCGAGGGCCGCGGCGCGGTCACGCAGCGCGATCTGGTGCGCAACAGCCTGCGCATGCGGCCGGACCGCATCGTCATGGGCGAGGTGCGCGGCGGCGAAGCGCTCGACATGCTGCAGGCGATGAACACCGGCCACGACGGCTCGCTCACCACCATACACGCCAATTCGCCGCGCGATGCGCTCGGGCGCATCGAGAACATGGTCTCCATGACCGGACTCGCCTTCCCCGCGAAAGCGCTGCGCGGGCAGATCACCTCGGCGATCGACATCATCGTCCAGATCGAGCGGCACGAGGACGGACGGCGTCGGGTCGTGAGCCTGCAGGAGACCAATGGCATGGAAGGCGAAGTCATCACGACCTCTGAGATATTCACCTTCAATCGCCGCGGACTCGACTCCGAAGGCAACGTCCTCGGCGAACTGGTCCCGACCGGCATCGTGCCGGGATTCCTGCGCCGCCTGCAAGAGCGCAGCATCGCGCTGCCCATCGAGGTATTCCGTGAGCCGCAGGAGTCCGCAACCCCCAGGAGGCAACCATGAGCCACGCAAGCGGAGTGTGGATTTTCGTCGGCCTGGTCTTTCTGGCAGCGTTTCTGCTCGCCCAGAGCCTGACGATCCCGGTATTCGGCGAAAACCGCCGCATGCACAAGCGCCTGCGGGCACGCCTGGCCTCGGTGCAGAGCGACGTGGATCTGCAGGTCGAGTCGCTGCTGCGCAAGAAATACCGCAAGGAACTGACGCCGCTCGAACAATCACTCGAATCGCTGCCTGGAATGCAAGCCATTGCACGGATCATCGAGCAAAGCGGCCGCTCGACGCCGGCGTATCGGCTGGTGTTGGGCTGCGCGTTCTGGGGCCTCGCAACCGGCATTGCCGCCTGGGCGTTGACGCACCGGTGGTACGTCACGCTGCCGGCCATCGTGGCGGTAGCGGCAATGCCCTGGATCAAACTGCTGCGTGAGCGCCGGCGCCGCAGCGCGCAACTCGACGAGCAGCTTCCGGAGGCGCTGGACGTCATTAAGCGCGCGCTGCAGGCCGGACATCCATTCACACAGTGCCTGAAGCTCGTCGCCGACGACATGGATGAGCCGATCAGCCGCGAATTCGAGTACATTTTCACGGAAATCAAGTACGGGGGGAGCTTGCGCCATGCTCTGGTCGGGTTCCTTGAGCGCACACCGAGCGTTTCCGCCATGGCGTTCGTGACGGCGGTGTTGGTGCAGAAGGAAACCGGCGGCAACCTGGCAGAAATTCTCTCGCGCATCACCGCCGTGATCCGCGGGCGGTTCAAACTGCACCGGCACATCCGCACGCTCTCGGCGGAGGGGCGGCTTTCAGCCTGGATCCTGCTGCTCATTCCGCTCGTGCTCTTTGTCGTGATCTGGTTCACGACGCCGACGTACCTGCCGATGCTGATCGACAATCCGCGCGGGCCGACGCTCATCGCGATCGCCGTCGTGCTCGCGGTCGTCGGAATGCTGTGGATTCGCAGCATTATCCGCATCCGCGTCTGAAGGAGATCGACACATGAACCTCAAGCTGCCGCGGATCATCGAGCTGCTCACCAGCCTGCGGGCGGACCAGATCGTCTTCGTCGCGCTCGCCGCCGCCGCCGTATTCGCGTTCTTTTTTGGCGTTTTCGCGCTGGTCTCCTCCGCCAGAGATCCGCGGCGCCGGCGTCTCGCCCAGGTGGCGCGAGAACATGCGCCCGATCCGCCTCGGTGGCGGCCGCTTACCAGCCGGCTGCGCCCGCTCGCCGCCCTGGTGCTGCCCAGACGCGAGGCGGACAAATCCCGCGTCAGCCGCCTGCTGATGCATGCCGGATACCGCTCGGCGCACAGTGTCTCGACCTTCTATGCGGTCAAGGCATTGTGCATCCTCGCTCTGCCGGTCGCCGTCCTGTTGTCCTGGTCCCTGTTCCCGACGGTCACCCCGGGGCGACTGATGTTCTACGCCGCGGTTGCCGGATTCCTCGGATCGCTCCTGCCCAGCATGTGGCTGGACCGGCGCGTCCTGAGCCGCCAGCGCGGGTTGCGCGCCGGCTTTCCCGACGCGCTCGACCTGCTGGTCGTGTGCGTGGAAGCAGGCCTCGGTCTCGCCCCCGCGGTGCAGCGCGTCGCCGAGGAGCTCGCCTTCAGCCATCCGGCTCTCGGCGCCGAGCTGACGCTGGTCAACGCCGAGATACGCGCCGGCGTGGATCGCGCCCAGGCGCTGCGCAACCTGGCCGAGCGCACGGGGCTCGCCGACATCCGCGGACTGGTCGCGTTAATGGCACAGACCATGCGCTTCGGAACGAGCATCGCAGACGCACTGCGGGTCTATGCCGAGGAGTTCCGCGACAAGCGCATGCAAGCCGCGGAGGAGCAGTCCGCCAAGATCGGCACCAAGATGATCTTTCCGCTGGTGCTGTGTCTGTTTCCGTCGTTCTTCCTCGTAGCTATCGGTCCGGCGGTACTGCGGTTGATCGCGGCATTCACGCAACTGAGTCGCCTCGGCCGCTGAACGGACAATACATGAGAGGCTCACGAGCATGACGACACTGCACGAAGGGAACTCGACGTTGCGGCATGTGTCCATGCAGCTCGCGCAGACGACGATGAACCTCGCGATCATCGGGCTGTTTGCACTGCTCGTGCTCGCGAGTTTTCACGGCTACGCGCACGGCGGCTCGGTACGCACGCTCGGGGTGTTGGCGGCCAATAGCCTCTTTCTCGTGCTCTATCTGGCGCGCCGGCCGGCGAAGATCGAAACGGACTCACTGCCGCTGTGGCTGCTCGCTTTCGCCGGAACAGCCGCGCCACTGTTGATGCGCCCGGCGCCGCGCGGCGTTTTCGTGCCCGGCACCGTAGTGCAGGTGGCCGGCCTCGCGCTGCTGATCGTCGCGCTGCTGTCGCTGCGGCGCAGCTTCGCAGTGGTACCGGCAAACCGCGGCATCCGCGACGGCGGCCTGTATCGCGTTGTGCGTCACCCGGTGTATCTGGCGGAACTGACGATCATGCTGGGCATCGTGCTCGCCAACCCCAGCGCGCGCAACGGGGTCATCTGGGGCTGCGAGTGTCTGGTGCAGTTCGCGCGCGCGCTGGCCGAGGAGCGGCTGTTGTCGGCCGACCCGCTCTATGTGACATATTGCAAACAGGTGAGGTACCGGCTGATTCCCGGAATACTCTGATTGGAGAGCGAAAAATGACGCGGACCCCGGCCGGCGGCGTGCGGATCGGCGCAGCTGCAATATCGGCGTTTCAACCATATTGTGGCCGACCCCAAGATGTTAATTTGAATTGCAAATAACAAGTAATGACTTCAGGGTG
>JAJYLP010000010.1 GCA_021787615.1 Pseudomonadota bacterium
AGAGCCGGGCCGTGCCGATGCGCTGGGCCGTGCGCTGCAGCGCGGCGACGCGCGCTTCCCGGTCCGCGAGCCTGGCGGGGTACTCTTCGCTCGGCGTCACCGGCGCAGTATAGCGGCAGCGCGCCCGGGCGTGTGGCGCGACCGGCGTGCGCTCGGGGAGCGCGGCAACGATGGTAGGATCGCAGGCCAGGCGGGCTCGGCGCGGCTCTGGGGTGCGGGCCGGCTGGGGGTCAAGGCGAGTTCTCCCGAACCGCGCCGTGGTGAATGACAATTCGCGAAAGGCGGTATGAGCGGATGGAAAACGACAAGACGCTGACGCCCGAGGGCGGCACGGCGCAGACGCTTTGGGGTCATCCTCGCCAACTGTGGATGCTGCTTCTCGTCACGGTCGGCTTCAACTTCTCTTTTTACGGCTTTCGCGCCTATCTGGCTCCCTATATCGCCGAGCAGTTCTACCACGGACTGTCGGCGGCCGCCGCACAGCGCCATGCCGATTTGCTGGCGAGCGGCTTTCTGGCGCTGATGTACGCCACGCCCATTGCCGGCGGCTACGTCGCCGACAAGATCCTCGGCGAAGTGCGGGCGCTCGCAATGTCGCTGTGGCTGCTGATCGTGGCCATGGTGCTGATGACGTTGCCGAGCCTGTTCGGCTTCGAGGTCGGCATGGCGCTGCTCGCACTGTCGGTGGGGCTCAGCATCCCCCTGACCGTGCTCATCGGGCGCAATTACGCCGACACTGACCCGCGCCGCGAGGGCGGCTATACGCTCTACTACCTCGCCATCAACTTCGGCGCGTTCATCGCGCCGTTCGTGTGCGCGGATCTGATCGGCCATCGCTACGGCTACCGCTGGGGGTTCATCGCGGCCGCGGCGGGGGAGCTGGTCGCGGCGCTCGTGTTTCAACTGCGCCTGCACAAGCTGCGTGCGGTGGTCCCGAGCAGCGAGAAGCTCGAGCGTCCCATCGCGACGCTGTGGGTGCTGATCGGAATCGCCGTGCTGGCGGTGCCGACGGCGCTGCTGCTGTCGCGGCCGCAGATCCTCGGCTGGATGATGTATGCGTTGATGGCGGCGCTGATGCTGTACTTCGTGGTCGGCTGTGTCCGCCGCGGTGAGCGGGTGCAGACACAGCGCTACATCGCGCTGCTGGTGCTGTTCGTCGCGCTGGTGGTGTTCTGGACGTTCAGTTACCAGAGCGTGACCTCGCTGAACTTCTTCGCGCGCGATTACGTGAAGGCGCCGTTCAATTACACGCTGTTCCAGGCGGCCAATCCGCTCTACATCCTGATATTCGCACCGTTGATGGCACTGCTGTGGCCCTGGCTCGGCAAGCGCGGCTGGGACCCGTCCACGCCGCGCAAGTTCGGCATCGGATTGCTGCTGGTGGCGCTCAGCTACGGCATCATGGTCGCCGGGATCCGCTACGGGACGGCCGCCGACGGCAAGATCGGCTGGGGCGTGCTCGCGGCGTGCTATCTCGCGGCGACGATCGGCGAGCTCGCGCTCTCGCCGATAGGCTACGGTCTGGTGGGGCTGCTGGCGGCGCCGGAGGAAGCCTCCTTCGCCATGGGGGGATGGTTCTTCGGAGTGGCCCTTGCCTACCAGATCGCCGGCTGGATCGCCACGCTCACCACCGGGTCGGCCAGCGCCGCGCACCCCGGGATTGCCGATTACGAGCACGTCTACCTGCGGATGTTCGTGTTCGGCATTGCGGCGAGCCTCGTGTACCTGCTCGGGGCGCCGCAGATCCGCAAGCTCATGCACGGAGTGCACTGAGCGGACGGGCGGGTGGAACAGCGCCTCAGCGGCGCAAACGGCGCTCGATGCGGATCAGAATCACGGCGAGCGGCAGCGTGACGGTGAGCAGCGCGCCAAGAACGCCGAGCGGTACGGTCGGCCCGCAGCGCGCGATCGCCTCCAGACCCGTGATCGGGCCGAGGCTGCCGCCGATGTCGCCGGCGACCTGATAGATGCCGATTGCGCGCCCATAGCGCTGCGGGCTGATCAGCTCGCCCATGACGACGATGAGCGGCACGCTGATGCCGCCGAGGCCGATGCCGATCACACCGAGCGCGAGGGCCGCCGGCAGCAGCGTGTGCGCCAACGCCAGCACAGCGAAGCCGCACGCCAGGCTTGCGGCGGCCGGCAGCAGGATGCGCGTCTTGTTGCCCCGCTCATCGATCGAGCGGCCCGCGATCCAGGAGACGATCGCCGAAGCGCCGAGCATGACGGCCATCAGCATGCCGGCCGAGCCCTCGGCATTGAGTCCCGGCAGCATCAGGTGACGCTCGCGCACGATGAGCACCAGCGCCGAGAGGATCACGCCCTGCACAGAGAAGAACACGATGAAATTGAACAGCCATATGATCCACAGCGGTCCCGGCCGCAGCAGATCGCGCAGCACAGCGGCACCGGAGGGCGGCGGCGCCTGGTGGCGCTTCTCGGCGCCCGCGCCCCGCTTGCGAGGCGCGATGAAGTAAGCGGCGATCATGCCGCCGAAAGTGATGAACGTGGCGGACAGGAACGCCGCCCGCGCCGAGACCAGGTCGGCCACCAGCCCGCCGAGCAGCAGCCCTGCCGGGACACCGAAGCTGAGCGCCATGCGAACCAGCGCGGTGGCGCGGCCGCGCTCGGCAGCGGAACTGACAATGAGGGCGGCGGCCAGCGATCCGACCAGCAGCAGCGAGGACCCAACGCCCCAGAGCGCGCGCCCGAGGAGGAACCAGCCGGCGGCATGAGCGCTCGCGAGCCCTCTCGTGTAGCACAGCGTGGCGAGCCCTTCGACCAGCAGGCCGCCGACCAGCGGCCAGCGCGCGCCGAAGCGGTCCACCAGGTGGCCCGTCAGCGGGTTGATGCCGAGGCGCGTGATGCGGTTCAGCGAGAGAATCAGGCCAATCATGGCCGGGGCGATGCCGAGCGCTTGGCCCACGATCGGGAGGATCGGAAACACCACGCCACCGCCGAGCCCGCCGGTGAATCCCAGAGCCGCCAGCGCCCAGAGCGAGGCGTTGATGCCGCGTCCCGCGTCCCTCATGCGGCCACGTCGGCTGCGCAGGCCCGCCGCTTATGCGGCGGGTGATGCCGGCACGATGCGCACTCGAGTCTCATCGAGGCACTTTACGGCACGCCGATCTGCCTTCCAAGGGTTCATGCGCGGGAGCAGTCGCGCCTGTGGGCGTGAACTGCGGGCGGGCGTTGCACGCGTGAAGATCTCTGACTAGAGTCAGCGTATGCGCCGCGAGCTTCAAACAGTCCGGGCATTCAACCGTGCGCTCACGCGGCGGTGGCGCTCGGCGAGCGGGCCGGCCCCGCTCGCCGAGCGCGAGCAGGGCGTGGATCGCGTGCTCCTCGGCGTCGGCCGCCGAGGATCATCTGAGCGAGCGCTGCGCGAACGATTGGCGCTCGATTCCGGTTATCTCAGCCGTCTGTTGCGGGCGCTCGAACGGCAGGGGCTGGTCCGCAGCGAGGCGCGCAGCGGTGAGGATGCCCGCAGGCGCTTCATCGTCCTCACGCGTGCGGGCCTTGCGCGTTTGCGCCGCTTCGATGCGCAGGACCGGGCGCGAGTGCGCTCGCTGCTGGCGCCGCTGACGGCCTGCGAATCGCAGCAGCTGCTCGAGGCGATGGCGCTGATCGAGCGGCTGCTCAGGCGTTCGGGCGTCGTCATCGGAGCGGTGGATCCGGCCGGCGCGGCCGCCCGCTGGTGTTTCGCGCAATATTTCGACGAGCTTGATGCGCGCTTCCCGGGAGGCTTCGACCGCCGGACTGGCCGCGGAGCGGTGCGTGCGGAACTGCTGCCACCGCGCGGCCGGTTACTCATCGCGAGGCTGGACGGGGCGCCCGTCGGCTGCGGGGCGATCCGCGAGTTGGCGCCGGGAGTGCTCGAGATCAAGCGCATGTGGGTTGCGCCAAGCGCGCGCGGACTCGGTATCGGCCGGGAGCTGCTTGAAGCGCTCGAGCGCATCGCCCGCCGGCGCAGGGCGCGCCTCATCCGGCTTGATACGCACGCGACGCTCAATGAAGCGTTGCGGCTGTATCGCAAGGCCGGTTATCGGCGTATCGCCCGCTACAACGACAATCCATACGCCCAGCGCTGGTTCGAGAAGCGGCTGCGGTGAGGCAATGAGCCGGCCGCAAGACGGCCCTTAGCGTCCGCTCCTCACGCGGCTGCATCGCGCGGCCGCATGGCATGCTCGAGCTGCGCGAATGAGCATTGACGTGTCTCACCGGTTTCGAGCGCCGTGAAGTCACGTTCCGCCAAACGGTGCCGCCTGTGCGCGGCGGCGCGCTCGCGCAGCGGTTCATCGAAGCCCTCCTCGCTCAGCCTGAAGCAGCCAAAATGGGTTCCCACCGAGACTGGGGGCGGCCAGATCGCGGTGCGCCCGCACGGCCTCATCGGGGTCCATGTGATGCGGCGCCTCGTACCCGCGCGGCGCGTAGGCGCCGATGGGCAGCAGGGCGAGATCGGCCGGGCCAAGCCGTCTGCGGATGTCGTGGAAGTGAGCCCCGTAGCCGGTGTCGCCGGCGAAGTGCACGGCGCAATCGGAGGCGCGAACGTGAAAGCGGCCCCAAAGCGTCCGATTGCGCTCGAACAGTCCGCGTCCCGACCAGTGCTGCGCCGGTGTGAGCGTGACGGTCGCGCGCGGCAATTCCAATTGTTGCCACCAGTCGAGCTCGCGCACTTGCGCCAGGCCCGCGCGGCGCAGCGCGGCGCCGTGGCCGAGGCCTGTGAGGTAAAGCGGCCGGTGTGCGTGCCCGAGCCTGCGCAAGGTATCGAGCTCAAGATGGTCGTAGTGCTCGCGCGAGAGCAAGACCAGATCGACCGGCGGCAGCGCCTCAAACGGCAGGTCCGGGGCGCGCACGCGCCGCGGGCCGATCTGTCGCAACGGGCTGACGCGCTCGCAGTGCACCGGGACGGTAAGGATGTTGAGGCCAGGCAGCTGCATCAGAAAGGTGATGTGATTGATGAACGTGAGCGCGAGCTGCCGCGGGAGGAGGCGCGGCAGCGGGGCGGGCCGCGCCTGATTCTCGATGCGCATGGGCCAAGCTCGGGGCCGCGCGGTCACGGCCCAGTGCAGCAAGTGCAGCCATCCGCGCCCGGCGCAGGCCTGTGGATTGAAAAAATGCCGGCCGTCGCAATGGTCCGAGAGCCGACCGTCGTGCGGCGCACGGCCCGTTTGCGCCCGGCCGGCGAGCGGCGCACCCGATGAATCCGTGTCTGGCAGGTCGCCCGTCGAGAGCATGTCATCACACGCTGCGGCGGCTGCATTTCGCCGAACGAGAGAGTAGCGCCCGAGCGTTACCGTTTTATTGCAGCAGGCAACACCATGAGGCGTCTCGATGGGCGCGATGCCGCAACGCGACCGGCGCGGGCAGCACGACGTGAGCATGGGCTCATGGCAATGCTCCCCGGGGGGTTGTTTCGCGAGTCAGGCCCCTGCTACGGTACGCCTCCGGTCAACGGATCGGTGTGTCGGGGTAAGGCAGCATGAGTGAGCACGCCATCAATCTGCGTGGCAAGTTCGACCTTTTCACGCAGCAGTGGTCGCCGCGCGTCATCGCGCAGATGAATGATTATCAGTTCAAATTGGTGCGTATCCAGGGCGATTTCATCTGGCACGATCACCCTGACACCGATGAGACTTTCCTCGTGCTCGAGGGGCGGCTGCGCATCGAATTCGAGGACGGCAGCGTGGAGCTTAAGGCGGGCGAGCTGTACGTGGTGACGAAGGGGCGCCGCCACAAACCTTCTGCGAGCGAGGAGGCTAAAGTGATGCTGATCGAGCCGCGCGGCGTAGTGAACACCGGGCGCGAGGGCGGCCCGCGGACGGCGGAAAATGATCTCTGGATCTGATCAGAATTGCCCGCCGGAGAAAGCCGCAGCCGAGCCGGCTGGCGTGCTTGAGCGGGTGGGCGAGTATGTCATCTCGGACGACCCGGCGCGGATCAATGTAACGGCTGTGCACGCGTATCTGCAACGCGCGTACTGGTCGAAGGGCATTCCCTTCGAGATCGTGGAGCGGGCTGTGCGGGCCTCGCTGTGCATCGGCGCATACGCACCCGGCGGCGCCCAGGTCGGGTTCTGCCGGTTGGTCAGCGACTACTCGATTTTCTGCTATGTCGCCGACGTGTACGTGCTCGAGGAGCATCGCGGGCGTGGCCTGTCGAAGGCCATGATGAGGGCGGCGCTCGGGCATCCGCGGCTGCAGGGGTTGCGCCGCTGGTCGCTGGTGACGCACGACGCCCAGCGGCTCTACGAGCAGTTCGGGTTCCGTCTCGTTGCGCATCCGCAGCGGCACATGGAGCGGCTCGATCCGCAGATCTATCTCAATGACACGCCGGGCGACGAGCGGGAGTAGATCCGCGTGAAGCGCGCGTGTCCTCACGTCTCTGAGGCGGGGCGCGGCTAGAGACGGTCGCATTCATCCCGGCCGTAGGCACGGGGAAACGCCGCTGCGCGAGGAGGCCGCGCAGGGTACTTGTACCGGATGAGCGGCGTTACTATAAGCAGCATTGATGACGGATACTACGGTTGCGAGCCGCAGCGCTGGAACACAACGCCGAATGGCATGCCACCCAACGGGAGAGTCAATGTCCCCCATCACGCGGTCCGGACCTGAGCGGGCGCACGGGCGCGAACTCTCGCTCGCCGATTACCAGCTGCTTGCGGAGTTTCGGCACGTGCTTGCGCGGTTCCTCGCGTTCAGCGCCGAGGCGGCGCAGGCGTCCGGACTGGCGCCCCGGCAGCACCAGGCGCTGCTCGCCATAAAGGGATCTCCGAGCGGACAGCCGATGACGGTGGGCGATCTGGCCGCGCGGCTCATCATCCGTCACCACAGTGCCGTTGAGCTGGTCGATCGGATGGCCAGGAGCGGCTTTCTGCGCCGGCGAACGGATGCGAGCGATCGCCGGCGGGCGATCCTCATGCTCACGGCGGCAGGTGAGCGGGTGCTCGCAGACCTCTCGGCCGTGCACCGGGCCGAACTGCGGCGCATCGCGCCGCTGCTTGGCACCTTGATCAGGCAGCTGGGCTCCGCGCAATGAAGCGAGCGCGGACGCTTGCGGCCCCGTCGGCTTGAGCCACTTGCGCAGCGTCCGCGCAATACGCGTGGCTCGGCCCACGAACATGCGCAGCCCGCCGCCCTGCGGGAAGCAATTACCCTGGAAATGCTCTTCCTGACCGGCCCGCCGTGAGCGGGCCGGTCACGGCGGGCCATGACGGCGTTTAGAAGCGGCGCTAGCGCGCTCGCCGGTAGCGCTGCAGCGACTGGGGCAGCCCGACGGCTGGCGCCAGCGCCGGATCAGCGAGCGGCGCACCGGCGGTGAGCTTGAGCGGGAGCACCCCGGCCCAGCACGGCTGCGCATAGTCCCGCTCATCGTCGAGCGGCGGCCCGGTGCGGATCTTGGCCGAGGCTTCCTCGATCGGCAGGCTGAGCACGGTGGTGGCCCGGGTCTCGATGTCGTCGGGGGCGCGCACCTCGCGGCTGCGCCCCGCGACGATATGTTCGAGCAGTGCGGCGAACACCCGGCGCTTCTCCTCAGGGTCGGTCACCTCCTGGGCCGAGCCGAGCACCACCACGGAACGGTAATTCATGGAGTGATGAAACGCGGAGCGGGCGAGCACCAGTCCATCGAGCAGCGTGACCGTCACGCATACCTGAGCGCCCTCGCGCAACGCGCGCAGCATGCGGCTGCCGACCGACCCGTGCACGTAGAGCCGGGTGCCGATGCGCACATGCACGGTCGGCAGCACGTAGGGTTGGCCCTCGAGCGCGAATCCGATGTGACAAACGAGTGCCTCATCGAGTATGGCATCGATAGTCGCTCGGTCGAACGAGCCCCGCTCGGCGCGGCGCGCCAGCCGGGTTCGGGGGGTGACGGGAAGCGTACTCATGAGATCTCCGCTGGGCTGCATCGGTGCCAAGAGTGCGCCTAAAATGGTCTGGTCTAAAGAGCCAGTTTTGAAAATATGCGTAGACCAGTTCACCGCTGGGAGCTCGGGCTCAGTCTCGATGAGTCCGACGGGGCACCCCTGTCCCGGCGCATCGCTCGCGCCATCATGGACGAAGTGCGCCGCGGCCGGCTGATGCCGGGGGCGAGGCTCCCGGGGAGCCGCTCGCTCGCGCATGTGCTGCACGTGCACCGCAACACAGTGATCGCCGCCTACGAGCAGTTGGCCGGCGAAGGCTGGACCGAGCCGCTGCGTGCCCGCGGGACATTCATTGCGCGATCTGTTCCGCGCATGCCGCGGCGAACGTCGCGCGCAACGACGCCCATTCATGCGAAGCCGCTGCAGGTCAGGTTCGATGTTCCGGCAGACACCAAGCTTGACGTGAAGCACGGTGGGACAGGCTTGAGATCGCTGAGCGATGGTGTACCCGATGTTCGGCTCGCCCCCGTGGCGGCGCTTACGAGAGCCTATCGTCGGGTGTTGCGTCAGGATCCCCAGGACCTGCTCGCGTACGGGCACCCGCAGGGCCATCCGCGCCTGCGCACCGCGTTAGGCGAGATGTTGCGCTCGCGGCGTGGGCTGATGGCAGAGGCTGACGATGTGTTGGTGACGTCGGGCAGCCAGATGGCACTCGAGCTGGTCGCCCGCGCCCTGTTGCGCCCCGGCGATACCGTGGCGGTTGAGGCATTGGGCTACCGGCCGGCCTGGACGGTGTTCCGCCAGTACGGCGCGGCGCTTGCGCCGCTGCCGCTCGATGCATGCGGGCTCGACGTTACGGCGCTCGAGGCGCTCTGTGAGCGAAGCGCGCCGCGCGCAGTCTACGTTACGCCGCATCACCAGTACCCAACGACTGTCACGCTGACGGCTCCGCGGCGCATTGCGTTGCTCGAGCTTGCGCGGCGCAAGCGCTTCGCGATCATCGAAGACGACTATGATCACGAGTATCACTACGAGGGCCGGCCCGTGCTGCCCATGGCCAGCGCCGACGGCGCGGGTGTGGTTCTGTATGTCGGCAGTCTTGCGAAGGTGCTCGCACCCGGCGTGCGCCTGGGCTATCTCGTCGCTCCGCGCCCGCTGCTTGCGCTCGTTACTGCGTTGCGCGCGAGCATCGATCGGCAGGGTGATCACGCGCTCGAGTGCGCGGTTGCGGACCTGCTCGAGCGGGGAGAGGTGCAGCGTCACGCGCAGCGTGCCCGGCGCATTTACGGAGCGCGAAGGGATGCGCTGACGCAGGCGCTGGGGCGCGAGCTTGGCAGCGAACTGGCATTTGTTACGCCCTCGGGAGGCATGACCTTGTGGGCGGCAGTGGCCGACGGCCTTGATGTCGAGGCCTGGGCGGATCGTCTGCGAGCGGATGGACTGATGCTCTACACCGGTCGCCGGTACGCCTATGATGGCAAGGTCAGAGGAAACGTACGCCTGGCGTTCGCACCCTTTGACGAACAGGAGCTGGCGCAGTGGGTGCGACTGCTGCGCAAGGCGCTGTGAGGCGCGCCGGCCCGGATCGCGTAATTCGTGGCGCAGTTCCTGGCAAAGGTGGAGGGCGGCGCGTAATCAGGGCCGAATCATGCGCGGGATGTTCTCATTCATCGGCACCACCATCCTCGGATCAATCGGCTGGGCGATGGGGATGTACGTCGGCTACGGCACGGCTATCGTCCTGAGCTGCGTCGGCAGCGGCTTTGGCATGTACTACGGCCGCAAGCTCTTCGACCAGTGGCTCGGCTAAAGCTCTAGCCCGCGCTTCGCCTTCCCTGGATGCCTCCATCGCGCCCGAGCGGGGTGCCTCAGCCTGTCGCTCGCGCAGGCCGGCCGCGGACTCGGCGCTCGGGCCATGGGGCCGCGCTGTGCTCAAGTGGGGGAATGTCGCGATTGATCTGTAGCCCATTGCCCCTCTAATAGGACAAATGGGGAGCGCTGCGAGAGCCGGCGGATGCATGAAGAGGACATAAAACTGGTGGGTCGATTGCTGTCGCGGGAACAGGCGGCATTCCGTGAATTTTTCGACGATTACTTTCCCCGGCTGTTCCGGTTCGCGCTGCGGCGCATCGACGATGACCAGGAAGCCGCGCGCGACATCGTGCAAGCGGCGCTGACGCGCGGTGTGCGGCGTCTGGAGACCTACCGGGGCGAGGCGAGCCTCTTTACATGGCTGTGCCAGATCACCCGTCGCGAGCTGTCCGACTACGTGACCCGCCTCAAACGCGAACAGACCTACGTGCATCGGCTGGTCGAACTGGAGGAAGACCCGCACAATCGCGCGGTACTGGAGTCGATCCCGGCCGACGCAGCGGCCGAGCCGGAAGCCGTGGCGCATCGCGAGGATCTGGCGGCGCGGGTGCATGCGGCGCTCGACTACCTGCCGAGCCGTTACGCCAAAGTGCTCGAGCTGAAATATCTTGAGGATTTATCGGTTGAGGCGATCGCGACCCAGCTCGACGTCAGCGTGATCGCCGTTCAATCCCTGCTCGCCCGCGCTCGGCAGGCGTTCCGGGACGTCGGGAGCACGTTACTGCCGAGCCCCGGGGGAGCAAGATGATTCATGAACGAGACCCACGATCCGAAGAACCGGACGATATCGGCCGGCTGATCGTCTCAGCGGGTCCGAGACCCGAGCCGGCAAGACAGATCGAGGAAACCGTGCGCTCGGCGGTCGAGCAGGCATGGCGTGAATCAGTCGGCCGGCGCAATGCGCACCGGCGCCAGCGCTGGCTGGCGGTTGCCGCGACACTGGTCGCCATCACCGGGGGATTGCTGTGGCTCGGTGAGCGCCACGAGTCCGTGGAGCCACCGGCTGATGCGACCCTGCTTGCCGTACGGGGCGATGTCACGGTGGCGGCGGCGCACGAACAACGATTGATCGTCGCGGGCAGCCGGCTGCCGCACGGCACGATAGTGCGCACCGGGAAGAATGGATTCGCGCTGATGACTATCGCCCAGGAATCGCTGCGCGTCGGACCGAACAGCCGCCTGCGGATCGGCTCGGGAGGCCATGTCCGCTTGTCCGACGGGCGGATTTATGTGGAGACGAGCGGCCCGGGCGGCGGCCCGCCGCTGATCGTCAGGACTCCATTCGGACGGGTCTCGCATCTGGGCACGCAGTTCCAGGTCGCGGTCGGCTCCACGGGCATGGCGGTGAGCGTGCGCAGCGGTCATGTGCGGGTGACCGAGGCCAGCGGCCGCGCCGAGCGGCTGACCATCGGCGAGGGGGTCGAGGTGCTGCCCGGGGGCGCGGTTCAGCGCATTGCGGTCAAGCCCTACGGTCCGGATTGGGCGTGGGCGGATTCGCTGGTGCCGGACCTGCCGATCGACGGCCGCCCGCTGTCGGAATTCCTCGCCTGGTATACGCGCGAAACGGGGTTGAAACTGGTGCTGCTGGGATCGGGAACGGCAACGGCTCTGCGCCACACCATCCTTTCGGGCAGCATCGCGGGCTTGACTCCCGACCAGGCGCTCGAGGCGGTCATGGCGAGCACCCGATTCGCATATGATAGGAAGCGTCCCGGAGAACTGCGGATCCGCATGCGCGGCCGCGCGAACTGAGGTGCCTGAGGTGAGTCGGCGGTTCTGATTGCGAGGCTCTCGATACGTGTTGGCCGTGCTCCTGCTGGCGGCAGGGCACTGGGCCACGGCCGCCGCCGCGCGTGCCGATCACCCCCTGGTGACTCAGGTTCTCGAGCGAATCGCGAGGACGGGAATACGTCTCATCTACAGTTCGCAGGTCATCCCAGCGGGCCTGCGCGCGCGTCAACCCGTTCACGGCACGACGGCGCTCGAGCAGCTGCATTCGCTGCTTGCGCCGCTCGGTCTTAGCGTTCGCCGCGTGGCCAGCGGGGCTTACGTCATCGTGCCGGCGCCGAAGGGCGCCGTGCGCGGGGAGTCGAGTGAGCCGCCGGCGACGATGCTGGCGCGCGTGGTCGTGCAGACCAGCCGGTATCGAACGAGCATACTCTCGAGCCGCACCGCGACCCGTACGGAGCTGGAAAACTCCCCCGAGACTCACAACGACGCGGTACGGGCGCTGCAGGTCATCCCGGGCACCACCGCGGCCGGTTATACCGCGCGCACGCACGTGCGCGGCAGCCGAGACGATGAAGTGCTGTTCCGCTATGACGGGGTGACGCTGCACGAGCCGTACCACCTGAAGGAGCTGCAAAGCCTATTCAGTCCCGTCGACCCGCTTGCGGTTGCATCCGTAACCGCCTGGACCGGTCTGGCGCCAATCGAATACGGCAACGCGATCGGTGGCGTTGTCAGCATGCGGCCGCGGCGCATCACGCGCCCCACGCTCGATCTGCAGCTGTCCGAACAGGGTGCAAGCGCCATGGCAGGCACGGTATTCGGCGCCGGCCGCGGCAGCGTCTTCGCGGATTTGCGCCTGCAGAACCAGTTCGCGCCGGTCGGATGGATCGATTCGGGAATCGGCAAGCCGACGCTCAATGATCTGATCGTGCACGGGACATGGGCGGCGAGTGCGCGCACGCGGTTCGCCGCTGGCGTTCTCGCCATTGACGATCGGCGCAAGTACTTCTCGACCGAAAACCAGCAGAGCAAGGGCGTCTCGGGGTCGGAGTACTACGCCTGGCTCCGCCTCGACCATCTTTTCCCCCACTCGGTCAGCAGCATGACGGAGTTGTCCGCCGAGCAGTCGCATGAGAACGTCTCGGGCAGTGTGGATGAGCCGACCATCGTGACAGGATCGCTGTTCGAGCACAGCTCGCACGCCATTTACACGCTGCGGGAGGAGGTGCGGGCCGTGCCAACGGCGCGCTGGTACTGGCACCTCGGCGCAGCGGCCAGCTGGGTGAACCTGGTCGATCTTTCCGCCGGCTCCGCGCTGTTCGCGCCGCCGTTCTATCCGGGCCTGCAGCCGGTGAGCACGGTTCTCGCCAATGAGTCGATTGCCGCGCACGCCTTCACCTACGCGCTGTATGGCTCGGCTCGGTGGCAGGCGGGACGGCGCACGACGATCGATCTGGGCGTGCGGCGCAACGCCCGCCACTATATCGGCGGGCCCGGCGATGCGCAGTGGAACGTCCGCGCGAACCTCCGTTACCTGTTGACGTCCAGAACGACGCTGCGCCTCGGCTGGGGCCAGCAAACCCAGGCGAGCGTACTGGATCCGCACCTCGAGCATGGCCGCTTCGATCCACAGGATGTGCGGCGTGTGACCCAGACGGACTTCAGCATGGATCATCGCTTCGTGGATCGCACCGCAGTGCGTGCCGAGCTCTACTACAAGGACGAAGGCTCGCCGTCGAGTTATTCGGCCCACGTGTTCTCGCCGTTCGCTCTGCTGCCGGAATTGGCGGTCGACAGAGTGCACATCGTTTCGCAGCGATCGCGAATGTACGGCGTCGAGCTGAGCGCCGCGACCGATGAGTCCCGGCCCCTCAGCGGCACGGTCTCCTATGCTTGGTCGCGCGCCGAGGATCAGATCGGCGGCGTCTGGGTCCCGCGCTCATGGGACGAGCCGAGCTCGGTCAAGGTCAATGCATTGTGGCGCCATGCTCCGTTTGCAACAGCAGCCTCACTGACGTGGCACAGCGGGTGGCCGTACACCCCGCTGCTGGCATCGGCGTTGAGTTGGACTGATCCGGCGGCGGTTCAGCTCGCCTTCGGCCGATTCAACAGCGCACGCCTTCCTTCGTTCTTTACGTTGGATCTGCGCTTCAGCTGGCAGCATCGTCTCGGCCGTGGGACCTTTCAAGCATTTCTTGACATCTATGACGCCACGAACGCCGCGAGTACCTGCTGTTACAGCTACTCGGTGTATCGCTCCGAGTCCGGGGTCTACACCCTGAGCCAGACGCGCTCGCCGTGGCTCGACTTCACACCCATATTCGGCGTTCGCTGGCACCTCTGAGCTCGTACGCCTGAGGCGCGATCACTGCGCCGTTCCCGCCCGCCGGGGCCGGACGCTGTCACCGGTTGGCGACAGACAGCCGATGCGCCGATTGATCCTCGCCGGCGCACCCGTCTCACGTTCAGAAGGACCGGCGCTGACCGGTTCACAGCCGAACAGGCGTCGAACTTGACGGGTAGGTGAAGCATGGATCAATGCGTGTCGGTCGCGGACCATCCGGAACGCAGTTTCAGCGCGCAGCGCATTCTTGGCGCGGGGCGAAGCGGCGCATCGGCGGTGAGCGTCTGCATTTACTCGCACGATACCTTCGGACTGGGGCACCTGAGGCGCAATCTGGCGATCGCCGATCAGCTGTTGCGCAGCGAGGAGCACTTCGATGTGTGGTTGCTCACGGGCTCACCGGTCATCCGCCAGTGGAATCTGCCCGCAGGACTTCACGTGCAGCCGCTGCCGCCGGTGGTCAAGACCGGCGCCGAGCGCTACGCCGCGCGTGCGCCGGGGCAGGTATTCGGGCTGACCAAGGGGTATCGCGAAGCGCTCATTCTGAAGCTCATCGAGGAGCAGCGGCCGGACGTGTTTCTGGTCGACCATGCCCCGGCCGGGATGAATGGCGAGTTGCTCTCGACACTGGCGCTGATCCGCAACGAGATGCCCGAGACGCGCACCGTGCTCGGGCTGCGCGACATACTCGACAGCCCGGCGAGCGTGCGCCGGAGCTGGCAGGAGCAAGAGCTGCACGCGCTGATCGAGCACGCGTACGACGACGTGTTCGTGTACGGAAGCGAGCAGCTGTTCGATGTCGTGGGCGGGTACGGCCTGTCGGCGGCTGCGGCCCGGCGAGTGAAGTACTGCGGCTACGTGGTCGGCCGCTCGCGTTTTGAGCAGCTGAGCGGCGCGGCGCGCGGCAGCATCTGTTGGGATGCGCGGCGGGCGGCAGGTCGGCCGGTGGTATTGGTCACGGCCGGCGGGGGCGGTGACGGATATTTCATGATGAGCGCGTATCTGCAGGGACTGTGTGCGGTGCGCGCCAACGGCTTCTATTCCGTGATAGTCACCGGACCGTTGATGCCGCGGGCGCAGAGTGAAGCGCTGCACGCGGCGGTCGCAGGGCGGGATGACGTGCAGATCGTCGCCTATACGACGGAGCTCGTGCCGAGCATCCGCGCGGCGGAGCTGGTGGTGTCGATGGCCGGTTACAACACGAGCGTCGAGCTGCTTGCGGCGCGAAAGAAGGCGATTCTGGTTCCGCGCTCCGTGCCGCGGGAAGAGCAGAAGCTGCGCGCGCAGCTGCTAGCGAAGCTCGGATTGTTTGATTTCGTGCCCGCCGACGAGGATCTTGCCGCCTCGCTGGCGCACAAAGTGCCGCGGGCGATCGGCGCGCCGGCGGTTCACGAGCGGTTATGGTCGGCGGTCGATTTGCGTGGCGCCGAGCGGGTCGCGGTGGAGCTGGCCGGTCGCGGTCTGCGCAGTGAGGCCCGCGTGCAGGGTGCGGCATGAGTCAGCAGCCGCGTGATCCGGTCGCCTACGTCCTCAAGCGCTATCCGCGCCTGACCGAGACGTTCATACTCAACGAGATTCGCGCCATGGAGCGGCTTGGCGAGCGACTGCACATCTTCTCGCTCCTGCCGCCGGAGCCGCCGCCGCACCATCCGATGGTTGCCGAGGTTCGCGCGCCGGTTCATGTGCCTCCGGAGGGCTGGAGGGCGAAAGCGCGGGTGACGATCAGGGCGCACATGGCGATGCTGCGCGCATTCCCCGGCCGCTATCTGCGCAGCGCCGCTCTTGCGATCGCCCGCACGCTCACCTCGCGTCACCCGGTTTCACTGTGGCGTCAATTTGCACGCGCGGGCGTGGTCGCTGACATGTGTCGGCGGGAGGGTGTGCGGCACATTCATGCACACTTCGCCAATGCGCCGACCTCGGTCGCCCACTTCGCGCACCGCATGAGCGGCATCCCCTTCAGCTTTACCGCCCACGCCAAGGACATCTACCTGTCCCGCCCGGTGATCCTGCGCAGGCATCTGCACGCAGCTGAATTCGTGGCGACCTGCACTGCATACAACGCCGCATACCTGCGGCAGGTCGCGCCCCGGCTCGATGCGCGCCGGATTCATCTGGTCTATCACGGGATCGATCTGCAGAGCTTCGCGTGCGCCGAGGCGCGTTCGGTGAGGCGTGCCGGTCATCGGCCGAGAATCCTGGCGGTCGGACGGCTGGTTCCGAAGAAGGGTCACGAGGATCTGCTCGCCGCGTGTGCGCTGCTGCGCGATCAGGGAGTCGAATTCGAGTGCGAAATCGTCGGCTCGGGGCCGCTGCACGAGGCGCTGCGCGGCGAAGTGCACCGCCAGGACCTGACGGATCGGGTGAGACTTTGCGGTGCGATGACGCATCATGAGCTGATCACGCGCTATCGGGAAGCGGATCTGTTCGTACTGGCGCCGCGTATCGCCGACGACGGGGACCGGGACGGAATTCCGAACGTCATCGCCGAGGCGATGGCAGTCGGCGTGCCGGTTGTCGCAACGGATGTGTCGGGAATTCCGGAGCTGGTCCGGCATGGACAGACTGGTCTGCTTGCGCCGTCACGGGATCCAGCCGCACTCGCAGCGGCAATCAAGCGCCTGCTCGAGGATCGGGAGCTCGGCGAATCCCTGGCGGGGGCGGCTGGCGATGTGCTGCGCCGTCACTTCGATCTGTGGCAGACCACGCGCGGGCTGCATGACTTGATGCGCCACCCGCGGTGTTGCGTTACGGATGCGGTGCCGGGAGAGGCCAGAATGGCCCGGGCCGAAGTCAGTTCGCCTGTGATCGGGGAGGGCGTCCGGTGAGAATCCTGTACCTGAATTTCGACCGTGGCATTCCCGTACTCGGAGACAAGGGCGCCTCGGTGCATGTGCGCGAATTCGTTCGAGCGGCGGCGGCTCTCGGACACGAAGTTGTCGTGGTCTGCGCTCGTGCTGGGGAGGGCAACGCAGGCCCGCCGGCGGTGCTCATCGAACTCGCCCCGCAATGCCCGGGTGAGTGCGCAGATGGAGTCGCTCGGGAGCGCGGCGCGGAAGCCTCTGGGGCGGACGCGGCGCTGCTCGCCGGCGAGCTTGCGAAGCTCGCCTACGATCGGTCGGTCGGTGATCGCGTGTGTAGCGAACTCCGCGCCCGCAACTTCAGGCCGGATTTCGTCTATGAGCGCCACGCGCTCTTTTCCAGCGCCGGTGCGCGGATCGCGGCGCGCTTCGATTGTCCGCGGGTTCTCGAGGTCAATGCGCCGCTCGCTGAAGAGCAGAAGCGCTTCCGCGGTTTGAGCCTGGAATCGCTTGCACGGCGCCTGGAAGCGGTCTCCTTCGCCAGTGCCGATGTAATTGTCGCGGTGTCCGAGGCCGTCAAAGCGTACGTAGAGGCTCTGGTGCCGGAGCGAGCGCAGCGCATCCAGGTGATGGCCAATGGAGTGGACGTGCGGCGCTTTGCTGCGGGAAGGATGCAGCGCGAGGGGATCCGGGCGCGCCTCAGAGTCGGGCCGGACACCGGCGTGATCGGCTTCGTCGGAAGCTTCAAGTCCTGGCATGGCACGGACCTGCTGCTCGAGGTGTACCGAGCCGTCGCCAGGGTACGGGACGTGCACCTTGTGGCGGTCGGCGAGGGGCCGCGGTGGGAGGAGTTCCGTAACAGGGTGTCAGTTGCGCCATGCCGAGAGAGCGTGACGCTTGCCGGTCGTGTGCCGCATGCGGATATCCCGGGGTGGACGGCGGCCTGCGACGTCGTTGTTGCCCCATATCAGGCCGCGGCTGATTTCTACTTTTCTCCCCTGAAGGTGATTGAGGCTCTGGCCTGCGGTCGGCCGGTGGTTGCACCGCGTCTGGGTCAGCTGGCCGAGCTCATCGCAGAGGAAAGGACGGGATTGTTGTACCACCCGGATGATGCGGTGGACTGCCGGCGCGCAATCCTCAAGATCCTCGATGATCGGGATCTGCGCACCGCGATGGGACGGGCGGCCCAGGCGAGCGTCGCCGCGCGTGGCTGGGACCGAATCGTGCAGCGCGTGACCGAGCTCGTGCGCGCAGCTCGCATGGGAGCAGCGGCGTGAGCGGGACACGATCGCAGACACTGCATTGGCTCGGCCCTTATCTCCGAGGCGAATGGCGACGCCTGGGTGCGGGCTCGGCGGCGATGGCGTTGCGTGCGGGGGTGCTGCTGCTGCTGCCATGGCCGCTGAAGTTCATCGTTGACAGCGTCATTTTTCACAAGCCGCTCGGCCTGTGGGCGGCGGCGATCCTGCCCAACCCGCTGACGCACCGGCTCGAGCTGCTGCATGCACTGGGTCTGGCGATTCTTCTGCTCGGACTCGCCGAAGCGGGGCTGGCGTATCTCGGCAACCGGCTGCTGCTCGATGCCGCTCAATGCATCGGCTTTTCGGTCCGGCGCGACTTCTTCTCGCACCTGGTGCGTCTCCCGCTGGCGTTTCACCGCCAGCGTCTCAGCGGCGAGCTGGCCGCGCGGATCGGCGGCGACGTCAACGCGCTGCAGCAGTTCGTCGCGGCGGTGGGACTGGATCTGCTGCCGCACGTTTTGACGATCTCAGGAGTCTTCGCCGTGTTGCTGGCGATGAATTGGCGCTACGGCCTGCTCACCTTGGCCATCGCCCCGGTGCTGATGTGGATCGCCCACCACTTCGCCGGCGAGATTCGCAGCACGGCACGCATCACCCGGCGGCGTGAGGGGGAGCAGAGCGGCGCGACGCAGGAGGTGCTCGGCAACATCCAGCTCGTGCAGGCGTGTGCGCGCGAGCCGTTCGAGGAGCGGCAGTTCACCGCCCGAGCGGACTCGGTGCTCGAAGCGGCGCTGCGCGGCAATCGCGCGCAGGCCGGGTTTGCGCCGTCGATGAACCTGGCGATTGCGGTTGCGACCGGCGGTATCGCCTGGTACGGGGCCCTGCTGGTGCTGAAAGGATCGCTCACCGCGGGCGATCTGCTGGTCTTTCTCGCCTATCTGCGGGCGATCGCGGCGCCGGCACGCCAGCTGGCCAAGGCCGGGCGGGTGTTCGGTCGCGCAGCGGTCGCAATTGAGCGCATCGCCGAGTATCGGGCCGAAACCGGTGCGATCCGCGAGTCCGACGGTGCGTTGACGCCGCAGCATTGCGCAGGACACGTCGAGTTCCGCTCGGTGTCGTTCAGCTATGGCCAGGATAACCCGGCCGTCCGAGACATATCCTTTGCGCTGGAGCCCGGACGGATGGTGGCGCTGGTCGGTACGACGGGGGCGGGCAAATCGACCATTGCCGCACTTGCGGCCCGGTTTCACGATCCGCAATGCGGTGCAGTGCTGCTCGACGGGCGAGATTTGCGCGAGCTCAGTCTGCGCTTCGTGCGGACGCGGATCGCGATGATCCCGCAGGAGCCGCTGCTGTTCCACGCGCCGGTCTGGGCCAACATCGCTTACGGTCGCGAGGGAGCCGGCCGCGCCGAGGCCGTCGCCGCGGCAAAAGCCGCCGGGGTCGATGAGCTGATCGCGGCGTTGCCGGACGGGTTCGATTCGACGGTCGGTGAGCGTGGCGCGACGCTCTCGGGAGGACAGCGGCAATGCGTTGCTGTCGCTCGGGCGCTGCTGAGCGACGCTGCGGTCGTAATCTTCGATGAGCCGAGCAGTAGCGTTGACCCGGCGACCGAGCGGCGCCTGATGCATGCCCTGCGGGTTCTGGCCCAGGGGCGCACGGTGCTGCTGATCGCGCACCGGCTCGCGACCGTCACTTCCGCAGAGACCATCCTGGTCCTCGAGCGTGGTCAGATTACACAGAGTGGGACTCATGCCGAACTGATCGGCGCCGCGGGCACGTATGCGAATCTGTGGCAGGCCCACGGGGACGCGCCGGCAAACGCAAACCTGCGCCTTGTTGCTACCGCATGAACGCTGCGCGCAACATCCGAGGGCGTCAGAGCTGGCGTCTCGGCGTCCTCATTCTGATTTACCGGGCGCTGACGATCGGCGCGCATGCCGACGCATGGGTGCCACCCGCGGGAGACGGCTCGTTCGACTTCTCGCTGCGGCAGTACGATGCGACCCGGTTGTTCTTGCCCGATCAATACAGTACGGCGACTCTGCCCGGCAGCGAGCTGCGCTACACCATGCTGCGCATCACCGGGGTTCAGGGACTGGGCGATCGGCTGTCCCTGGAGTATGACCTGCGGGCCGCGCGGGTGCAGAAGATTCGCATTCATCATGGCCGGCGCATCGTTGAGACGGCGGGCGGCGTTCAGGACCAGGAGGTCGGCCTCAATTTCGCGCTCACGCAGCGCGCGGATTTCGCCGACTCCATTACCCTCAATGTGGTGGCGGCTACCGGTTCGGTGAGCAGCACACCGGCTCTGGGAGTGGGGCACACGGCGGTCGAGCCTGATTTGCAGATCGGGTTCGCCGGGGCGCGATGGCGGGCATCGCTCATGGCCGGGCCCAGGGTGTTCGTCGATGGCGGCGCCGCGCAGATGCGTGCGGAGTTGGATGCGGACGTGAGATTGACGCGGCGCCTCGATCTCGGTGCCATCGTCTTTTACGTGCGTACCTTGAAGCTGCGCTCGCCGCTGCCGTTGGCCGACAACGCGGAGCGCTATGACCTTCTGCGGCCGGGACTGCGGCTGAAATACCGCGTAACCGACCACCTGAAGCCGTTCATCGAGTACGAGCAGGATGTGGCCGGCCAGGGCATACACGCCGGGCGGCGCATCACCGTCGGCGTGGCGTACTCGTATTGAAAGCGGAGCGGGTCATGCGTTTGTTCTTCGTACGCCATGGCGAGACGGCGTGGAATCTCGAGCGCCGCTATCAGGGCCGCACGGATGTCGACTTGTGCGCTGTGGGACTTGTAACCGCCCGGGGAATCGCCAATGCGCTGCAGGGGTCGCAGGTGGCGCTGCTGCTCGCGAGCCCGCTGCGACGGGCGCGAGCTACCGCTGGCTTGGTGGGCGAAGCGCTGGGCGGACTGCCGACCGTGCTCGATGAGCGTCTGACCGAGATTGATTTCGGCCAATGGCAGGGTCTTACACAGCAGGAAGTGAAGGCGCGCTGGCCTCGAGCGCTGCGCCTGTGGAAGCAGGCGCCGCAGACCATGCGCTTTCCGGGCGGGGAGTCTCTGTGTGAGGCGCTTGAGCGCCTGCGCGATTTTCTCCGCCACCCGCCATGGGAGGGCCGCACCGTGTCAGGCGATGTGCTGGTGGTGACGCATGCCGGGCCCATTCGGCTCGCCGGACTCATTGCGGCGCATCGGCCGCTCGCGCAGTTCCGACAGATTGCGGTGGACCCTGGCGCCGTGCATGCATTCGAGTGGTTCGCCGGCGGCGGTGTGCGCCGTGTAAGTTTGCAGTAACGAACATAGGATTCGCTATGAAAGTCACGATATTCGGTTCGGGTTATGTGGGGCTTGTAACGGCGGCGTGCCTTGCCGATGCGGGTAACCACATCGTGTGCGTCGACGTCGATCGGCGCAAAATTGACATGCTGCGCCGCGGAGAGGTGCCGATCCACGAGCCGGGCCTCGATGAGCTGATCAGGCACAACAACGCCGCGGGCCGGCTGGAATTCACGGTCGACGCCGATGCCGGCGTGGCCCACGGGCTGTTTCAGATGATTGCGGTGGGGACGCCTGCGGATGAGGACGGCTCGGCGGACCTGCGCCACGTGCTCGCGGTAGCCGATACCATTGGCGCGCGCATGCACGAGTATCGTGTCGTGATCACGAAATCGACGGTGCCGGTCGGCACCGGGGACAGAGTGCGCGCGGCGGTCTCGGCTGCGCTGGCGCGGCGCGGCGTCGCGGTGGATTACGACACGGTGTCGAACCCGGAATTCCTCAAGGAAGGTGCGGCAATCGCCGATTTCATGAAGCCGGATCGCATCGTGGTGGGCGCCGACAGCGGCCGGGCGGTGCAGCTGATGCGGGCCCTGTATGAGCCTTTCACGCGCAACCACGATCGGCTGCTTGCAATGGACGTGCGTTCCGCGGAGCTGACCAAGTACGCGGCGAATGCGATGCTCGCAACGCGGATCAGTTTCATGAACGAGCTGGCGAATTTTGCCGAGCGGGCAGGGGCGGACATCGAAAGCGTTCGTCAGGGCATGGGCTCTGACCCGCGCATCGGCTACGCATTCATCTACCCCGGGCTCGGTTACGGGGGCTCGTGCTTTCCGAAGGACGTCAAAGCACTGGTGCAATCCGCCACCGCATCGGGCTGTGATCCGGCCATCCTCAGAGCCGTCGAGGCGGTCAACGAGCGCCAGAAGCACAGGCTGTTCGAGAAAATGGTGACCCACTTCGGGGATCTTGCGGGAAAGACCATCGCCGTGTGGGGTCTGGCGTTCAAACCGAATACGGACGACATGCGGGAGGCGCCGAGCAGAGTGCTGCTTGAGCGCCTGTGGTCTGCCGGCGCCAGCGTGCGCGCTTACGATCCGGTGGCGATGCAGGAGGCGCAGCGCCTCTACGGCGAGCGCCGCGAGCTCGCGTTGTGCTCTTCGGCGGCGCAGGCGCTCGAGGGCGCCGATGCGCTTGCGGTCGTGACCGAGTGGCCGGAATTTCGCAGCCCGGATTGGCCATCGATGCGGCGAATGCTGCGTCAGGCGGTGATCTTCGATGGCCGCAATCTTTACGATCCGGTGCAGCTGGAAGGTCTCGGCTGGCGCTATTATGCGATCGGCCGCGGCGTAAAGGCCCAGGGCGCGGTACGCGACAGTGCGCACGGGCAGACACGCCGGGATGGTCGGCGCGCCGTTGCTGCAGCGTAAGGCTTGTGATGGATGCGGCGCACAAAATGTGCGCTGGCCTGCCTGAGCGCTAGCGCGGCCTAAAACCGGGCGCGCTTGCGCTTGCCGAGGGAGATGAGCCCGGACCCGGTGGGGCGGTCTCATCGCCCGATCGGAACGTCACCTGTGCGGCCGGACGGTGGTGTGCGACCCAGTGCCGGCTCGCGCAGATGACAGGCCGCCCGGTGGCGATCGGCTCGCCGGTGGGCGTGGCTCGTGCGCAGGCGGCGCGGCCTGTGCTGCGCGGGCGGGCGGTGCGTCGACGCCTGATGGATTACTGCTGCAGCGGCGCGATGAGGTCCGGTCCGTCGTTGCGCGGGCTGTTCACCCGCAGGCTTACCGGGTGCGCGCTCATGCGCTGTGTCGGATAGGCCGCCAGGGCCGAACGGGCCTCATCGGGAGTGCCGTCGAGCCAAGCGGCGAACTGGCCGGGTGCGAGGATGGCGGGCATGCGTCCCGGGTGCGTCCCGGCGTTGTGAATGTCGCGCAGCAGTTCGTTAGCCGGCAGGGTAATGAGGGCGCAGCTTTCGATTGCGGCACCATCGGCGCCAACACTGCGATCCCACAGGCTCGCGAATCCGAACACGGGCTCGTCGGTGAGGTGAATGAAATACGGCTGCTTGCCTCCTGCCACCTCGAGGTGCCATTCGTAGAACCCCGCGGCCAGCTGAACGCAACGCTGGCCGCGCTTCCAGGGACCGCGCCATGCCGGTCCGCTCGCGAGCTTCTCGATCGTCGCGTTGATGGTCGAGTACTTCGGCGGCACGCCGTGGGCGAAGAAGGGGATCAGCCCCCAGCGCATCATGACGCCCTCGTGCAGGCCCTCCGCGACGCGCACGACCGGAACGGATTGCGACGGCGCGACGTTGTAACGCGCGGTGAATTCCCAATGCACGCGGCCGAGCTGGACTGCCCGCTCGAATTTCGCCTGCTGCGCCAGGATGTAGCGCCCGCACATGGTGCTACTGTAGCTGATCGGCGCACCGCGAGCTATGCGCAACACTCGCGCCGGGCACCCGTCGAGATCGAATTGCGGCGGCTCATCAATGCGTTATGCCATCCAGTGCGCACCATTGGTGCGTACTGCATGGACAGCGCGTGCGCGCGCGGGAAATGCTATCGCCATGGCCCTGCCGCTGACCCCCTCAACCCGCCTCTGCGATCACCGCGACGCACACGTGGAGTTGCGTTGCGGGGCGTGCGGCCACCGCCGCGACGTGCACGTCGATGCGCTGGCGCGCATGATCGGCTGGGAGACGTATCTTGCGCGCCGGCTTGAGCGATTCCGCTGCTCGCGCTGCGGCGCACGCCGTGTCGAGATCAGTTTCGGTTACGAGCGCAAGCCGCGCGGCTGGGTGAACAACCCCTAGCCGTCGTCGCCGATGTTGGGGACGCTACCGATCGAGAGTGCAAGGTCCTGCGCGGCGCGCGCCGGCGTCGAGCGACACTGGCCAGACTTGAGCGGCAGCTGACCTGGCTTGAGGTCAACCTCAGCTTTCCTGCTTGCGCCCCTGCCGCGCCACCAGGTGCGCAAGCCCGATGAGTTCGGCGGCGATCTCCCCGAGCAGATCGTCTGTCGAGACGAGTCCGAGCAGCTCGCCGTCGCGACCCACCACCGGCGCGCGTCGGACCCTTCGGGCCTGCAGGTGGCGGATCGCGTTGGTGAGAGACTCTTGCGCATCGAGTACGAGGGGTGTGCGGGTCATGACGTCCGCGACATCGAGCGCGGAGAGCGCGCTGGCATGCTCGAGCCGCGCGCGCACGATATCGCGGTCGGTAATGATGCCCGCCACAGCGGGGCGGCCGCCTGCATCGTCGGTCACGACGATCGCCCCAACGCTGCACTGCAGCATCTTCTGGGCGGCCTGCTCGAGCGAGGCGCCCAGCGGCACGGTGACGGCGTGTTTGCTCGCGATCTGACCGATGTTCACGGGGTGAAACCTCCCGCACACATTGACGCATGCGCGGCGGCGCAGCGCTATGCGTATCAGTGCTGATATCCGCGCCGCCGCGGTGGTGTGAGAGTGCCGTGCGCGGAGGTATACACATGCGAATCGGTGATCTGTGCAGCCGCGAGGTCTACATTGCCGAACCGGACGAGCCGCTGCTCCAAGCGGTGCGGGAGATGCACCGCCAGCACATCGGTTCGGTCGTCGCGATAGAGCGGCACGGTGGCACCGTGCGGCCGGTGGGCATTGTCACGGATCGGGACGTGATGCGTGGTGAAATCACGCGTCAGGCGGATGTCTTCTCCCTGACCGTCGGGGACGTCATGAGCGCCAATCTCCTGGTGCTGGCCGAATCGTGCGAATTGCCCGAGGCGATCGCGGCGCTGCGGCAACGGGGAGTGCGGCGGGCTCCGGTCGTGGACGGGCACGGCGATCTTATCGGCATCGTCACCCTCGATGATCTGCTGCCGGCGGTGGCGGAACAGCTCGAAGGCCTCGCGGAGCTGATCGGCCGCCAGGCGCGGCACGAGAGCTGAGCGCGCCCTCGCAACGCCGTGTCGGGCGCTCCAGCGGGCGAGGCGGATGCCCCAGGCGCTGCCGGCGCGAATTCCCCCCCGGACGCCGACCTGCGATGCGCGATTGCCTGACTCGCCCAGCGAGTGATCAGTGCGGACTTTCCGCAATGCCGAGCCGACTGGCGCACATTAGGTAACTGTCCTGATCCCACCGCCCAATCGCCCGGCGTATATCCCTGCACAGCGTGATTGGACAGGTGAGGAGTTGCCGTGAAAGCCATCGTTCTGGTGCTTGCGCTGGCAGGTGCTCTGGCGCCGGCGCTGCCGCGCGGGGCCCTCGCGCAGCGCGCCGACGCCTACCGCAGGCTTTACGACCCGAATACCGTCGAGACCGTCTCGGGGCGCGTCGTGTCGATCGAGCATATCGTGCACGGCCGGCGCGGCTACTACGGTGAGCATCTTGTGCTGAGCACGCATCAGGGTCGGCTCGTGGAGCACCTCGGGCCGGGCTGGTTCATGGAAAAACAGGCGCTGCAGATCACGCCGCATGAGGAGCTGAGCATCACCGGGTCGCGGGTGCTGCTCGGGGGCAAGCCGGCGCTGATCGCCGCGCGGGTCGTCAAGGGCAATGAGACCCGGGTGCTGCGCAATGCGCAGGGGCTGCTCGTGTGGCGCGGCTCGCGGTATCCGTAGTTCGTCGAGGCGCCGTCCTGCGGTCGCGGCAGCCGGTGGTCGAGGAGTGATGATCATGAACGGAAAGCTCATCCCGCTTGTAATGTTTGGCCTTCTCGCCGGTGTCGCGGCGGCCGCCGCGACACCGGTTCACTGGCAGGCGCTGCCGACGACGGCGCCCGCGCCGGCGGACAACCCGACGACTCCGGCCAAGGTGCAGCTCGGCAAGATGCTGTTTTTCGATCCGCGCCTCTCCTCGACCGGCACGGTGTCGTGCTTCTCGTGTCACAACGTCATGGAGGGCGGCGATGACCATCGGCCGGTATCGATCGGCGTCGAAGCACAGCGCGGCGGCCGCAACGCCCCGACCGTGTGGAATGCGGCATTTCTGTCGGTGCAGTTCTGGGACGGGCGCGCGGCGACGCTCGAGGATCAGGCCAAGGGCCCTCCGGCCAATCCCATCGAAATGGGCATGAAGAATCTGCGCATGGTCATCGAGCGCATCCGGCGCATTCCCGGCTACGCACCGTATTTTCATCGGGCGTTCGGGCCGGGCGATGTGATCACCATGGACAATACCGCCAAGGCCATCGCCGCCTATGAGCGCACGCTCATCACCCCGGGCAGCGCCTACGACCGCTACGTGCAGGGCGATCATTCCGCGCTCACTCCCCAACAGGTGCGCGGCATGAATGATTTCGCCGCGGTCGGCTGCGCCGGCTGCCACCAGGGAGCGAACTTCAGCGGTCCGCCGTTGCCTGTGGGCACGGGGTTTTTCGTCAAATTCCCGATCTATACCGACAATCCGTACGTGAAGAAATACGACCTCATGGCCGACCTCGGACGGTACGAGGTCACGCACCGCGATGCGGACAAGCACATGTGGCGTGTGCCGGGGCTGCGTAACCTGGTCTACACCGCGCCTTACTTGCATAACGGCTCGGTGAAGTCCCTGCCCGAGGCCGTACGGGTCATGGCCGCCACGCAGCTCAATCGCACGCTCAGTCCCGCCCAGGTGCGCGACATCGTCGCCTTTCTCACCTCGCTCACCGGACCGTTCCCCGTGCAGACCATGCCGCGCCTGCCGCCGACGCCGGGCAATCTGCTCAGCCGGTGAGCGCAACGGGCTGCTGAGCGCCTCGTCCGAGACGGTGTGCAGAGCCCCACTGTGATTCGCGGGTGCCTGATATGAAACGCATCATCTGGTTCGCCGCGGTCAACATCGCCGTGCTCGTGGTGATCACGGTGATCGTCGAGGCATTCGGGCTCGACCGCTACCTCGGCGCTTACGGGCTCAGCCTCGGAGGTTTGCTCGCACTCAGTGCGGTGTTCGGCTTCGGCGGCGCGTTCGTGTCGCTGGCGCTCTCGAAATGGCTCGCCATTCATTCCATGGGGGTGCGGGTGATCGGTCAGCCGCAGAACGCGTTCGAGAGCCAGGTGCTCTCGAGCGTCTCCGCCCACGCGCAGCGCCTGGGGCTCGGGATGCCTCAGGTCGGCGTGTTCGAATCCCCGGTCATGAACGCCTTTGCCACCGGTGCGCGGCGCCACCACGCGCTCGTCGCGGTGAGCAGCGCTCTGAGCTCGGCGATGGGACCTGAGGAGCTCGATGCGGTGCTCGGACACGAGATGACGCACGTCGCCAATGGCGACATGATCACGCTCGGCTTGCTGCAGGGGGTGCTCAATACCTTCGTCATCTTCCTCGCCCGCGTGATCGGCTCGGCCATCGACGGCGCGCTCGGCAGCCGGCGCGAGGGCTCAGGGCGGGGCGGACTCTTCTATTTCCTGATCGTCATTGCGCTCGAGATCCTCTTCGGCGTGCTCGCGACCTTGATCGTGATGGCATTCTCGCGGCGGCGCGAGTACCGGGCCGATGCGGGTGGTGCGGCGCTTGCCGGTACGGCGAGCATGATCGGGGCGCTACGCACTCTGCAGCGCGGCCTTGCCGCGCCGCTACCCGGTCAGCTGCGGGCGTTCGGCATCCGCGCCGAGTCCGAGGGCGGAGTGATCCGGCGCCTGTTCATGAGTCATCCGCCGATCGAGGATCGTATTGTCGCATTGCAACGGGCGAGTAGCCGAGGGTGAGCCGCCCGGTGAGCGGCGGCTGACGGCAGGTGGCGGCCAGCTGCAGCGTACGGATGAGCGCCCACTGGTCGCTCACCGGCTCTCCTGCCGCCCCGAGCTCCTCGAAGTGCTGAACGATGTCCGTCACCAGCTCCGCGAGCCGCATCACGCGCCCGCCGCCGATGGCGCGGTGCGTCGGCGCCATGGGCGTGGCGATCAATGCGATCTGCTCGATGTGCAGCTGCGGGGCGATCCCGAACAGCCGGTGCAGGTACTTCTTGCCAGCATCGAACTTGGTGCGCAAGTGCGTCTCGCGCTCTGCGAAGGGCAGCAGATCGAAGATCGGCTCGATCTGCACGACGTGGCGATGCAGCGGATGGAACGCCACTACGTCGAGCTCGCATTCGTAGCTGCCGTCCGGTCCGAGTCCCACCGAGAGCGCCTGGCGCACGAAATAGCCCTGGAACTCGTACCACTCGCGCACCAGATTCTCAAGGTAGTCCATTGTCGTCTCCTTGTTCGAGCCGTGCCGGTCATTTCGCTCGGGAGGGCAATGTGCGGGTCCGGCCGGCGATCATGAACTCGCCGCGGCCGAGGTGATGCAGCGTGCGCAGCGGCTCGCGCGGCGCTCGGTACCAGGCCGCCAGAACCTGCAGCACGAAGAAGTTGTAGCGGGACTTCAGCCGCGCATCGATCACGCGGCACTCCAGATCAGCGCGGCACTCGGCGATACGCGGCGCCGCGACACGAGTGCCGGGCTCGGGGGTGAGACCGAAGGCGGCGAACTTGTCGAGCGTGCGGCCCGAGGTGTTGCCGCAGCCGACCACTGCGCGGGCGAGCTCAACGGTGGGGATGTTGATGACGCACTCGCGCGTGCGGGTGAGGGCCTCGAAGCTGTGGTTGGCCTCGCTCACGACGCAGCCGACCAGCGGCGGTTCGAACTCCATCATCGTGTGCCACGACTGGGTCATGACGTTGAGCCGGCCGCGGTGCGCCGTGGTGAGCAGCACCACCGGACCGGGCTCGAGCAGCCGATACACGGTCCCAAGCGGCAGGGGACGTTTGCCCGGCGCGAGATGTGGGGAGCGGGCCATGAGCCGGGCCGCGGCGCTCAGGCTCCGATCCAGTGGACCTGCGGCGCCCTGCGCGGCACCGCGGGGAGCGGCGATTTCGCATGTCCGATGATGATCGGGGCCACGGGCAGGCTCATCGGCGGCAATTGCAGAGCCGCCTTGCCCTCGGGCGTGGCCAGCCACGGCTGCGCAAAGCCGATCCAACAGCTGCCGAGACCGGCCGCGCAGGCGCTCAGCATGAGGTTCTGGGCGGCAAGCGCGCAGTTCTCGACAGCCCACGGACCATGCGTCGCGTTCGAGATCACGATCAGCGCGGGCGCCTGATAGAAGATGTCGAATGCCGGCTCCTCGAGCAGCTCACGCAGGTGGTGCGGCGCCAGGCTTGCCGGCGGCTCGCGCAGCAGATGCGCTTTGGCTTCGTGCGAGATGCCCGCGAGCAGCGCGCGATCCTGCACGACAGTAAAGAGCCAGGACTGTTCGTTGAGCGCGCTCGGAGCCTGGATCGCCGCCTCGATCAGCTTCACCAGCGTGGCTTTGGCCACCGGTTCCTCGCTGTACTCACGCACGGCGCGGCGCGCGTAGATGGCTTGCTCGAGTTCCATGACGTACCTCGTGTTGCGGGCGAGAACCCCAGCCGGTTCCGCAGCCATGGTGAGCCGGATACAACGGATCTGACCGTACTGCCGCGCAGAGCGCCGGGCAATTCGTGTCTTTTACCTATCCGCGGCGCGCTGCACGCGGCGAAGTGCCCGCAGCCGCTCCACACGGCGCACTGGAAAGTTCCGTGACCGTTGGGTACTGTATTTGTCTGAGAAGTGACTGCCACGATGGGCCGGGTGCGCAACGGCGCAGCGGCTGGTGAGCCGGCGAACGCCACGAGAGCGGGGCCGCCCACCGGGCGGGAAGACCGGCAGTCGGCGGCGGAGGCGTGGCGGCCCCGGGGGGCGCTTTGGTTGGAGACACATCGGTGAATAAGATTCGCTTCGCGTGCGCCGCGGTGACCTGCGGTGCGCTCCTCGCGGTTGGGATCGGCCCGGCGGGGGCGGTGACGGCGGTCCGCTCGGTGTTCGGCCGCATGCCCGACGGCCGGCCGGTCTATGCCGTGACGATGCACAATGCGCACGGGATCACCGTGCGGATCATCACCTACGGGGCGCGAGTGCAGTCGATCATCACGCCCGATCGCCACGGGCACCTGGCCGATATCGCCCTCGGCTACGCCAACCTCGCCGGCTATCTCAGCAAGGCCGATCCGTATTTTGGGGCGAGCGTCGGTCGCTATGCCAATCGCATCGCACGCGGACGCTTCACGCTCGACGGCCACCCCTATCAGCTCACCATCAATGATGGACCTAACTCTCTGCACGGGGGCGTCAAGGGTTTCGACCGGCACCTCTGGCGCATCATGCGCATCCATCAGGGCAGGACGGCGAGCGTCACGATGCGTCTCGTCAGCCCGAACGGCGATCAGGGGTATCCGGGTACGCTCACCGTCACGGCGACTTATGCGCTCGATCCGGACAATCGCCTGCGGATCGCCTACGGGGCGAGCACGAACGCGCCGACCATCGTCAATATCACCAATCACACGTATTGGAATCTCTCCGGCGAGGGCTCCGGCAGCATTCTCGGGGAGTGGATGATGATCGCCGGCCGCGAAATCACGCCGGTCGACGCCACGCAGATCCCGACCGGGAGGATCGAGACGGTCGTCGGCACGCCGTTCGATTTCCTCACGGCGAAGCCCATCGGCCGGGACATTCGCGACGGGCATTCGCGCCAGCTCGTGATCGGTCGCGGCTACGACATGAACTGGGTCATCAGCCGCAAGCCCGTGGCGAGGCTGCGCCTGGTGGCACGCGTGACCGATCCGCGCTCGGGCCGCGAGCTCGAGCTCTACTCGATGCAGCCGGGCCTGCAGTTCTACACGGGCAATTTCCTAAACGGCACTATCGTCGGCACCTCGGGGCACATCTACCGCCAGTCCGATGCCTTCGTGCTCGAGCCGCAGCTGTTCCCCGACACGCCGAATCACCCGAATTTCGGCTCGGCGGTGCTGCGCCCCGGGGCGCGCTACCGCAATGTGATGGTCTACCGCTTCTCGACGGTACGCGCTCGCTGAGCGCGCCGGCGGGTCCGGGACCGGCGCGGCGTGCTATCCTTTCGCGAGCTGCACCACTGGGGGCGACGATGGATGCCAAAGCGGGAGCGCGCGAGCGTTTCGAGGCGGTCCGCGATGGGTTGATCGAGATCAGCCATCGCATCCATGCCCACCCGGAACTCGGGTTCGAGGAGGAAAAGGCGAGCACTTGGCTGTGCGAGCGCCTGAGCGAGGCGGGCTTCGCCGTCGAGAAGGGCATCTGTGATCTGCCCACGGCGTTTCGGGCCCGGGTTGGCTCGGGTCCGGTGCACGTCGCCATCTGCGCCGAGTACGACAGCCTGCCCGTCATCGGGCACGCCTGCGGCCACAACATCATCGCCGCCTCGGCGCTGGGTGCGGCCATTGCCGCGGCCCAGGTGGCCGATGAGGTCGGACTCACGGTGAGCGTGATCGGCACGCCGGCCGAAGAGGTGGGCAACGCCAGCGGGAAGATCCTGCTGCTCGAGCGCGGCGCGTTCGCGGGCGTGGATGCGGCGATGATGGTCCATCCGGCACCGATCGACGTGTGCCGGGCGAAAGTCATCGCCGCTTCGATGTTTAATGTGCACTGCACCGGCAAGGCCTCGCATGCCTCGGCGTTCCCGGAGCTCGGCATCAACGCCGCCGATGCGCTGACGGTGGCGCAAACCGCCATTGGGCTGCTGCGCCAGCACATCCGCGATACCGACCGCATTCACGGCATCGTGACCCACGGCGGCGATGCGCCGAATGTGGTTCCGGCGCACACCTCGGCACGCTATATCATCCGCTCCGAGACGCTCGAGCAGCTCACCGAGCTGCGCGGCCGGGTGTACCGGTGCTTCGAGGCGGGAGCGCTCGCCACCGGTGCGAAGCTCGAGATTCTCGGGGGCGATAAGCCCTACGCGCAGATGCGCCACGACGCGCGCCTCGCGCAGCTGTACCAGCGCAATGCCGAGCGCCTCGGGCGGACCTTCCCCGATCCTCAAGTGTGGGAGAACCGCCCCACGGGCTCGACGGATATGGGCAACGTGTCGCTCGCGATGCCTTCGATTCACCCGATGATCGGAATCAACTCCCTGCCTGCGGTCAACCATCAGCCGGAGTTCGCCGCGCACTGCGTCACTCCCGAGGCCGATCAGGCGCTCATCGACGGAGCGATCGCGATGGCGTGGACCTGCATCGATCTGGCCGCGCTCTGCGGCAACGCCTGACGGTCTTTCCCCGCGAGCCCGCGTCGGCTCAGTGCATCCGGCCGTCGAGCATCGGCACGATGCGCCCGGCGCGCGCGGCGAGGCCCGCATCGTGCGTCACCAGGCACAGCGTGGTGCCTGCGGCGTTCAGTTCCGCGAGCAACGCCATCACCGCCTCGGCGCTGTGGCTGTCGAGGTTGCCGGTCGGCTCGTCCGCCAGGATCAAGTCCGGCTCTCCGACCAGGGCGCGTGCGATCGCGACGCGCTGCTGCTGACCGCCGGAGAGCTGGTGGGGATAGTGTCCGAGGCGCTCTTCGAGTCCGACGCGCGCGAGCACCGCGCGGGCCCGCCGCTCGCGCTCTCGGCGTGCCACGCCTCCGCGCAACTTCAGCGGCAGGGCGACGTTCTCGAGCACCGTCAGTTCGCTGATCAAATTGAATGATTGGAACACGAAACCGATGTGGCGGTTGCGCACCACAGCACGGGTGTCGCCATCGAGGTCGCTGACGTCGCGTCCGGCCAGCAGATAGCGCCCGTGATCGAACGGAAGCAGCAGCCCCATGACTGCCATGAGCGTCGACTTGCCGCACCCGGAAGGCCCGGTGACCGCAACGAACTCACCGCGCTCGATGCGCAGATTCACCTCGCGCAGCGCATAGGTGTCGAGCGCCTCGAGACGGTAGCGCTTGGTGAGCCCCGCCAGCTCGATCACCGCAATCTCAGTCATGGGTGAATTCCCGCGTCCATGCGCGTCTCAACGCAGCTCGAGCACCTGATCGCCCGAGTAGGCGGAGGTATCGGAGAGCACAATGCGCTCACCGGCGTGCAGCCCCGAGAGCACCTGAATGCGGCTGATGGAGCCAACACCAAAGCGCACCGACCGGCGCACGGCGCGCTTGCCTTTCGGGTCCAGGACGAACACATGATTCTTCTTGCTGCCCACCGCCCCGGCCGGCCGGACGACAAAATCGACGCCGTGCAGTATGGCAACCCGAATGGTGGCATCGACACTCTCATTGGCACGCGAGCCGGCTGGCGGGGTGCCGGTCAGGCGCACATCGACGGTGACCACGCCCTCTTTGACCGTGGGGTCGACGCGCACGACCCGCCCCGCGACCAGGCCGTCATGGGTGTCGATGCGCACGGCGAGTCCGGGCTTGACGCTGCCGGCGGAATACTGGCTGACGTGCAGCTGGGCCATGAGCGCATCGGGCGAGGTCACGCGGGCCAGGTCGGTCCCGACGGTGACCTGTTGGCCCATCTGGGCATCGATCTCCTCGATCTGCCCGGCGACCGGCGCGCGCACCGTGAGTCGCGCGAGCTCCGATTCGCGCAACGCCGTCAGCACCTTTTGCTGCTCGACCCGTTCGCGCTCGGCGCGCAGCAGGGCGCGATTGCCGGATTTCAGACGCGCGAGGCGCTGCTGCTCGAGGTGCAGCTGCTTCTGCTGCAGGCCATAGCGCAGCTTCTCATCGGTGTATTGGTAATGCCCGACGATGCCCTCGGCGGCGAGCTTGCCGTCGGCCGCGACGTGCATGGCCGAGCTTTCCAGGTCGACCCTCATGCTGGCGATTCGCGAGCGCTCATTGAGCACGGCGCTCTCCTCGCTCTCCTCCTGGGCGATCAGCTCGGCCCGCGCGGCGGCGAGTGCGGCCGCGGCGCTTTGCGCGGCATTGGCCATCTGCGGGTTTGACAGTGTCACCAGCGGCTCGCCCGGCTTGACCTGCTGGCCCGGCTCGACCCATACCGCCTCGACCACACCGGTGGCGGGCGCGGCGATCCACCGCGATTGCGCCGGAATCAGCTTGCCGGTCGCCTGCACACGCACGGCGAACGTGCCGTGCTGCACGGTGCCGATGTACAGAGAGCGCAGTGGCACCTCCGCGACGTTGCGGGCATTGACCTGCCAGGCCCAGCCGGCTCCGCCGAGCACCATCACGGCCCCCGCCACGGCCCAGGTCGAATGCCGCCGCCACCACGGCCGCTTCGGCCGCGCGCGGTGCTCGTCCATGGTGGTGAACAGGTCGGATTTTCGCTCAGAGCTCATGCAGACTCTCCGCCGGCGCTTCGCGCGCTGCCAACCGCGCCGGACCATGTACTACGGCGGCCACTGCCGCCCATAAGATAATCAATGCGGCCCCGCTCGCCGCGCCGTACGGAGATGCCGGCGCATCCGAGAGGAACTCGAACTGGCGCGCCAGCCACGGCAGCGTGAGCAGGGTCAGGGCCATTCCCGCCGCCGCCAGCGCCAGGGGTCCGCCGAGTACTCGGCGATACATCCAGCGCGGACTGGCGCCGAGGGCGGCGTGAATCGCGCGCACCCGCTTGCCGGTGATGAGGAACAGCCTCAGCTGGGCAAAAACGCCCGAAAGCGCCACGATCCACGCGAACAGGGCGATCCCGGCGAACAGCCGGGCCTGAGCGCTCTCGGGAGAGGCCAGCCAAGCGCGCTCGGCGCGGGTCGATTTCGGCGGCTCAACTTGCACGCTCAGACCCGCTTGTGTCAACACCTGCATGAACCGATGGCGCAGCAGCTCACGCTCCCCCGGGCTCAGCGCTGCGCCGATCGCCAGAGTCGCGGGATTGAGCATCTGCCCGAGATGCGCGCGCAGGTCCTCGACCACCAGCGGGCAGGCGGGCTGTGCGGCGCCGCGCAGGTGCATCGGTGCGAGCGCGCCGATGATGCGCTCGGGGCGTCGCGCGAATTCCAGGCTCCTGCCCAACGCCTCTCCCGGTGAGCCGAATAGCGTGCGCGCCACCTGGGTGTCGATGAGAACCGCGCCGCCATCGTTTCGACCCGACGGGAACAGTTCGCCGGCCTGCAGATGTGCGCCGACGGCCCGCAGCCAGCCGCTCGAGGCGATCGCGGTGCAGGCGCTCGTGATCCGCTTGCCGGCGCGGACTGCCCGCAGAAATTCAAAGCCGTGCGTGGGCTCGATATTGGGGCCTATTCCCACTGCGGCGCCCGGCGCCAGGACGTGAGTCACCCCGATGATGCGATTCAGCGCGAGCCCGGCTGCCGTGCCGGCGTGCCGGATCGCGAGGTTCGGGCCTGCCCAGCGCGTCGCCATTAGTGTTGCCGGCCGAGCGAGAAAGCCGAGCGGTGCCTCATGAGTGCGCCAGGCGTACGAGATGGACCAGGAAGCCGCGACGGTGAGCAGCGCCGCGAGCATCACTTCCAGACCGATGAGCGCGGCGCTCGCTGCGCGGTCCGCCTGCGTGAGGGTTGCCATGCGCTCGGTCTCCAGCGCCTCGCGGCGCAGCAGCACCGCGAGCGGCAGGGCCTTGGCGAGCACCACGACGAGTGCGAGCAGAGGTATGAGCCAGCTCAGCGTCGGTGCGAGGGCGCCATGGGTCAGCACTCCCGCATACCGGGGCGCGAAATGGCGCAGGACGAGCACCGCGCCGGCCACCAAGGCGACACTCACGGCAAGCACGAACGCAAGCGAAGCCAGTGCCTCGAGCGTGAAGCGTCTGAGCAGATAGCCGCGGCGCGCGCCGAGCACGCGCTCGATGCGCAGCGTTGCCCGGCGCCGCAACCAGACCAGCCAGGCGACCACCAGAAGATTGAGCGCGGCGATGGCGAGAGTCGCGAACGCAATGGCCATCGCGAGGCGGATGCGCCTCGCGCGCGCGCGCTGTATGGCGGGGAAGGGCGAGTACGGCCGGTGCGTCGCGAACCCCGTCACGTCGCGCGGCAAAATGCCGGCCGCCGACTTGCGCAGCCGCCGCAGGGTCAATGCCAATTGCGCCGGGGTGAGACGTCGCGGGACACTCAGCAGCGCGGCCGGCCCCAGAATCGGCAGCGCGGCGACCATGTTGGGCTTCGGCAGGCCCTTCGGCCAGCGGCCCAACTGCACGGCAACCATGACCGTATAGGGCACCCAGAGATTCGTTCGGGCGCGCCCGATAGCACCGAGTCCGCCCCGAAACGCCTGCGGCAGCACGCCAATCACGCGCAGCTCAAAGCCGTGCCGCGTGAAGACGCTTCGTCCGACCGCCGCCTGCGGCGTGCCGAACAGGCGCTGTGCCAGCGGCTCAGACATGAGCGTGACGGCCGCGCCGCGGCGCTGCTCCCCCGCGCTGATCAGCCGCCCAACCAGGGGGTGGACATGCAGAGCGCGCAGGTAGCCGCCGATCACCGTCACGGTATTCTCGCGCGTGAAGGGTCCTTGCGGACGCGTGCCGAGCGCGACGCGGCTGCCGAAGGCCATGCCGAGCCCGAATCCCGGCGGCAGCAGCGGCTCGAGCTCGAACACCTGCTGGCTCACCAGGCCGGAGTAGTGCGTGCCGTTGGCGCGCCGATAGCCGAGCGCCAGGTAGTGATAGCCCGGCGCGGCGCCAGGGATCGCCGGCGACTGCCACGCCTGCAGCATCGCCAGACTCAGTGCGCTCGCCGCGACGGCGACGGCGAACACGCCGTGGGTCACTGCGGAGAGGACTCGGTTGATCGGAATCGACGGCATTTCGATTCAGCGGCGCGCGAGGCGCGCCGGCTGTGATTTTCTCCGTAGGGCTGAGCAGGCCGTCCCTGACGCCCGAGGGGCCGCGGACGGTTCCCGAGAGATCAATGTTCTGGTCCGGGGCTTTGGGGCGCGGGGCCGCAGCCGCAATTCTTCTGCCTCTATCCGCACCCTGATTCGGTTCATCCGCGCCGAGGACTCATTCAATATTACCTCAGGGCGCCCGAGTCAAGCGCATATGTATCCGGCCGGGCATGCGTTTCGCAGCCGCACCGTGTGCGAGCACGAAAGCAAGCAAATGCGCCTTGCAGGTTAGAGAGGATGTTGGCAGCGGCGCCAAGGCCGGGGCGTGGAGCACTCACCCAGTTCGGGGCGGTCGGCACCGGCCGCCGTGCTGGCCCCGCACGGCGGGCTTCTTATTGCGTGCGGCATCCTCAGATGCCGATGAGCGCCGGACACTCACCGCGAGGGCGGGTGGGGGCGTTCGGTCAGTTCGTGCGCAACAGTGCTCCGGCACGCGAGTTCATCGCTCCCGCGCAAGTCGTCACCGTCGCGCCGGAAGCAGGGCAAATGCACCGTCGCCGAGCAGCGAGAGCGCCACCAGGCTGATTGCCCAGAAGGCCGGGTACTCCCAGCCACCGCCGGCGTTGGTGAAGAGCCAGCCGTTGTGGCCGTGCACCAGCACGATCGTGCCGAGCATCTCGAGGGCGAGCGGCACCGCTACCCACGGCGCGTAGATGCCGAGCACCAGGGCGAGGCCGCCGATCAGCTCGAGCGTGATCACGCCGTAAGCTGCGATTGCCGGCAGGCCGAGCGTCGCGAAATAGCCGACGAATCCCGGGATCGTGAACACGAAGAGCTTCAGAGCGACGTGCGCCAGAAACAGCACACCGAGGCTCACCCGCAGCAAGGTCGCGCCATACGGCGCCGTCGATTGATTGATCATGTCTGTTTCTCCAGTGCGAACGGTGGCTCGAAAACATTCCGGCGGATCTTCTGGCCATCGCGCCAGCGCAGGGACGGGTGGTGTTTCGTCCCCTGTGCGCTGCCTTGGAAAGGTTTCGCCTCGCGATGCGGACCGTGTGCGTACTATGTGATTGATTAGAATGGCATAAAATGCCATCGTTAATAATTAATAATTGCAATATTCGGAATAAAAGGCAACACGATGGATATCACCTACGCCATGCGCATTCTGCTGCAGGTCGTTGATTCAGGGAGCTTTGCAGGCGCTGCGGAGGCACTCGACCTGTCCAATCCGGCGGTGACGCGCCAAGTCGCCGCACTGGAACGTCATCTCGGCGCGCGGCTGCTGAACCGCACCACACGCCGGCTTTCGTTGACCGATGCGGGCGCCGAATTCTGTGCGCGGGCGCGCCTCATTCTCGAGCAGATCGGCGAGGCAGAGTCAGTCGCCGCGGCGCGCGTCGCGCAGCCGACGGGACTGCTGCGCATCTCGGCGCCGCTGTCGTTCGGCGTGCTTCGCCTGAGCAGGATTCTTCCGGCCTTCCGCGCACGCTACCCGGATCTGCGGCTGGACATCGATCTGTCGGACCGGGTCGTGGATCTGGCCAACGAGGGCATTGATCTGGCGCTGCGCATTGCCAGCGCCATCGACGGCAATCTCATCGCGCGGCGCATCGGTCCGATCAGCTTGGTGGTGTGCGCGGCCCCGGGATACCTGCGGCAGCACGGCACGCCGCGCGCGCCTGGCGATCTTGAGCGGCATGCAGTCCTCAGTTACAGGTATTTGTGGTCTGGCGACGAGTGGTCGTTCACCGACCCGGCGGGCAAGGTCACGCGTGTGCGCGTGCGGCCGGCCGTTCACGCGACGAACGGGGATCTGCTGTGCGCGCTGGCCGAGGCCGACGGCGGGATCGTCATGCAGCCCAGCTTCATCGTCGAGGATGCGATACGCCGCGGACGCCTCGTGCCGATCCTCGAGGAGTACCGCAAGACGCAGATGAACCTCTTCGCGGTCTATCTCACTCATCAGCACCTGCCCATCAAGGTGCGGGTGTTCATCGACTACGTGCTCGAAACGATGGGCGGTTCGTCGCGGGAACAGGGCAGGGAGCGCGGCACGCGCGCCGCGGTCGGCGACTGACTCGCTTGCTGCGCTAGGCCGGCTCCCGCGGACGGGCAATCCGTCAGCCGACCGGTGCGCGCAGTAGCAGAGGACTCTGTCCGCGCGCCGCCGGCCCCATCGCGTACAGATAGGGGCCGGTCACCTGCTCGGGAAATGGATGCGCATCGCCCGCCTCGCCCGGGTAGTGCAGGCGCCGTCCCGGAGTCATGACCGCGCCGGTATCGATGCCGAACAGGCGCACCGGGTGGGCGCTGTGCGCGTGATATTCGTCCGCCAGGACGCCGATGAGCGCCTCTTGTGCGGCCTTGGCCATGGCGAAACCGCCCCAATACGCGCGGCTGGCGGCATGGAGGGAGAAGCCGACGACGGGGTCCTCGGCCTTGTGCAGCAGCGGCATGCACCATTGTGTCAGGAAGAACGGCGCGGCGAGATTCACGTTCATGACCTTGGTCCAGGCCGCCGGCGGGCAATGTTCGAACGGGCTCAGCGCTGCGATCCAGGCGGCGTTGTTGAGCAGACCGTCGAGCCGCCCGAAGCGCGCGCCGATGCGATCGACGATTTCCCGCAGCCCGCTGATCGTGATTCCGGAAAGATCGGCGGGGCACAGCAGCGGCTCGCTGCCGCCCTGTGCCGCGATTTCATCGCTGAGGCTATCGAGTCCCGCGCGGTCCCAGTCGAGCAGAATCAGGTTCGCGCCGTGCCGCGCGTAGCGCAGTGAGACGGCGCGGCCGATGCCTTGCGCGGCTCCGGTCACGAGGACGATACGCTGCGCGAGAAGATCAGTCGGGGCATTGTACTGAAGCAGCTGAAGATAGTCGGCCGACTGTGATTCCATCGGGTGCATCGCAAACATCGACTGGCAGATTGAAATCAATATACGGTAATGCGCCGCGATGCGTCGGCCCTCTTGAGCCCGGCTGGCGACGCGTGACAATGATCAGCTTTCACGCACGTCGGGTCGAATTGAACTTCTCTTCACGACAGCGCTCGATATCATACGCGCCTCAAAGGAACCGAGGCGATCGGGCGGCCTGCCGGAATCCAACAGCAGGCCCACGGAGCCGCTCGGACGATCGCGATTTCTGCAATAGGATTTGATTTTTGCCTTTGGATCCGTTTGCTTCGAAGAGGAACCAGCGCGGCCTCTGCCGCGTGGTATCCGCCACGGTCCGGCGCCGTCTCGAGAATCGCCGGCAATACTCGTTTGATGCAACGGTGCTGAAGGTGGGCGCGCCGCCCGATAATCTGTGGAGCAGAAATTCGATCGGAACGATTTCCGCTCGCTTTGAGATCCGTTTTGTTTCAACGCATTGCAGCAGGTACAGGGCAGAAAGGCGCAAGGCATGAAAGATGACGCGAAGCAGGCCGCACCTGAGGTGGTCATGGACTCCATCCGGCCTGCACCGACGACGGACAAGAACCGCAGGCGCTTTCTGGTTTCCACCGCTGGCGTGTTGGGCGCCGGCGCCGTGGGGCTCCTCGCTGATGCCCTGATCGACAACATGAACCCGGGCAAGGCGGTCGAGGCGCTCGGGGCGCCCATCGAAGTGGATGTCAGCCGCATGGAGCCTGGGCAATTGATTCTCGCCGAGTGGAAACAGAAACCAATCTGGATCCTCCGGCGCGAGCCATGGATGCTGAAGACGCTCGCCGCACCCTCGTTGCGCCAGCGCCTGAAGGATCCCGACAGCAAGCAGAATCAGCAGCCGGCGCCGCAGTTCGTCAACGGTGACTATAGAGCGCTGCGCCCTGAGTACTTCATTGCCGTTGGGCTCTGCACGCACATGCAGTGCATCCCGGGATACCGGCCTGCGCCGCACACCGTGACCCCGTGGTGGCCGGGTGGATTTCACTGCGCATGCCACGGGTCGATGTACGACTTCTCCGCGCGCGTCATCGAGGGCTCGCCGGCACCGCTCAACATTCCGATCCCGCCGTACTACTGGATGTCCGAGACGGTGGCGCGCATCGGCGAGGTGAATGCCTCGGGGTTCGACAAGAACTGGTCGCCCGACATCTGGTGACGGGGCCGCCGTGTGCGGCCTGTCCCTCGGCCCGATCACGAAGAGAAGGAAACCATAGCAATGAAATCCGCCTTGGCAGCGCTCCTGGTCGCCGTTCTCGCCGTCCCGTCGGTGTACGGTAAGGACGATTACCATGGTCTGCCTCCCGCCGGCGCCGCGGCACAGGGGGCGGCCAAAATCACCGTGTGCGCCGCCTGTCACGGCGTCAACGGCATCGGCGTGACTCCTGCGCACCCGAATCTCGCAGGGCAGAATTACAACTACCTGCTCAAGGAGCTCGAGAACTTCCGCAGCGGTGCGAGAACGTCGAGCATCATGAGCGGGATGGCCATGACCATCCCGCCGTCACCCGCGAACGCGAATCTCAAGGACATTGCCGCATACTTTTCGAAGCTGCGCCCAATGTGGGCCTACGCCACCGCGCCGGGCGCACCGGCGGCGTCCCCCGATGAGATCGCACTGGGCAAGGTGATCTACGAGCGCGGCATCGCGGGCGAGAACATCCCCTCGTGCGCGGCTTGCCACGGACTTGCCGGCGAGGGCAACGGGCCGATGGCGATACCGGCGCTCGCCGGACAGCACGCCCCGTATCTGGTCGCACAGCTCGTTCGATTCGCGGACGGCAAACGCTCCAACAGCCCGGGAAATGTGATGTACACGATCGCGCGGGCGATGACCGCAGCGCAGGACACCGCGGTGGCCGCCTACCTGCAGCAGCTCAACCCGAACACGACGCTAGGCATCGGTCCGAAGGACTTCACCGAGTACGCGAGCGGGATTGAAAGGAAGAGCGCAGCTCACGGCGGCACCGGGCCCGGGGGCGCACGGGCGGGCGCTGCCGCCGGCGCTGCGCCGAAAGTGCACTGACAAGGCGGCCATGCGAACCGGCGGCATGGTCTTTCGCGCGCTTGCCGCAGGGGCGATCGATTACGTACTGGAAGGTCTGAAGATCCATGAATAGCAGCAACCCATCGAGAATGCGCCGCGTGTTCGGCTGGTTCGACGACCGGCTGCCGATCTCCGCCATGTGGCGCAGTCAGCTGACGCGCTATCCGGCGCCGAAGAACTTCAACCTCTGGTACTTCTTCGGCTCGCTGGCCATGGTGGTTCTGGTGCTGCAGCTGGCGACCGGGCTGTTCCTGGCCATCCACTATCAGCCCAATCCCGACCTCGCTTACTGGTCCGTACTGCGCGGCATCGAGCGCGATTCGCGCTGGGGCTGGCTGATCCGCGACATGCATATCGTCGGGGCCTCGGCATTCTTCCTGCTGGTCTACCTGCACATGTATCGCGGCATCATGTACGGCTCGTACAAGAAGCCACGCGAGCTGCTGTGGCTGATCGGCATCTTCATCTATCTGGCGCTCGCGGCCGAGGCGTTCCTCGGCTACCTGCTGCCCTGGGGACAGATGTCGTACTGGGGTTCGGCCGTTGTGACCAACTTTGTCACCGCCGTGCCGGTGATCGGCAAGCCGATTGCGACCTGGCTGCGCGGCTCGTTCGTGGTCGGGCTGCCCACACTGAACCGCTTCTTCATCTTTCACGTGTTCCTGGTGCCGGTACTGCTGCTCGCGCTGGTGCTCGTGCACCTGATTGCGCTGCATCACGTGGGCTCGAACAATCCCGATGGCGTGGAAATACACGACAACGTCAATGATTCCTCCTGGCCGCGCGACGGCATTCCCTTCCATCCCTATTACACGGTGAAGGATCTGTTCGGCGTCAGCGTGTTCTTCGTGGCCTTCTTCTGGTTCGTGTTCTACAACCCCGGCGGGTGGGGCCTGCTGCTCGACAAACTCAACTATACGCCGGCGAATATTCTGCACACGCCCGCCGACATCCATCCGCTGTGGTTCTTCCTGCCGTTCTACGCCATGTTGCGCGGTGTGCCGGACAAGCTCTACGGCATTTTGGCGTTTGGCGCCTCGTTCGTGCTGCTCGCGTGCCTGCCGTTGCTCGACCGCAGCCCGGTTCGCTCGATTCGCTACCGGTCCGTGCTTTACAAGCTCAACATCCTGATGATGGCGTTCTCATTCCTGTGGCTTGGGTACATCGCGCATGGATTCGCGACCGAGCACAACATGGTCTACGGACTGCACGTGACCGAGGTGTTCTATTCGACGTTCCTGCTGCTGCCGTTCTTTAACCGCCGGCGCTCGGCGCGCGTCAAGATCGTATGGTTGTTTGCGGCCGAGGCAGTGGTGTGGCTAATCGATCTGTGGATGTACTCCATCCACGCGCATGGCTGGGACCTGATGCTGCTGACGGACTGGATTCCGACGCTTTATCTGTTGTTGCTGTTCGGGCTGGCAATCGTATTCCCCGCTCTCGCCCACGATAGGCGCCAGCTGCCGCAGCGGCTGACCGCAGGCGGCCTCTTTCATTGAGAGCGGATCGGGAAGGAAGCGGCACATGCCGGCGCTCGAGACGGGTCGAAAACACACGCAATTCATTCGGCAGGAACAGGCCATGACGAAGCACAATGCACCGCTCGTGAACCACCGGGTCCTGCTCGCGCTGGCCGTGGGTCTGCTGGGCTCCTTCGGCGGCGCGGCGCGCAGTTCGGTGGCGACGACGCAACCGCCGCTGCGGCCCATTACGGTCAACCTGCAAGACAAGGCGGCCTTGCGTAATGGAGCGCTGTACACGCTGCACATGTGCGTGGCCTGCCATTCCCTGCAGGGGGTGCGCTACAGCTCGCTGCGCAAGATGCTCGGTATGAACCGGACGCAGTACGAGCAAGTCATCGGAACGAACGGGAGCCATTATCACGACACGATTATCAGCACGATGCCCTCGGGCGTCATCGATGCGTTCGTGAAGATTCTGCCGCCGGATCTGACGGTCATTGCCCGGCGCCGCTCGCCGGCGTGGCTGTATACGTACCTCACGTCGTTCTACGTCGATCCATCGCGCCCGAATGGAGTCAACAACACTGTCCGGTACAACGTGGCGATGCCGGATGTCTTTGCGCCGATGCAGGGGCTGCAGAAGCCGGTCATGGTCGCCGGGCTGCGCTTCGGCAGTCCGGCGCAGGTGGCGGTCGGTGTGCAGCCGTTGACGCAGGGCAGCATGTCTCGGGCCCAGTTCGACCGTACCGCGCGGGACATTGTGGACTTCCTCTACGCGGTGGGGCACCCGCATGAGCAGGAGCGTGCCCGCCTGGGACCCTGGATCCTCGGATTGTTCCTCGTGCTCTCGGTGCTGACCTATCTGATCTATCGGCTGTACTGGCGGCGGGTCATCACCAGCGAGGAGCGGTGGTGGAGGGTCGGCAAGTGATGGACGCCGTTGCCGCCGAGGGAACGCTCCAGCTCGAGAGCGATGAAGCAGCGGCGCGGCGCTCGGGGCGCGCGTATGTTGCGCTTGCGCTTGGCGCGGTGCTGTTCGTCTTCACGATCTGGTACCAGGTCTACGGCGATACGCGCAGGGATGCGCAAGCCTGGACCGACCCGCTTCTGCAGAGTCACCGGCAATGGCGCGTGCGCACCGCCTTCGTGTTTCTGGTGTGGTCGATCCTGGCGGGATTCTGCGTTCCGTTCGGTTTCGGTGCACTGGTGTTTGCGCCGGTTTGGCTATGGTTCGTGTACCGGGTGATCAGGGGCAGCGTCCTGTTCGCTCGCCGGCGCGTCATTTGAGCGGGTGAAGCGCCCCGCCGGGCGGGGACGGTCAAATGGGAGGATTGCGGGCGATCCTCCTGTGGCGATTACGCATTGCCGTGCCGCGGACAAGAGCGAATAAGGGACGCTGGCGATGCAAAGCGACCGAGGACACGCCGTATGGCCGCCACCGATTTACGATTCCTCTATCCTCATTTCGAGAACAAGCTGCGGGACCGTCTGCGCGTCCTGCGCGGTGAGATCCGCGCAGCTTTGCTGCGCGGCGATACGGAGACGTACGGGGAGCTCGCCGGCGAGATTCATGATGTCGACGAGGAGTCCATGGCGGACCTCCTGACCGACGTGAATTACGCCGGCATCTCCCGCGAGGTGCAGGAGGTGCGTGACATCGACGCAGCCCTCAGGCGCATCGCCGCGGGCACGTACGGGGAGTGCGTGGACTGCGGGGAACAGATTGATCCGGCGCGGCTCGAGGCCTATCCGACCGCCAGGCGGTGCCTCGCGTGCCAGCGGGCGTACGAATCGCAGCCGGCCGCGAAATCCCCGCCGAAGTTATAGGGGGCATTGCGGCCGCAGCCGCTCCGGTACCGAAGGCCGGTGGACACGGCCCTGCGGCAGGCAATGCAGGATGGGCGGCGGCCAGCGCACTCACGCAGCGGCCGGATGAGCTCAGCGCACCCCTTTCGAGCGCAGAAATTCCGAGTAGCTTCGGTCGTCCTTCATGATGTGCTCAGTCAGCCATTTCTTGAGGAATCCGAACGTCTTGAGCGAGATCGGCGCACCGGCATTCGACTGCTTCTGCAGCTCTTGCAGCTGCGCCACCAGGCTCGAATGCGAGTTCAGGTGTGACGGCGCCTGCGGGTAGGCGTATTGCCTGAAGAGGCGTTCTTCGTAGGAGAAGTGCGTGATGGTGTAGTGCGCGAGATCGGCCAGCACCTTGCGCATGCCGGCGTTCGCCTTGCCCTCGTGCATTGAATCGTACAGATTGTTGATGATTCCGATCAGAGTCTTGTGCTGCTCATCGATGGATGGGATTTGGACGGACAGCTCGTCGGTCCAGGAGATGAAAGACATCGGCGCCCCTCGCGTGTACGGAAGAATTGTTGACGAATCGCGTGTATCTACAGAGTGTCGACGATCCGCATACGTCAAAACTGTGTGGTGTATCGCTGCTCGCAATTGCGGTGCGGGCGAATAAATGACATTCGTCATGTCGTGTGTCTATTGTGCATTTGCAGAGGGTAGCGTGCGGAGTCATTGCACGAGTGCGCTCATCGAAGCGATGCGCATGATTTGCGCCTGCTGTGAGGCGCGCTGCGGGCCGGTGTGCAGTTGCATCGGCAACGCCCCCGGGATCCCACGGGGCGAGCCACACGTGCTGCGTATGACCTATGCAATCTCGGGCGAGTGCGGCGCCGCGCACGGCGCCTTCGTCGGAACAGCGTTGCGGCGTGCGTGGAAGTGGCGCCGCAACGGTCTCAGGCCGCGAGTTCCCAAAGCTCGCGCAGATCGGAGGGAAGCTGGTCTTTCACGTGCTGCATCTCGCCGGCGCTGACGTGATTCGCAAGAAGCCGGAACACCGCGCGAGTCGCGCTTTCGCAGTCGCGGTCGGACAGCCCGGGGTACAGCTGCTGCACGTGCCGCAGGAATTGCGCTCTGTGGCGGAACCTCGGCCTGCGCGCCGATGGACGCCAGCCCTCGTAGTAGAAGCCTCTGATCAGCATCGGCAGCTGGGCTCCGAGGTCGGCCGCCTCGCCGACGGTCAGGCGATCGCGCAGCGTATGCAGCACGGCGCGCAGCACGGAGTAGGCCTGTTGGGGGTGCGAGGTGCCGAGCTCCTGCATCAACTGCACCAGCCACTCGCCCGTCCTTTCGATCGTTTCCGAGAACAGTTCAGCCGAGGTGGGGTGCATGGCAGATTCCGGGCCGCGGGTCGCCGGTGACTCAGGGTGACTCACTTTTACCGGGCAGCCATCCCGTCCGCAGTGCGGATCAGTACGTACCCCTGAGGTCCTCGCCAGCGCCCCTCAGGCCACGCTCTGGCTGCGCTTCAATGCGCGATGCAGCCTTCTTCGGTCGCTCAGCGAGTCCGCCGGTCGACGGCGTCGGCGAGCGCCTGGAGTGCTGGGGCGATGGTCACGGCATAGGCGGTGGTCGATGAGAGCTGCCGCAGGGCTTGCGGCAGATGAGCCAGCTCGGTGCGGCTGCGCTGGCGCAGCTCATCCAGCGGCGGTGATGGGCCCAACCGCCGTCCGGCCCGCATGACGGGCGCAAGCAGCGGACTGCCCGGCTGCACATCGTTCTCGACAGTAAGGGTGTCGCCCGCCATCCGGCCGCTCGCCTCGAACTGACGGAACACCTGCTTGCGCCCGGGCCAAGTTTCCTTGCCCTCGGAGCGCTTGCGGCGCGGCATGCCGGCATATTCCTGCATCTTGTAAACACAGTCCAGGTAAGGGCGGTCGGCCGAGGTGTTCATCCGGGTGCCGACGCCGAAGCCATTGATCGGGGCTGCGGTCGCGACAAGATCGGCCACGACGTACTCGTCCAGGCTGCCGCTGACGAAAATGCTGACCTGGCTCAGTCCGCCCGCGTCCAGTATCGCGCGCACTCGCCGCGCGTGCTCGCCGAGGTTGCCGCTGTCGAGGCGCACCGCCTGCACCGCGATGCCGTCCGCGGCCAGTTTCGCGGCGAGCGGCACCACGGCGCGCGCCGCCGTCTCGACATCGTAAGTGTCGATCAGCAGGGTATTGGCCTTGGGGTGGGAGCGCGCGAAGTGCTCGAATGCGGCAGTCTCATCGGCATGGGCCTGGATGAAAGAGTGCGCCATCGTGCCGAAGACCGGGATGTTCCAGCGCATGCCGGCGAGGACATTCGAGCTGCCGTCGAAGCCGGCCAGGTAGCTGGCGCGGGCCGAGAGCAGGCCGGCCTCGGCTCCGTGGGCGCGCCGCAAACCGAAGTCGACCAGCAGCCCGTCCGTTGCAGCGAGGCGCACCCGGGCCGCCTTGGCGGCGACCATGGTCTGAAACTGCAGCAGGTTGATGACGCGGGTCTCGATGAGCTGCGCTTCGCGCAGCGGAGCGGTGACCCGCAGAATCGGCTCATTGGGAAAGAACACCGTGCCTTCCGGCATCGCCGCGACATCGCCGGTGAAGCGCAGGTCGGCCAGCGAGGCGACGAAGCGCGGATGAAAGCGGCCACAGCGCTCGAGCCATGTCAGCTCCTCGTCGGTGAAACGCAGCGTCTCCAGGTACTCGAGCACCTGCTCGAGGCCCGCGGCCAGCAGGAAATTGCGTCCTTCGGGCAGCTTGCGCACGAAGAACTCGAACACCGCGGTTTCGTTCATGCCTTGGTCGAAATAGGCCTGGAGCATGGTCAGCTGGTACAGATCGGTCAGCAGTGCGCTCGCGTCAGTCATCATCATTCCTTCAGGACCCGGGCGCCTGCCTGGATCATCGCTGCCGTGGCGCGTGCGCCGTCGCCCGGATGCACCTCGACCGGCCGGATCGCCGATTCCAGAAGTACAACTTCGTAACCCAGCCGGCAGGCATCGGTGACCGTGTTCAGCACGCAGTAATCGGTGGCCAGGCCGCCGACGAACAGCCGGCGTGCCGCAGCTCCCTGCAGGCGGGTATGCAGATCCGTGCCCTGGAAGCCGGAATACGCATCGGCGTCGGGGTCTGTGCCCTTGTCGATCACGGTGAGCCGGCTGCCGCCACGCAGTTGCAGCCCAGGGGCGAATTGCGCCCCGCGGGTGCCGGCGACGCAGTGGGGCGGCCACGGCCCGCCCCGGGCGGCAAACGAACAGTGCTCGGGCGGGTGCCAATCGCGTGTGGCGAAAACCGGCAGACGGGCCGCGGAGAACCTCGCGAGCCAGCGATTGATCGGCTCGAGGATCTGATCCCCCTCCGGCACCGCCAGACTCCCACCCGGCAGAAAATCATTCTGAACGTCGACGAGCACCAGCGCATCGCCGGTCTGCAATGGAATGGCCTCAGAGCTCACGGTCATGGACACCTTCTACACGGTATTCCTCAGGGATGACCCGCTGGTGACGGTACGCGGCGATGGCACGTCGATCCGAACTGGCGAAGTGCAATGCGATGTTTGACCTCGCTCCAGTATCGAGTCGGGACGGCCGCCCCCTCGCGGCAGGCGTCAGCCGCCTTGAGCGAGGCTCGTGCTCGTCCTCTCTCGCGGCGTGAACAATCGAGTGGATTGGAGGCCTGCCGCGAGCAACCCCAATGGGTCCGGGATGCTGGCCGTGGTGACCGAGGCGCCGAGGCGCCTGGCATTGGGCACGTCGTGGTCCTGATTGAGGATCGCAACGTCTTCTGTGGCGGAGTCGTGCAGGCGTCCGGAATCGATTACGACTGACTGTCCAGGTTCAATCATGTTCATTGCGGCAGGAGACCAAGAGAGACTCTTGCCGGACGCGCGATGCGCGCGTCCGGGCTACTCGAGCCTGGCGATAGAATACGCGGTACGCACGCGATCTGCGTGGATTTCGCCGCGCCGATCGCGAATTCAGGCGACGCATTCATGCGCTTGGCTCCGCCATTGCGCCGCGGCGGGGCCCCCACGAGCGCGCTCGAATCAAAAAAAAGACTCACGGCATCGCTGATGTCTACCTGCGGCCTAAGCTGCCCGATATGAGGGGGGAATCGGGGTGGCACCGCCGGTGATGACCGATACCGTGAGCGCAAATCGCTGACGGACACCGTACTCCGCTCTCCCGGAAAGTCGATCCGCGAATGTGCGTAGGCGCAGGCGCCATACGGCCTCAATGTTCGGCGTCGACGCGGCCTGGTGCGGTGAGCCGGTTCCCGCAGAGCATCGCGCCTCACAGCAGGCGCGGGACCGCCGGGCCCTGTTGCGCCCGCTCGCTCGGCACCCGCCAGGCATCGGGTCCGAGGCGATTCGCAGTGCCTGCGGCGAGAAGGCAGGCTGCGGGGCCGGTAAGCCTCACCACCGGGGAAGCGGGTACGCCGTATCCCGGCGACTGCGCGAAAAACTACCGATTTTCGCCGCGCGCAATGCGCGGTAGCGTCTTGGCGCCCAGTCATCAGGGGAGAGCGCCATGACACGCTGCGAGACCTGTGGAAATGAATACGCGCATCCGATCACGGTGACCGTCGACGGGGAGGCGCACGATTTCGATTCGTTCGAGTGCGCGATTCATGCGCTCGCGCCGACGTGCGGACACTGCGGTATCCGAATTGTCGGGCACGGCGTCGAGAGCGGCGTACACATCTACTGCGGCGCGAACTGCGCCCGGCAGGCCGGTGCCCGCGGACTTGTTGACCATACTTGATGCTCGGCGCTTCCCGCTGTCCTCGGCCATTTACTTCGGCGTCGGACTCGCATTCGTCTAGCTGATGGCGCTGTTGTCGATCCCGGCGCTGACGGCCGGTCTCTCGGCAGGAGTGCGGCGCCTGCTCTTCACAGTGGAGATGGAGTACGTCGCGCTCGCGTTCCTGCGCGATTTTCTGCACGACCCGTTGGGGCACGGGATCAAGAATTTTCTCGCCTACATGCCATTTCTGGTGCTTGCCTTCAGCGGGGCACTGCTGCGCATCGCTCTCTACGCGACGCGCCTGTGGCGGTGGATCGGGACGCTCCGTGCCGGCGCGGCCGCCGCTGCCGCGCCGCGTATCAGCGTTCTCGACCGCTAAGCCCCGCATCATCCGGCGGCCATGGGTCGGCCGATCGGCGGCCCGCGCATCATCCATCCGTCCTGTCGAATTCTCGCGCGTGAGCGCCGTAGAGGTCTCAGTGCGCGCACAGCGAAATCCGCTGACGAGCCGTCCCGCTACAACCAACGCGCCGTCGAGTCGCTCAGTCGCTCTCGAGTCTCGCCACTTCGGCGGCCGTGTCGGAGGCGATTCGCGCTGGGTGGGCTCCCGCCAAAGGATACGTCTTCGACCACAAGATCGAGTCATTGGCGACCGAGTTGATTCGGATCGTCAGGGCCAGCTTGGTAGCGTGTCCGAGGATGCCCCCGTATAGAACGTAATTCGAATGTTCTGTACGTCCCCGCGCCTCAGCGGCGGCCGAATCGAGAGAGAGCAGGGGCGTGACGCTCAGCACAATGTGCTCGTGCCACGTGGCGATCAGCCGGCCGTACACTTTCGCGAACACGGTCGTGGCGAACTTCAAGGCGTGACTGTCGCCAGGCGGGGCGAAGAACGGGATGACCAGCGCCGAAGGTTGGGCATTGGGCGCAGCCGATGTCGCCGCAGCAGCCGTGCTCGTGATTTTGGCGGGCTTGTTCGCGGCATTTGCATCTGATGGGCTGCCCGAGCCGTTCTTCAGAGCCAACGCGAGCCGCTCGATCTGCGCAATATTCTTGACTTGGGCCGGTGAGAGCACTTGGGTGTCATGGCGTGATGAGCTGGTGCCCCATTGCAGGAGCAAGACGGCAATCCAGAAGTAGACGATGACCCGTACCCACTTGGGAAAGCGCTGGAAGCCGACCCATGTCGACTGGAGCGTCCAGATCACCACCCGCGCCCAGAAGCGCGCCCTTTGCCCGGGTTGCTCGCGAGGGAATGCGGGAAATTCGCGACGCCGCGGCGGAGGCGGCGCGCGGTGCCGGGCCCGCGTACGCGTGGCGGGCGTTTGGACGGGCGGTGCTTCCGCCTCACCCGAAACCAGACGATGACAGAGCGCTTGGAGTGCCGCATTGGGCTGTCCGCCGGGAATTCGCGTCCATTGCACGGTGCGAAACTTGTCCGGAACGCGCGCAGGGGCCTCGGCGGTGTCATCCAGGACGACGGGCACCAGAAATACCGTATCGTCGGTCATGTCGAGCGTTCGCTCGACGGCGAGGCGCCACTCTCTGCGGAAATAGCCTTCGCGCCGCGCTTCGGTGTTCGCCGAGATGACGGGCATGAAGAAGTCGCAGTCGCGGATCTGCCGGCGGATCTTCTGGTCCCATGCGTCCCCGCCCAGCAGATCGCTCTCGTCGTACCAGGCCTCGAGGCCAAAATTCGGGAGGGCGTCGCGGATGAGCTGCACCGCCGCCCGGTCTTCCTTGGCGTAGCTCAGGAATACCGTGGGACACGGGCAATCAGGAGTCTGGAGATCGTCAGCGGACATCTGGCGTGATCGGTTCAGGCGGGTCCGGCAGGCGGGCTTTGTTCTCGTTGCGGCTCGTTTGTTGTCGAGTTCCCTGCCAGAGGATAGCAGGCCGAGCGCTCTGAGGCACGGTGGGCGTCGTGGGCAGTCGGAACAGGGGCAATATCGCGTTGCGGTCTGGGCTAGTGTACTGGGCGCAGCGGGGGGGAGGGGCCTTTGGCGCCCGCAAGCGCCCGGTCAGTAGGCGCCGGCGCTCTGCAGCTCCGCCACTTTCTCGGCGAGCACCTGCAGCGCCAGATCGATTGTTTCCATGTGCGTCCGGAAGTGAAGCACCGCGAGACGCAGGAAATTGTTCCCGCCAATGCGGGTGGAGGACACAAAGACGCGCCCGTCCCGGTGGATGGCCCGCACCAGAGCGGCGTTGAACGCATCGGCATCGCCGTGCTTGGGCACCCACCGGTACGTGCTCACCGTGAGTTCAGGCTCCGGACCAACCTCGAACCCCAGGGCTCGCACCCGCTCGTGGAAATACCGTGTGAGCAGGAGCTTCTCCTCGAGGCACGCCCGGAAGGGTGCGATGCCGTGCAGCAGCAGCGGTAGCCAGAGCCTCGGGCCGCGGAAATGCTTGCTGAGCTCGGGTGAGAGGTCGGCCGGCGAGTCTGCAGCCCGTGTGTCCGCGACGGCGTCCTGCATGTAGTCCGCCCGGTACTCGTGCGCCCGGGCCAGCGTGACGCCGTCCCTAACGAGCACGGCGCCAAGTCCGTAGGGGAGGAAGAGGCTCTTGTGCGGGTCCATCACGAGTGAGTCTGAGAGCGCAAGCCCGCGCAGGCGCTCGCGCACCTGCGGGCAAAGGACGAAGAAGCCACCGTATGCCGCGTCGATGTGGAACCAGAGTCGCTCGGCCTTCGCGACCCGTCCGATCTGCTCCAGTGGATCTATCGCTCCGACATCGGTGCTTCCCGCGGCGGCCAGCACCAGCCACGGGCGCAGCCCCTGCGCCCGGTCGAGCGCAATGATCTCCTGCAGCGCCCTGGGATCCATGCGCTGGCGCGTGTCGGTGGACACACGGCGCAGCACGCACTCGCCGAGTCCGGCGATGCGCAGGGCCTTTTCCAGGGAGTGGTGCGCTTGCCCGGTGAGGTAGACGACCGCCTTCGGAACGTCTGCGCAGCGCACCCCGTGCGCCTCGCGGGCCGTGACCACTGCAATGAGGTTCGAGATGCTCCCACCGGAGGCGAGGTTGCCCTGCGCACCGGCAGGGTAGCCGACCAGGTCGGCCATCCAACGAAGCAGCAGATTTTCCATTTCCACCGCGCCGGGACCCGCGAAGCGCACTCCGGCGTATTCGTTCGTCACGGCGGCCAGAAAATCGCCGAGCGCTGAGGCATACAGTCCCCCGCCGGGTATATAGGCCAGGTGTCCGCCCGAGGCGGCCTTGACGCCGGTGTCCTCCACACTTTCCCGGAACAGATGCAGGAGCTCATCGAGCGCCCCCGGTTCGTCAGCGGGCCTCCGTCGGGCAAGCTCCTCGGCGGGGCGCGGGTTGCCCTCGAACACACGTGCCGTCGGGAGTCTCTTCAGAAAGCCCTCGGCATGAGCGCCTACGGCCTCGAAGAGGGCGCGGCGTTGCGGCGCGTCTGGCTCGAGGGGCGCCGCCGAGCGTTGCAGCTCGCGGATGCGGCCGATGAGTTCTTCAGTGCTGTCCATCCGACGGCGCTCTGACGATGCAGTGATTCGCCGGGAGTATACCCGCCGCTCGAGCGGCGCAACGTACAGGTGATGCGGCGGTGGGAGCCGCAAAGGCTCCCGCGCACGATCCGCGGGATCGGTTCTCTCGCGAGTGCTCCGGGAAGTCTGGGGCTTTACATCCTGCCTCGAATCTCCGACGTACCGCGCCGGCTCAGCAGCGAGTGCAGCAGCGGCGCAACGCGCCGAAGCTCCCGGCTGTGCGCCACAGACAGTCCGGCCAGAACCCGCTCAACCTGAAGCGGTGAGCTCCAGAGACATCCTCCGCCGATCGTGCGGGCCCTCACGCCGGCTGAGGTAGCCCCGGCTCGCCAGCCGCTCGACGAGACCGACTGCACTGTAGTGACGGATGCCGAGCCGCCAGATCGCCGACAGACACATCCCCGCCGCCCGGCTAGCCCTTGATGGCGAGCAGCGCCTGAGGTTGATGTGGCGCCGACCCCGCCTCATTTGCCGCCTGCTCGCTGAATGCCGAATACCGCATCAACAGGTAACGGAATTCTGCCAGGATCTCATACTTGTGCGGCGCAAGCTCATGCGGCATTGAAGTCCGTGGCCGCTGCGGTTTGGAGGTTGTGGACATCGAATCCCTCGTGGGAAAGAATATCGTAGTACGATATACAGAGCACGCCCTCTGCCTTCAGCCTGTCATCGGAGAATCATGAAGAGTTCCCCTTCCACCCACGGGGTGCGCGACACCCTGCGCGACTTCACCGCCGATCGGCGCCTGCTGCTGCTTTGCGCAATGGCGCTCGTCACGGGCTGTTTCGGCGCATGGGTCGCCTGGGTGCTTCTGAAATTGATTGCGCTCGTCACCAACTTCGCCTACTACCACGTCATCTCCACGACGACGACCTATCTGAGCCACGCGAAGCTCACGCCAAGCTCCATCCTCATACCGGTCGTCGGCGGGCTCGTTGTCGGTGTCATCGGCCGCTATGGCACAGACAAGATCCGCGGGCACGGCATTCCCGAGGCGCTGGAGGCGATCCTGATCGGCCAGAGCCGCATCCAGCCGAGGGTGGCACTGTGGAAGCCGCTGTCCTCCGCGATCGCGATCGGTACCGGGGGGCCTTTCGGCGCCGAAGGCCCGATCATCATGACCGGCGGCGCGCTGGGCTCGCTATTCGCGCAGTTCTTCAGCCTGAGCTCAGCAGAGCGCAAGACGCTACTGGCTGCCGGTGCGGCCGCGGGCATGACCGCGATCTTCGGCACGCCGGTCGCTGCCGTTCTGCTTGCCATCGAAGTGATGCTGTTCGAGTGGAAACCGCGCAGTTTCGTGCCCGTGGTGGTTTCGGCAATCGTCGCAATCGCCTGGCGGCCCTGGTTGGTGGGAGCCTGGCCGCTGTTCCCGCATGCCGGAGTGCCTGCGATGCCGTCGTGGGGTCTGGCATTGTGCGCAGGCGTCGGTGTCATCGCGGGCCTTCAGTCAGCCATGACCACAGGTGCGCTTTACTGGTTCGAGGCGCTGTACGAGAAGCTACCCATCCATTGGATGTGGTGGCCTGCGATCGGCGGCATCGTCGTTGGCGTCGGCGGATTGCTCGATCCGGCGGCTCTCGGGGTCGGATACGACAACATCCAGGCGCTGATCAACGGTGCAGTCGCGCTGCATGCGGCGATCGTGCTGCTCATCGTGAAATCGACCATCTGGGTCGTCGCGCTCGCCTCAGGCACATCGGGCGGAACCTTGGCGCCGCTGCTGATGATGGGTGGCGCGGTCGGCGTGCTCGAGGCGCACATTCTGCCATTTGGCGACTCCGGCTTCTGGGCTCTGTTGGCGATGGCGGCGGTGCTGGGAGGAACTCTGCGCTGTCCGCTGACGGCGACCATATTCGCAGTCGAGCTGACGGGAGACCTGCGTGTGATGCCGGCTGTGATCACCGCATGTGGTGCATCATTTGCCGTCACCGTGCTGCTGATGCGCCGCTCCATACTGACGGAGCGCCTTGCCCGCCGCGGCCGACATCTGACATGCGAGTTCACCGTCGATCCGTTCGAGGTGATGCGCGTGAGCGAGATCATGGCGCATCCGCCGCATACTCTGCTAGCGAGCGTGTCGACAGAGGACGCACTCGCATTCTTCGACGCAGAGCCCGGCATCAAGCGCCACAGAAGCTATCCCGTAGTCGACGACACAGGGCATCTGGCCGGGATGGTCTCGAGGTCGGACGTTCTGCGCTGGTCACGCGAGGGCTGGCAGAGCGGGAAGACGTTGGCGGACCGGCTCGACCCGCGGGATGTCTTCATGGGCTACCCGGATGAGCGGGTGGGCGAGCTCGCGGATCGTATGGTGGCGGCCGACGTCGGCCGTGTGCCGATCATTGATCGTCGTAATGGCAGACTGGTGGGCCTGGTCGCAAGGCGCGACCTGCTGCGCGTGCGCGCTCGCGCCGCGCAGCTGGAGCGGGACCGCGCTCGTCTCATGACGGTATGTTGATTATGGGACCCCCAAAAGGAATCGTGGCGCGACGCGCAGTGGCGAGAACCGCGGCGTTGTCTCTTGCCGACGGCCAGTCCAGGCCCTGCGCAGCTCGCGTCCCCCGCAACGTCCGCGGAGATCAGCGCGTCTACAGCGGCATTACCCGACCGACGGTGTCGCCACGGATGATCGCAGATATCCCGTGCTACCGGTCAGCTCCGAAAGCACCAATGCCAGGGTTCGTATGCATAGCCCTGGGGGTTGCTGCGCGGGTAGGACAGGAAAAACCTGAATGCATGGGCATTTGCGCAGAGCCAGCGATACGCCGCGGTATTCTCGAACTCCTGCTCCAGCGCGCGCGTACCGGAAGTGGTGATATCGACTGCCCTGCCGGTGTGATGCTCGCTGTAACCCGGCGGGGCGCTGAGCGTGAGAATCTGCTCGAGCGGGACGCCGGCCGCGAGTTTCGAGCGAATGATCTCGACCTGCCGATCGACGGAGCGGAACGCCGAGGCGATCTGCAGCACGACGCCCTGCGAGGATGCGCTTGTCTTCATCGCTCGCCAAGCTCCCGCCGCCGCGGGCCTCAGGCGATGCTCGCGGCCTCGTCCGTCAATCTCTGCCACGATCAGGTTCTGGGCTTGCTCACAAAGGGGCAGTGATCGGGCCGTGAGACTTCCGGGGGAAATTCCGAGCGACTGCAATAAGGCATTGACCCGGGCCTCGTATACGTTGTCATTCAGGCTCGCCATGGGACAGCAAACGCACCTGTGGCCGCGATCAGGCCAGTTTGGCCGCTTGCCGCTGACCCTGCAACAGCCTCGTTGGCAATGGCGCGCAGCCGTGCGG
>JAJYLP010000176.1 GCA_021787615.1 Pseudomonadota bacterium
CCGATCTGGCTGGCCGTCGAGCTCTCCGGCGAGCGCCGCACGCAGCTGCTTGAGGTCATCAATGCGCTGCGCCGCTCTGCGTAGCGCCTGAATGTCGAGCTCGTCGGCCGAATACAGCGCGCGGTAATCGAGCTCTGCGAGCCTCAGGGCATGCACGGTGCTGCGCCAGCGTGCGGCGACGGTCTGGTGGGCGGCGGCCGATAGCGCCGCTTTCCAGCGGCTGTGGATGTCGGAATTCATGGGTCCTCCGGGTTCGTCGCAATATTCGCGGCAACGCGTGACAATCTCGAGACGCCGGCATAGCAGCTGCTTTACAGTCAAGGTCTGGGTCACGTAGCGGCAACCTCTCGCAGCCGCCCGAGGGATTGAATCGAGCAATGATTGCCAATACAATAGCGGCCTAGGCAGATATATCTGCAGATGCCTCTTACGGGGTATTTGCCCGGAGGCGCCGCTTGGGGAATATCTACGACGTTCGAACGTACGAGCCGAGCCAGAGCATCGGGTACCTGATGACCCGTGTGAAGGTGGAGATGCTGGCGGCGCTCGATCGCGAGTTGGCCGCCGATCCGCACCTGTCCGCGCTCGGTGTGACATCCGCACAGTTCATCGTGCTGGTGAGGCTCGTCGGGACCGGCAACAGGAAGTCTGCCACCGACCTGTGCAAGGAGCTTTCGTACGACGCGGGCGCGATGACCCGCATGATCGATCGGCTGGAGAAGAAGGGATTGGTGCGCCGGATGCGCTGCATGAAGGACCGCAGACTGATCTATCTCGAGGCGACCGATGAGGGCCGGGCGGCCTATCCGCGGATGCTCGAGATGTCCGTGGCGGTGCAGAACCGCTTTTTGCGCGGCCTCGGGCAGGAGGATGCGCAGAAGCTGAAGGGCTACCTGACCCGCATGCTGCACAACGCGGGCTGAGACGGGCCCTTTTTTTTCGGCAGAAGCTTGCCTAGGCATATTTCGCCGTGGCAGCGAGAGACGATTCGGACGGCGATCGCCGGGAGAGTTCAGATCATGACCAGCGCCCATGACAGGACGAGTTCGCTCTGGAGTACCCCCAGGGCGCGATGGCTCACCGCGATCTGCACGGTGGTCGTCCTGGCCGGCATCGGGTACGGCATTTACTGGTACAGCGACGCGCGCTTCGTCGAATACACCGATGATGCTTACGTCAGCGGCAATGTCGTGCAGATCACCCCGCGGGTCTCCGGCACGGTGGTGGCCATCAATGCCAACAACACGCAGTTCGTCAAGGCGGGGGACACCCTGGTGCGCCTCGACCGGGCGAACGCCGAAGTGGCGCTGCAGAAGGCGGAGGCGAATCTGGCGAGCACCGTGCGCCGGGTGCGCAATATGTTCGCGACCGCGGCCGAGTTGCGTGCCGACGTGCAGGTTCGCCGCACGGCGCTGACGCAGGCGCAGTCGGACTATGCCCGCCGCGCGAACCTGGCGCGCACCGGCGCGGTCTCGGGCGAGGATCTGCAGCACGCGCTCGATGCGGTGCACGCCGCGCAGGCGGCGCTCGCGGCCGCCAAGCAGCGTCTCGCTGCCAACCGCGCCTGGGTCGACAACACGACCATCGCCAACAACCCCGCAGTGCAGTCCGCGGCGGCGGCGGTGCATGCGGCATATCTGACGTACGCACGCACTCTGCTGCCGGCGCCGGTGTCCGGCTTCGTGGCGAAACGCAACGTGCAGCTGGGCGAGCATGTCAGTCCGGGCATGGCCCTGATGTCGGTCGTGCCCCTGAACCAGGTCTGGGTGAATGCGAACTTCAAGGAGTCACAGCTCGCGGACATGCGCATCGGCCAGCCGGTGAGCCTGGTGTCGGATCTCTACGGCAGCGATGTCGTGTTCCACGGCCGCGTCATCGGCTTCGGCGCAGGCACCGGCTCGGCGTTCTCGTTGCTGCCGCCGCAGAATGCGACCGGCAACTGGATCAAGATCGTGCAGCGCGTGCCGGTGCGCATTGCGCTCGAACCGCGCGAACTCGCCGCGCATCCGCTGCAGGTCGGGCTTTCGATGAGCGCCTACGTCGATGTGCGCCACGACCTCTCGCCGCGTCTGCCTGAGGTGGCGAGCAATGGCGGGGACGCCTCGACCGACGTATTCCGGTCGGTCGACGCGCAGGCCGCGCGCACCATCCGCCAGATCATTGCCGCCAATGACCCTGGGGAAGCGCATGCGGGGCTCGGCCCGGCGGGCGCACGCGCCGATGAGGCGCGCGGTGGCGGCAAGGCGCGCGACGGACAGCGCCTCGTCTCGGATCGGCATCCTGGGAACACCGCGACGCGCCTGCTCGGCGCGGGTCATTGGATGTACTGAGGAGCCGGTTCGCCATGACCGAATCCAACGCGGCGCCGGAAGCGGCGCCCCGCCCGGCTGTCGCGCCGGGCGCGCTGCCGCCGCTTGAGGGCATGGCCGTCGTCCTTGGCACGCTCGCGCTGTCACTGGCGACGTTCATGAACGTGCTCGACACCTCGATCGCCAACGTGTCGATTCCGGCGATCGCCGGGGACCTCGGCGTCTCGCCCGATCAGGGCACCTGGGTGATCACCTCGTTCGCGGTCGCGAACG
>JAJYLP010000098.1 GCA_021787615.1 Pseudomonadota bacterium
CAATCTCAGGACCGGGGAGAAGAAGACAGATTGATATGAAATCGGCTGAAGAAGACGGCGAAGAACATCATGAACGGTGTCGAGATTTGATTGTCGTCGGCGTCGAAGAATTCGTGTCGCCAGGCGCGACGCTCGCGCCCGGTGCATGCTCGAACGCGCCGGGACCGCCATCGACAACATGACCCACTGATCGCCTCACGCACGCTGTCCGAGGGCGCCATTCTGGTCACCCACATCGTTCGGCAATTTGCGAAGGTGCCCGGCTTGAAGGTCAAGCAGTGGACCTCAGCGGCTGAGCCTTCCTGCCCGCGCCGCCGTTCTCCCGCAGCGACGGCCGGTTTCCTTTGGACCCGACTCTACTCGGGCACCTTTGCCGAGACTGATGCGTGAAAGGTCTGCACTCGAGTCTTGAATGGCGGCCTTGGACCGCCCAAATTTGCCCCCGCGAGGCTGCCGCCCACAGAGGCGAGCGCTAACCGCTTAATTGAGCTGCCGGGTGCAGCTGGCTGCGACGACGCTGCGGTGGGTGTCGGCAGAGCCGGCCGCATCGCTTTGGATTTCACAGCGGCGAGTTCCACGAGCGATGCCGTGCTCAGCGCGATTGCTCACGTGCAGCGCGCAATCCCCGGGACTCAGCTCATCGAAGCAGCGCCCGACTACGTGGGTTTTATGGACGCCGCTGACATGGCGCTTGGGCATCGGGGCATCCTCCGCGGGCACCGCGCGCCTAGCGTCAATCTGTTTAGCGCAGCCCCTCAGCCCACCGCCGCAAGGCACACGTTCCTCGCTTGCTTGGTCCGCTGCGTAGGAACACCGTTTCCTCTCCCACGCGCGCCCCGCGCGCGACGGTGCTCAGTAGTTCTTCATCCGGCGGGCCCGGACCCGTGGAACGAAGTGAGAGAGTGGAATTTCACGGGCGTTTGAGGCATAGGATGCTCCTGGCGTCGGGAACGAGGTCGGCTTTCCCTTGGTGCCAAGAGCCCGTTCAGTAGTTGGACCCGGGACCCTGCGAGCACCCCGTATTGTTGCCACGGGCGCATGCGCCCCGGGGCACGGTTAGAAGGCCCGCCGCGGCGCTAAGAAAGCCATCCTCGCGGTCGCCGCCTCCCTGCTTACCGCCGCTTACCACATGCTCAAGAAAGCGGCGTCCCATACCAAGATCTCTGCGCCGACCACTTCTCTCACCGCAACCGCTCCAAGGCGATCCAGCGCCTCGTGCGTCGCCTCAACGACCTTGGCTGCGAGGTTCAACTCACCCCGTTGGCCGCTTGAACCCGATGTCATCGCGAGATCCGCAGTCAGCGCTTCTTAATAGCGGATCAGCGCCGAACCCCAGGTGAACCCGCCGCCGAAGGCCTCGAGCAGCATCAGCTGCCCGCGCTGGATCTTTCCCGAGCGCACTGCGTAATCAAGCGCAAGCGGCACGGAGGCCGCCGAGGTGTTGCCGTGGTCCTGCACGGTGGTGATCACCCGCTCCATGGGCAGATCGAGCCGGCGGGCGGTCGCCTGAATGATGCGCAGATTCGCCTGGTGCGGCACCAGCCAGTCGAGCGCCGAGCGTTCCAGATGATTGGCCGTGAGCGCCTCGTCGATCGACCGGCTGAGCGTGTTCACGGCGACCTTGAACACCTCGTTGCCGGTCATGGTGATCGCGCGGCGGGTATTGGACAGATCCGTGCCGCCGCCGCTGTAGAGCAGGTCCTTGTAGGCCCCGTCGGCGTGCAGATGCGTCGAGAGGATCCCGGGCTGATCGGACGGCTCGAGCAGCACCGCGCCGGCGCCGTCGGCGAAGAGCACCGCGGTCGAGCGGTCGGTCCAGTCCGTGATGCGCGAGAGGGTCTCGGCGCCGATCGCGAGCGCCCGGCGCGCCTCCCCGGCGCGCACGAACTTGTCGGCGATCGCCAGCGCGTACATGAAGCCGCTGCAGGCCGTCTCGAGGCTGAAGGCCGGCACGCCGCGGCAGCCGAGCCGCGCCTGCAGCAGCACGCCGCAGTTCGGGAACCACATATCGGGCGTGGTTGTTCCGAAGGCGATGAAATCCACGTCCGCCGGCTTGCAGCCGGCCGCATCGAGCGCCGCGCGCACGGCCTGCTCGGCCAGATCGACCGTGGTCTGCCCGTCGGCGGCGATGTGCCGCCGCTCGATCCCCGTGCGCTCCCGGATCCATTGGTCGGTCGTGTCGACCATCTTCTCGAGATCGAAATTCGTGAGGACCTTCTCAGGCAGATACGAGCCGGTGCCGGCGATGCGCGAATAAATCAAGGCGTCGAACTCCCGATGGATTGCGGCGCGGCGAGCGCCTGGGCGATATGCTCGGTCAGTCCATGGCGCGCGGCGAGCGCAGCGGTGATGACGGCTCTGGCGAAAGCCATCCTGTCGGCCCTGCCGTGGCTTTTTACCACGATCCCGGCCAGCCCGACCATGCACGCCCCGTTATAGCGGCGCGGATCGAGGCTGACGGCCACGCGCCGCAGCACCCCCCGCGCAGCAAGACCCGCCAAGCGGTCCCGCCAGGAGGCGTCGAACTCCCGCCGCATGCGCGCGGCGATCAGCGCGGCGAGCCCCTCCATGGTCTTCAGCGCCACGTTGCCGGTGAACCCGTCGGTCACCACCACATCGACGTCCCCGGAGAAGATGTCATCGCCCTCAACGAAGCCGACGTAGTTCAGGCCGCCGGCGAGCAGCAGCGCATGCGCGGCCTGCACGACCTCGTGGCCCTTGATGTCCTCCTCGCCGATGTTGAGCAGGCCGATGCGCGGGGCGGGGAGCCCATAGACATCGCGCGAGATGATCGAGCCCATGGTGGCAAACTGGCAGAGCTGCTCGGGCGTCGCCTTGGTGTTGGCGCCGAGGTCGAGCATCTGCGTGTGCCCGTGCGCGGCCGGAATGGCCGAGATGATCGCCGCGCGCTCGACGCCCGGCAGCGTTTTCAGTACGAAGTGAGCAATGGCGGTGAGCGCCCCGGTGTTGCCGGCGCTCACGCAAGCCGAGGCGCGCCCGCGCTTGACGAGCTCGACCGCCACGCGCATCGAGGAGTCCTTCTTGCGGCGCACGGCGTCGCGCGGATGCTCGCTCATGCCGACCACCTCGGTGGCCGGCACGGTCTCGATCCGCTCGCGCAGCTCTGAGGGCGCGCGCGCGCGCGCCGCTTCGATCAGCGCACCCTCGCCCACCAACAGGGCGCGCAGCTCCGTCTCCTCCTCGAGCGCCGCCAGCGCGCCGGCGATGTACTCGCGCGGCGGGCGATCGCCGCTCATCACATCGATGGCGACCGGCAACACGACGCGCGCGCGGACGTTATTCCTGCTCGGTCTCGGCGGGCTTCTCGATCACGCGCCGGCCACGGTAGAAGCCGTCCGGGGTGATGCGGTGGCGCAGGTGGGTCTCGCCCGACTGCGGGTCGGTGGACAGCGCCGGAGCGGCGAGTCCGTCGTGGGAACGGTGCATGCCGCGCCTGGAAGGGGTCTTGCGGCTTTTCTGAACGGCCATAATATCCTCATGCGCGCAACGCGCGGAAACTCACTTGTGACTCAACAACTCACCCAGCTGTGCAAACGGCCGCTGCGTGGCCGCCTCGGTCGGCTGCCCGCCCGCCGTGCCGGCCGCCGCGAGCGGCTGACACTGCGCATCCGATTCGTGCATCGGCACGATCGGCAGGCTGAGCAGCACCTCCTCCTCGACCAGCTCGCCGAGACTGATGCGCCCATCGCTCGCCAGCACCGGTTCGATCCCGGCGGCAAGCGTGTTCGCCTCGGCCTCGCTCGCGAGCAGCGCAACCTGCGTGCGCGCGCGCAACAGCAGCACCATCGGCTGCATGCAGCGCTGACAGCGCAGCTCGGCTGTGCCCCCGAGCGATACTTCGGCCACCGCATGGCCCGCATCGCGCCCGAAGCGCACTATTCCCCGCACGCTGCCGCCGAGCAGCTCGGCGCGCGATCGCAGCCGCGGCAACTGCGCCAGCGGCAGCTCGAAATCGAGCGCGACCGCCCCGCGGGACAGCCGGTCGACATCGAGCGGCGTGGACCAGGGTTGCGGCATGGGGCGCGTATAATAGGTATCAGGTAGCGGCAAGTCAAAGCCCGGTGAAACCGTTAAGTCCTTGTTTCGGAGAGCCGAATTGCATCGGCCCGCGCGCCCATGCCTGAACTGATTCTTGCCTCGACCTCCCCCTACCGCCGCGCGTTGCTCGAGCGGCTGCGGCTGCCCTTCACGGCCATCGCCCCGCAGGTGAGCGAAGCGTACGAGAGTGGGGAGCTGCCGGCCGACCGGGCCGCCCGGCTCGCCCTCGCCAAGGCTCAGGCGGTCGCCCACCGCCACCCCGAGGCGCTTGTCATCGGCAGCGACCAGGTGGCTGCCCATGGCCAGCAGGTGCTCGACAAGCCCGGCGATGCGGCCCGCTGCCGCGCGCAGCTCGAGGCCGCGAGCGGCGCGCGTGTGCGCTTCCATACCGGCTGCGCGCTGCTCGGCGCCGGCGGCGCGGTGAGATCGGTGCACCTGGACACCACGACCGTGCTGTTCCGCTCGCTCGAGGCGGCGGAGATCGCCCGCTACGTCGAGGCCGAGCGGCCGTTCGACTGCGCCGGGGGATTTCGCGTCGAAGGGCTCGGCATCGCGCTGTTTGAGCGCATCGAGAGTAGCGATCCGACGGCGCTGATCGGTCTACCGCTCATCTGGCTCACCGCGGCGCTGCGCCGTGCGGGCTGCGCGGTTCCCTGAGCCGGCGCTAGCGCTCCAGCCGGCCGAGCACCGCCGAGAGCTCCTCAGGCAGCGGTGCGCTGGCGCTGAAGGTGGCCCCGCCCGGCCACTCGAAGCTCATGCTGTGCGCGTGCAGGAACATCCGCTTCAAACCGAGCTCACGCAGCGCCGCATTGCAGGCGGCATCGCCGTATTTCGAATCGCCGGCCACCGGATGGCCGGCATAGGCGGCGTGCACCCGGATCTGATGCGTACGGCCCGTATGCAGCGTGACCTCGAGAAGGCTCGCCTTCGGTGCCGCGCGTGCGCGCCGGCCGTAGGTCTGCACCAGGCGGAACTCGCTCACCGAGGGCTTGCCGCCCGGGCCGACCCGAACCGTGCGCTCCCCGCCCACCCGAGTATCGGTGTGCAACGGCGCATCGATCCGCTTGCGGCCCAGGTCCCAGCGGCCGCAGAGCAGCGCCAGATAGCGCTTTTCGCTGCGCCCCTCGCGCAGCAGCGCGTGCGCGGTGCGCAGCGCCGCCGGCGTGCGGGCCACCAGCAGGCAGCCGCTGGTGTCGCGATCGAGGCGGTGCACCAGCTCGAGTGGCTCGCCCGGCCGCAGCGCGCGCAGCGCCTCGATGACGCCGAAGTCGATGCCGCTGCCGCCGTGGACCGCCAGTCCGGCCGGCTTGTCGAGCACCAGCAGACGCGCATCCTCGTGGATGATCGCGCTCCGGACCCTCTCGAGGATTGCCGCCGAGGGGCCGCGCGCGGCGGGCTCGGCCGCCCCGGGCGCCTCCAGGCGAAGCGGCGGAACCCGGACACGGTCGCTCGCGGCCAGGCGCGTCTGGGGGCCCGCACGCCCGCCGTTGACCCGGACCTCGCCCTTGCGAATGATGCGGAACAGCCGCGTTCGCGGCAGCCCGGGCAGACGCTGGGTCAGGAACCTATCCAGCCTGAGCCCCGCCTCGCCCTCGGCCACGTCCAGATGGCGCACGCCGGTGCGCCCTTCGGCCCCATTTTCCTCGGACACCGCCCTCTTCCGCGTAAGGCACTGTTTCTACAGCAATCATTGCAGTATACTCCTGGCGCCGTCCGCTGAGCGGACGCGTCAATGGTTGGCGGCGCACCTCGCCGCATGTTAGTTGGACCTCCGTAGAGAGGCCATCGTATCGGGCCGACAAGATCCGCCGCCGGCGTTGAACCCCTGCAACGGGTTCCGCGGGTGGCGCCTCCGGTTGAGACCGTCGAAGGATTTCCGGCACCCGCCTATGCAGTGGCGTGCATCGTGATGATCGAAACTCGCGCTGACGCGCCGAGTAGCAGGAATCTTCGCCGCCGTGGCGCGCCAGCGCCGCGGCCTCCCGTATGCTTGCCGGCCCCTCACCGTACAACAGTAGGGGCACATGAAAAGAATGCTCGTGAATGCGACTCAGGAAGAGGAACTGCGAGTCGCGCTGGTCGATGGACAGAAGCTTTTTGACCTCAGTATCGACATACCCTCCCGCGAACAGAAGAAGGCGAACGTCTACAAGGGCCGGATCTCGCGCATCGAACCGTCGCTGGAAGCCTGCTTCGTCGATTACGGCGCGACGCGCCACGGCTTCCTGCCGCTGAAGGAAGTCACCCGGGAGTACTTCCGCCAGCCGCCCCAGGGCGGGCGGATGAACATCCGTGAGCTGCTCTCCGAGGGCCAGGAGCTGATCGTCCAGGTCGAGAAGGAGGAGCGCGGCAACAAGGGCGCAGCGCTCACCACCTTCCTCAGCCTCGCCGGGCGCTTCCTGGTGCTGATGCCGAACAATCCTCGCGCCGGCGGCGTCTCGCGACGCATCGAGGGCGAAGACCGCGATCAGATGCGCGAGGTGATGAACCAGCTGCGCATCCCCGAGGGCATGGGCGCGATCGTGCGCACCGCCGGCGTCGGACGCAGCGCCCAGGAGCTGCAGTGGGACCTCGACAACCTCAAGACGCAGTGGGACCAGATCGCCGTGGCCGCCGAAGGCCGGACGGCGCCGTTCCTGGTCTACCGGGAGAGCGATCCGGTCACCCGCGCGCTGCGCGATTACCTCTCCGATGACATCGCCGAGGTGCTGGTCGATGATCAGGACGCCTTCCAGAAAGCCCAGGAGTACATGCAGCGCTTCATGCCCTCCGATGCGCAGCGGCGCTTGAAGCTCTACACGGACGACGTCGCGCTGTTCACCCGCTTTCAGATCGAGAGCCAGATCGAGTCCGCCTACGCGCACAAGGTGCAGCTGCCCTCCGGCGGCAGCATCGTCATCGACTACACCGAGGCGTTGGTGTCGATCGACATCAACTCGGCGCGCGCCACCAAGGGCAGCGACATCGAGACCACCGCGCTCAACACCAATCTCGAGGCGGCCGACGAGATCGCCCGGCAACTGCGCATCCGCGACATCGGCGGGCTGATCGTCATCGACTTCATCGACATGGAGTCGGGCAAGAACCAGCGCGAGGTCGAGGACCGGTTGCGCGATGCGATGAAGATGGACCGCGCCCGCATCCAGATCGGCAAGCTCTCGCGCTTTGGGCTGCTCGAGATGTCCCGCCAGCGCCTGCGACCCTCGCTCGGGGAGTCGAGCCACATCGTCTGCCCGCGCTGCGTCGGCATCGGCAGCATCAGGAGCGTCGAGTCGATGGCGCTCGCGGTGCTGCGCCTGATCGGCGAGGAGCTGCGCAAGGAGCGCACCGCCAAGATCATCGCGCAGCTGCCGGTCGATGTGGCGACGTTCCTGTTCAATGAAAAGCGCGAATGGCTGCGCACGCTCGAGGACAAGAGCGAAGCGGAGCTGATCATCGTGCCGAACCCGCACATTCAGACACCGGAGTACTCGATCAAGCGCGTGCGCGATGACGAGACGGAGCTGCCCGAGAACCGCCAGACCAGCTATCTGATCCCGGCGGCGCCGGAGGTGGCCGAGCCGGGCAGCGCGCGCGAGCAGCGCCCGGCCGCCGAAGTGGCGGCGGTGGCGCCCATCCTGCCCGCGACGCCCGCGCCCGTGACGTTGAGCGCCGCGCATCCGGCGCCCGAGGCGCCGGCCGAGACACAGCCCGCGAAGGGCCTGTGGGCACGGCTGAAGGGCTTGTTCGGCACCGAGACCGAGGAGGCGCAGCCGGCAGCGGCAGCGGCAGCGGCTGCGCCCGCGCCGCAACCGAGTCCCCCGGCGCGCAGCGCCCACCGCCGCGGCGAGCGCAGCCGCGACGGACGGCGCGATCAGGGACGCCAGGGCCGCCGCAGCGAAGGTGCCCGCCGCTCGCAGGGCGAGCCGCGTGGCGCGGAGGGCCGGGGCAGGGAGCGCCCTGAGCGCTATCCGCACGATCGGGACCGCGATCGAGACCGCGAGCGCGACACGTCGCCTCGGCCTCCGGAGGCTCCTGCCGGCGGCGGCGCCGGACCGGGCGAATCGGCCACCGCGGCCGGCGGCGAGCGGCCGCAGGCCGAGCGCGGGGAACGGCGCGGACGACGGCGCGGGCGACGCGGCGGCCGGCGCGGCGGCTCACGCGAGCACGCCCCCGGAGAGGCACGGCCGAGCGGCACAGGTCCGGCCCAGTCCGAAGGCCAGGCCCAGACGAGCGGCGAGCGGCGCGAGACCGTGACGGAGAGCCGTCCGCAGCGCGAAAGACCTGAGCAGCGTGACGCCTTCCCGGCGCAACCGGCCTCGCCTGCGCCGCAAGCTCCGGCGCCTGCGCCGGCATCGGTCCAGACGCCTGCGCCGGCAGCGGCTCCGACACCACCGCCCGCTCCTGCGCGTCAGGACGAGCACGCCGGGCCGCGGCACGAGGAACCCAAACCGTCCGCGGCGCACTTCGAGCCCACGGGCGCACCGGCGGCTGGCCCAGGGCACGACACCAAGCCGCACGTGGTGTGGTCCTCCGCGCCACCGGAGTGGGTTCCGGACCGCCACGGCCCCGAGGAATAGGTGAATCGCCCGGGACGCGCAGCGCGCGTCCCGGGCGCGACGCCGGCTGGGGCTGACTCAGCCTGCGTGCGGGCCGCGCGTCTGCGGCACTGCTTCGCCCGCGCGCAGCGCCGCACACAACCCGAGTGCGGCCTGTTCAATCAGATCGAGCACGTGCTCGAAGCCGTTCTCGCCCCCGTAGTACGGGTCGGGCACCTCGAGCATGCCGCTCTGCGGCGCGAACTCCAGAAACAGCCGCAGCCGCTCCCGTGCATCGGCCGGCGCGCGCCCCTCGAGCGTACGCAGGTTCTGCCGGTCCATCGCCAGGATCAGATCGAACGTCTCGAAGTCACGCGGCGCCACGACGCGCGCTCGCAGGCCTGAGAGGTCGTAACCGCGGCGGGCCGCCGCCTCGCGCGTGCGCCGATCGGGCGGCTCACCGACGTGAAAGCCCGCCGTTCCGGCCGAATCGACCGTCAGCGCCAGCTCCGGCAGCTCGCGCGCCGCGGTGGCGCGAAAAACCGCCTCCGCCGTTGGCGAGCGGCAGATATTTCCGAGACACACAAAAAGTATCTTCACCCGAACCCCTGCGCTGCCTGGTGGCGGTCTCAAATGGTATCGCTACTGCGCGCCCATGGCTCCTGCCGGATTGCGATCAGCGGCCCGGACCTGCTGATCTGGCCAAATCTCCCCGGAGCCGCGCCGCGGCGGCGACCGGGCCGGACTCTTTCGCCTCAAACGCCGGTGGGGACGACCGGTGAAGCGAGACCGATATTGACGTACCAGGGCTGGGTGCCGGCGGCCCGGCGCCTTGCGATGACTTCCTCGTGCAGCTCGAAGACCCCTGGCATCAGAGCGCGCGCCGCGCGCGGGGTGTCGCGGATGTCCAGGTAGTCACGATTCGCGCCATACGGCAGCCATGCCGCCGCGCCGCTCGCAGCGGGCACGCCACTGCGGGCGAAGCTCGTGAAGTAACTCATGATCGCATCGCTCAGCGCCTGCTCGCACGCATCGTCGGGCGGCCGCGGCCAACGCTCGGGCCAGCCGTCGGGCGCGCCGATGCGCCCGAACTCGTACGGCAGCTCACTGCCGTGGAATGCCTCCCGATGCAGCGCCCGCTGCAAAGCATACTGATGCGCGAAGAAGTACAGGTATGCCAGCTGCCCCAGCCGGGTCTGAGTCCTCGCCAGCCGTTCGGCGCTCCAGCCGAAGAACGCATCGCGCGCCGCCGCGAGCGCGCTCTCCTCGATGTTCGCCGAGGGGTAATGGGCGAGGTAGCGCGGCGCCAGATCCGCGTAGAGGCTGCGCACCCGCGCCTCGTACTCGGCTGCGCTCCCCGGCAGCGGCGGCAGCAGCGCGCGCAGCGTACGAATCTCGCCCTCGTTGAACCCGGCGATGAGCGGCACCGGCGCCTGCTCCTGGCGATCGAAGACCTCGATGATCTGCCGCGGCAGGATCCAGCCATCGATGATCGGCCGCGGCACGAAGCCGGCCGCAGCGGCCCGCTCCACCAACACGCCGGCTTGCATCGCGCGCAACGCGGCGAGGTCCGCCGCGCCGAGCTCGCCTGCCAGGCGCTCCCCGCCGGACTCGGCTGAGGGCTGACCGAAGCTCGCTCGCGTGAGCTCGGCGCACGAGACCAGCGAACCGCTCTGCAGGATGATCTTGTGAAACAGTCCCCTCGCCAGCGGACTCGCCATCAGCGCGATCCCGCTGAGCGCGCCGGCCGACTCGCCGAACACCGTCACGTTGCCCGGATCACCGCCGAAGGCCGCGATGTGCGCGCGCACCCAGCGCAGCGCCTCGATCTGATCGAGCAGGCCGTAGTTGCCCGATGATCCGTGGGGGGACTCGGCGCTGAGCTCCCGGTGGGCGAAAAAGCCCAGCGCGCCCAGCCGATAGTTCACCGTGACGATGAGCACGCCCTTGGCCGCCAGAGCTGCGCCGTCGTACAGACCGCTCGCCGGGTCTCCCATGCGCAGCGAACCGCCGTGCAGCCATACCATGACCGGCGCGTCGGTCACGTGGGGCGGCCGCCACACGTTCAGGAAGAGACAGTCCTCGCTCACGTGCGGCGGATACTGCGCGTAGATGCTCTCGGCCGGCACGCGCATCTGCACACACGCCGGCCCGAAGCGCGTGGCGGGCCGCACACCGCTCCAGGCGGGCGCCGGCAGCGGCGGCCGCCAGCGCCGCTCGCCGATCGGCGCTTCGGCATAGCGAATGCCTTTGAACGCGGTGATGCCCCCGCCCACTGGCAGCCCTGCGAGCGCGCCCTGGGCGGTGCGCACGAGCGTCAGCCCGCCCCGCCCCGCCTCGGCCGGCTCGCCGCTGCGCGAGCTCATCGTTCGAGCTTCTCGGCGGCGCCGCCGCGGGACCGGCATGCCTCATCGAGCGCCGCCATGTCCACGCGCTCTAGCCTTCGCCGAACTCGGCGCGCAGGCGCTTCTTGTCGATCTTGCCGGTCGCCGCGAGCGGCATCCGCTCGACGAACACGACCTGATCCGGCAGCCACCAGTCGGGCACCTTGCCGCGCAGAGCAGCCAACATTGCGTCCTGCCCGATGGTCTGACCGCGGCACAGCTCCACGATGAGCACCGGCCGCTCACCCCATTTCGGATGCGCCCGCCCGACCACCGCGACCAGCGCCACCTGCGCCAGTGCGCCGATCAGGTCTTCGATCTCCCGCGGGTTGATCCACTCGCCGCCGGATTTGATCAAGTCCTTGGCTCGGCCGGTGATCGTCAGGTTGCCTTGCGCATCGATCAGCCCCAGATCGCCGGTATCGAAGTAGCCCTCGGCATCCAAAGCGGGCCCCGGCTCGTTGAAGTAGCGCTCCGCCACGCTCGCGCCCCGGACCATCAGCCGGCCGACGACCATGCGCTGCTGCGGCAGCGCAGCCCCCTGCGCATCCACCAGTTTCAGATCGAGCCCAATGGGCGGGCGGCCCGATGCACGGGGTCCAGCCCCCGGGGAGGCGCCCGGTGGCTCGATCGTGCCGAGCGGCGAGAGCTCGGTCATCCCCCAGCTGGTCTGCACACGTACCTCGAGCCGCTCCTCGATGCGCCGCAGCAGCGCATCGGGGCAATGCGAGCCGCCGATGATCACGCGTTGCAGGGTCGGCAGCGCTCCGCTCACTCTCTCGAGGTGCTCCACCAGTGCGAGCCACACCGTCTGCACCGCGGCAGCGACCGTCACCCGCTCGTTCGCGATGAGCGCATGCAGGTGCGCCGGATCGGCGCTGCGACCGGGAAGGACCATGCTCGAGCCGACTGCCGGGGCCGCGAACGGCAGCCCCCAGCCGTTGGCGTGAAACATCGGCACCGCCACCAGCACCGTGTCCCGCGCGCTCAGCGCCATAGCATCGGCCTGCAGCGCCCGCAAGGTATGCAGGTAGTTCGAGCGGTGGGTGTAGAGCACGCCGCGCGGGTTGCCTATGGTGCCCGAGGTGTAGCAGAGGCCGGCTGGCCACTGCTCGTCGAACTCGCCCCACGGGGCGCTGCGCCCAAAGAGGCGAATCAGCTCCTCGAGGCCCCAGTGCCGTACGCGCGCCGGCACCTGCCCGTCGGCCACCTCCCCGTCCAGCAGCACCACCGTCTCGAGATTCGGGCAGCGCGCCAACAGCTGCACCGCGAGCGGCTGCAGGCCCGCGCCGACCGCGAGCCATCGATCCTGCGCCTCGTTGACGATCTGCGAGAGGTGCGCGACGCTCAGGCGCGGATTGAGCGTATGACACACCAGTCCCACACCCATCGCTGCGTAGTACAGCGTCAGATGGTCCTGGGTGTTCCAGGCGAGCGTTGCGATCCGCTCGCCGGGGACGAGGCCCAGATCGAGCAGCGCGCCGGATGCGAGCCCGCATTGCTCGCGCAGCTGCCGATAGGTGATCCGCTCGGTCTCGCCCGCGGCGCTCGCCGACATCACCCCCGAGGTCCCGTGCCACTTAGCGGCATGGTCGAGGAATTTGTCCACCGTCAATGCATAGCGCTGCATCGTTCCGTTCATACTCGCCACTGTCCGCCGACTATCGCGTCCACCCGCGCACTCGCGCGGCCATCAACTAGAACATCCTGGTGACACGGATGCCGTACTGCCGCGGCGCTCCGGCGAAGCGCAGCTGCGAGATCATCGCGCTGACGTACTGCTGGTTCGTCAGGTTCGTGCCGTACGCCG
>JAJYLP010000011.1:0-55486 GCA_021787615.1 Pseudomonadota bacterium
CCCCATTGACCGATCAGCACCTCGGCGGGCTCATCATCTGGATCCCCGGCAATCTACTTCTCCTGGTCGTCGCGCTCATCGTGCTACGGCGGATTCTCTACCAGGAGCATGCCTCACGGACCGGCGCAGTTGAGCAGGCCATGCGCACCGAGTCGTTGCGTATTTCTTGACAGCCAGCTGTCTCTCGCGGCTGCGCACGCAGCCGATTTGCCAGCGCACAGCGCCGCTGCACATCGTTCGCGCGGGCCCCGACCAGCGCGAACTTGTGCAGCCCGCAGTCTATTGGTCATTATTGCGTTCCATGGTGGGTGCTGAGGGACTCGAACCCCCGACATTCGCCGTGTAAAGGCGACGCTCTACCAACTGAGCTAAGCACCCGCCGTCCGGTGCCCGGCAGATCCGGTGCGAGCCACGGCGCTGGAGCATCCCCGGGGACCGGCCGGCTCGCTCACCTTGCCGGCAGGCTCTGCGCTGCACTGCCCGAAGAGAATGGCGCGCCGCAGCGCGCCGGTCAATGCGCCGGCGTGACCTGCTTGCGCCCGTTGCGCCGGCCGCGGCGGCCCTCCGGTACGACGGCCTCGGGAGCGGGCGCCGGGGGAGCCTCGTGGGTCAGCGGCACGGGCTGCTGGGTCAAGGCAAGCGCCAGCACCTCATCGATCCACTTCACCGGCTTGATCTCAAGGTTACCCTTGATGTTGTCGGGGATCTCGACCAGATCCTTGCGGTTCTCGTCCGGAATCAGCACGGTCTTGATGCCGCCGCGGTGCGCGGCCAGGAGCTTCTCCTTCAGCCCGCCGATCGGCAGCACCTCCCCGCGCAGCGTGATCTCCCCGGTCATCGCCACATCCGAACGCACCGGGATGCGTGTCAGCGCCGAGACCAGCGCGGTGCACATGCCGATGCCGGCGCTCGGGCCGTCCTTCGGCGTCGCCCCCTCGGGGATGTGCAGATGCACGTCGAGTTTCTGGTAGAACTCGCTCTCCAGGCCGAGCACCTGGGCGCGGCTGCGCACCACGGTCATCGCCGCCTGGATGGACTCCTGCATCACTTCGCCCAACTGGCCGGTGTGCTGCAGCTTGCCCTTGCCCGGGACGACGGCGGCCTCGATGGTGAGCAACTCCCCGCCCACCTCGGTCCAGGCGAGCCCCGTGACCTGCCCGACGCGGTTCTGATCCTCGGCCTTGCCGTAGCGGAAGCGGCGCACGCCGAGAAACTTCTCCAGATTGCGCGGCGTGGCGCTCACCTGCCGCTCGTCCTTCTTGTGCAGCAGCAGCTGCTTGACCGCCTTGCGGCAGATCTTGGCGATTTCGCGCTCGAGGTTGCGCACGCCGGCCTCGCGCGTGTAGTAGCGCACGATGTCGAGCAGCGCCCCGTCGGAGACCTTCAGCTCATCGTCCTTCAGCCCGTTGCCCTTCATCTGCTTCGGCACCAGGTAGCGCCGCGCGATGTTCATCTTCTCGTCCTCGGTGTACCCCGGCAGGCGGATCACCTCCATGCGATCGAGCAGCGGCGGCGGGATGTTCAGGCTGTTCGCCGTGCAGACGAACATGACCTCCGAGAGGTCGAGGTCGACCTCGAGGTAGTGATCGTTGAAAGTGGAGTTCTGCTCGGGGTCCAGCACCTCGAGCAGCGCCGAGGACGGATCGCCGCGGAAGTCCATGGACATCTTGTCGACTTCATCGAGCAGGAACAGCGGGTTGTGCACGGCGGCCTTGGACATGTTCTGCACGATCTTGCCCGGCAGCGAGCCGATGTAGGTGCGCCGGTGGCCACGGATCTCCGCCTCGTCGCGCACCCCGCCCAAGGACATGCGCACGAACTTGCGGTTGGTCGCCCGCGCGATGCTCTGCCCGAGGGAGGTCTTGCCCACGCCCGGCGGCCCCACCAGGCACAGGATCGGGCCCTTCAGCTTCTCCACGCGCTGCTGAACGGCCAGATACTCGACGATGCGCTCCTTGACCTTCTCGAGCCCGTAGTGGTCCTCATCGAGCACCTGCTCGGCGCGGGCGATGTCCTTGATGATCTTGGTGCGCTTCTTCCAGGGCACCTTGACCAGCCAGTCGATGTAATTGCGCACCACCGTCGCCTCGGCGGACATCGGCGACATCATCTTCAGCTTGTTGAGCTCGCTCGTCGCCTTCTCGCGCGCCTCCTTCGGCATGCCGGCGCGGGCGATGCGGCCCTCGAGCTCGGCGAGCTCGTTGCCGCCCTCGTCCATCTCGCCGAGCTCCTTCTGGATCGCCTTCATCTGCTCGTTGAGGTAGTACTCGCGCTGGCTCTTCTCCATCTGGGCCTTGACGCGCCCGCGGATGCGCTTCTCGATCTGCAGCACATCGAGCTCCCCCTCGATGGCCACCAGAATGTGCTCCAGGCGCTTCTTCACGTCGAGAATCTCGAGCACCTTCTGCTTCTCGGCGAGCTTGACCGACATATGCGCCGCGACGGTGTCGGCGAGGCGGCCGGCCTGCTCGATGCCGGCAAGCGCGGTCAGCACCTCCGGCGGCACCTTCTTGTTGAGCTTGACGTATTGCTCGAACTGCGAGATCACCGAGCGCGTCATCACGTCCATCTCGCGCTCATCGTAGGCTTCGACGTCCGGCAGCGGCTCGATTTCCGCCGAGTAGTACTCGCCCGGGGTGAGCCGGTCGATGCGCGCCCGATCGATCCCCTCGACCAGCACCTTGACGGTGCCGTCGGGGAGCTTCAGCAGCTGCAGAATGGTCGCCACGGTGCCGACGCGGTACAGGTCGTCGGCCTTCGGGTCATCGACGTCGGCCTGCTTCTGCGCGATGAGCATGATGCGCCGGTCGGCGCGCATGGCCACCTCGAGCGCCTCGATGGATTTCTCCCGGCCGACGAACAGCGGGATCACCATGTGCGGATAGACGACGACATCCCGCAGCGGCAGCACGGGTACGCCCCGCGCGGCGGGCACGGGCTGGGTGGAGGTGTTGGATTCAGACACGCTCGAAGCCTCGATTGTTTAAGCTGGCGGGCGGCGCGCCGCTGGCGCGCCCGGCGCGGTCAGTGTCCTGCGGCCCGCCGGGGCTCCTCGGCGCCGGCAGCGCGGCCTTCCTCGGAGCGATATACGACGTACGGAGTGCTGGAGCCGTCGATCACGGTCTCATCGACCACGACCTTGGCCACGTCGCGCAACGTCGGCAGATCGTACATGGTGTCGAGCAGCACCGTTTCAAGGATGGTGCGCAATCCGCGGGCGCCGGTCTTGCGCTGCATGGCCCGGCGCGCCACGGCGCGCAGCGCCTCGTCGCGGAACTCGAGCTCGGCGCCTTCCATCTCGAAGAGGCGCCGGTACTGCTTGGTGAGCGCGTTCTTCGGCTCGGTGAGAATCGACACCAGCGCCGCCTCGTCGAGCTCATCGAGCGTGGCGACCACCGGCAACCGCCCGACGAACTCCGGAATCAGGCCGTACTTGATCAGATCCTCCGGCTCGACGTCGTGGAAGAGGTCGCTGCCGTGCGGCCGCTCATTCGCGGTGCGCACCTCGGAGGTGAAACCGATTCCGCTCTTTTGCGTGCGGTTGAGGATGATCTTCTCCAGCCCCGCGAACGCCCCGCCGCAGATGAACAGGATATTGCCGGTGTCGACCTGCAGGAATTCCTGCTGCGGATGCTTGCGTCCGCCCTGCGGCGGCACCGAGGCGATGGTGCCCTCGATGAGCTTCAGCAGCGCCTGCTGCACGCCCTCGCCGGAGACGTCGCGCGTGATCGAGGGGTTGTCGGACTTGCGCGAAATCTTGTCGATCTCATCGATGTAGACGATGCCGGTCTGCGCCTTCTCGACGTCGTAATCGCACTTCTGCAGCAGCTTCTGGATGATGTTCTCGACGTCCTCACCGACGTATCCGGCCTCGGTCAAGGTCGTGGCATCGGCAATGGTGAACGGAACGTTGAGCAGCCGCGCCAGCGTCTCGGCGAGCAGCGTCTTGCCGCAGCCGGTCGGCCCGATCAGCAGGATGTTGCTCTTGGCGATCTCCACCTCATCCTTGGCGCGCGCCCCGGCGCTGCGGGTCTGCAGGCGCTTGTAATGGTTGTAGACGGCCACCGAGAGCACCTTCTTGGCGCGCTCCTGGCCGATCACGTACTCATCGAGCACTTTCTTGATTTCATGCGGCTTGGGCAGCTTGTCGCGGGCGCGCTCGGCCCGGTCCTCGAGTTCCTCGCGAATGATGTCGTTGCACAGCTCGACACATTCGTCGCACACGAACACCGAGGGGCCGGCGATGAGCTTGCGCACCTCATGCTGGCTCTTCCCGCAGAACGAGCAGTAAAGGAGCTTGCCGTCTTCGTGGCGGCCGCGGGAATCATCACTCATTTAAAAGCCCTCAGGAGGCATAGCCTTCTATCGTCTTGCGGAGACGTCGCTCACAGCGTCCTAATGCCCGCGGTTCCCCGGATAAAGACGGCTTTCTTATAGCACGCGGTCCGGCCGCGAAGCAAAGCACCGGCGCACGGCCAAGTCGTTGTCTCAGCGGGAATTGTTTGACGGATTTCACTACTTGACAAAGGTGGGGCGCAGCGCGAGCGGTTCCGGCCCATCGCGGCCCGCCGTACGGCGTCTCTGGGGGCTTTCAGGCCGGCTTACGGGCGCCTGCGCTCATGTCACCGCGCTTCTCCAGCACCTCATCGATCAGGCCGTAGCGCCTCGCTTCGGTCCAGTCCATGAAGCGATCGCGGTCGGTGTCGATCTTGATCTGCTCGACGCTCTGGCCGGTGTGCTTGGCCAGAATGTGATTCAGCCGGTCGCGCGTCTCGAGCATCTCCCGGGCGTGGATCTCCATGTCCGCGGCCTGACCCTGGAAGCCCCCGAGCGGCTGGTGAATCATGATGCGCGCATGCGGCAGGCAGTAGCGCTTTCCGGCCGCGCCGCCGGCGAGCAGCACCGCGCCCATGCTGGCGGCCTGGCCGACGCAAATGGTGCTCACGTCAGGCTTGATGAACTGCATGGTGTCGTACATGGCGAGTCCCGCGGTCACCACACCGCCCGGGGAGTTGATGTAGAGCGCGATGTCCTTCTCGGGATTCTCCGACTCCAGAAACAGCATCTGCGCCACCACGATGTTGGCGACATAATCGTCGATCGGGCCGACGACGAACACCACCCGCTCCTTCAGCAGCCGCGAGTAGATGTCGTAGGACCTCTCGCCGCGAGCGGTCTGCTCGACGACGATCGGCACCAGGTTCAATCCGCGTTCGTTCATGCTCGAGTCTCCACGCTTGGCCCCATTACGCTACGCAATCCCGCCCCGTGCGCAAGCCCGGCGCGGCGAGACTCGCTCAGGCGTTCGCCGCATGCGGCAGGCGCCCCGGGGAGTCCGGCGCCGCTAGCGGGTCTGGTTCTCACGGCCGAAGCCGGTCAGCTCCTGAAACGACATGGGCTGCTCGTTCACCTTCGCGCGCTCGAGGAACCAGTCGATGACCTGCTCCTCGAGCACCGCGGATTCGATCTGCCGCATCGCCTCGCGGCTCTTGCGATAGGCGCTGCGGGCTTCCTCCGGATCCGGATAGGTCGTGATCAGATCCTCGAGGCGCGCCTCGACGCGCTCGTGGTCGGCCTGCAGGCTCTCGCTCTGGATGATCTGCCCGAGAATCAGCCCGAGGGCGGCCCGCTTGCGGGCCGCGGCCTCGAACGACTCGCGCGGGGGCAGCTGCGAGACCTCGCGCACACCCATGCTGCGGGCCGCATCGAGCTGCATCTGCTGGACGTGCTCCTCGATCAGCGTGCGCGGCACCTCGATCGGGTTCTGAGCGTACAGCGCATCGAGCACCTGCGCGCGCAGCCGGCCGCGCACCAAGTCGGCCAGCTCCCGCTCCATGCTCTTGCGCACTTCGGCCCGCAGGGCCTCGACGCCCCCGTCCTCGACGCCGAAGGCGCGGCAGAACGTCTCATCCACCTCGGGCAGGGACTGCGCCTCCACCTGCTTCACCGAGACTTTCAGCTCGGCTGTCTTGCCGGCGAGCGCGGCATTGCCGGTCTCCGGCGGAAAAGTCACGCTCACGGTCCGGCTATCGCCCGCACCGACGCCACGCAGCGCCGCATCGAGCTCCGGACGGTTCTCCTGGCGCCCCAGGATGATCGTCACGTCCGTGCCGTCGCCGCCTTCGAACGGCTGGCCGTCCATCAGCCCCGTGTAATCGACCGTCACGCGGTCGCTCTCCTGGGCAGGCCGCTCCGCGGGCGTGAACACGGGCCGCTGCCGGCGCATGCTCTCGACCATGGCATCGATGTCCGCCTCGGTGATCTCGGCACCGGGACGCGAGATCTGCGTCCCCTCCGGAGATTTCACGTGAATCTCCGGCATGACCTCGAACACCGCCGCGTACTTCAGCTCCGCCCCCGGAGCCACCGCAATCGGCTCGATGCGCGGCCCGCCGGCCGGGGTGAGGTTCTGCTCGCGCAGCGCCTGGGCCAGGGAGCTGCGGATCAGGTGATCGATCACCTCCGCATGCACCTGCTCGCCGAACTGCTTGCGCACCACCGGCAGCGGCGCCTTGCCGGGCCGGAATCCCTTCAGGCTCGCCGAGCGGGCGACCTTCTTCAGGCGCTGCTCGAACTCCTGGTTGACCTCGTCGGCCGGAACGGCCACTTCCAGACGGCGCTCGAGAGCCCCGCGGGTGGACAACGAAACCTGCATTCGTGAACCTCGAACCAATTGGGGTGCGCAGCGGCGTTCCGCCCGATCACACCGTTAGCCAGACCCGGCTGCGGACCAGGCCCAACGGCGAGCATCAAGCAAACCCGGTGACTGTCGGGCGGCAACCGTGCGGGACCCCACATTTTGCCATACGGCGCCCCCGTTGGCACGCTCGTCCCGCCGGGAAACGGACCCGGCTCAAATTGCCCCCTGCCGATCGCTCGCATTGATGTGCGATGGTGCGAAAGGAGAGACTCGAACTCTCACGGGTTGCCCCACTGGATCCTAAGTCCAGCGCGTCTACCAGTTCCGCCACTTTCGCGTCCGCCCCGCCGCGCTGCGCTCGCGCAGCCCAGATCGGCCGGCGATTATAGCCAGCCGCTCGATCTGATCGGCGATGCGGCCCGCGACGCTGCGCTGCAGGACACGCGCGATATCGGCGTCCAGCTCGCAGTTCTGCTGGCGCAGCGCGGCTGCGGCCATGACCACCATCGAGCGGATCTCATCCAGATGCGCGAGCGCCTCCTCGAGCCGGGCCTCGTTGCCGCCGCAGGCGTGGCGCACGCGCCGTCTTTCGATCACCGCAGTACCTCGTATGGCATCGAACCGCCGCTGCAACCCGCAGCGGACCTCAGATCCCTGCGGACATCTGTACTTTTGTACAGAATACTGCTAATTTTGACGCCATGCAATACTTCTGTCTCGCTCACGTGACTTTCGGAATTCAATTCGCTACATTAGTGCGCCATGTCGACGCCACTCATTGAGACCCGCCAGACGAGCGGCTTCCCGGCCCGTCTGCGGGAGAGGCTCGAGCGCTTCGGCAGCGCCCAGGCGCTGGCGCTGGCGATTCAGCGCTCCGAGAGCGCCGTGCGCAAATGGCTGCGCGGGCGCTCCGAGCCGAGCGTGACGGACCTGCGGGCGATCTGCGAAGTCACCCAGACCCGCATCGATTGGCTGGTCACGGGACGCGGCTCACCCGAGGAGGCTGCGGTGCTGCGCGACCCGAGTGCGCCCTACGGAGCGGCGGCCCGGCCGCCTCTCGACCTCGCGCTGCTCGAGACCGTCGTCGGGGCCGTGGAGGCCGAGCTGCGCCAATCCGGCACCACGCTGCCGGCCTTCAAACAGGCCACCCTGATCGCCGCCTGTTACGATCTGGCGCGCGATGAGGGCGGCCCGGACCCGCAGCTCATTGCCCGACTTGTGAAGCTCGCCGGCTGAACAGGCCCCGGAGCACCGTAGTATCCACCGCGCGTTTGGGAATATACGTAGAGACTGGCGGCGCAATACAGCGCCAATATTTTCCATGAAAGATTCGAACCTCCGCATCGACGATGCCACGCGCCGACTGCAAGAGCGTCTGATGCACGTCTCGCGTCTCGCTGCGGTCGGGGAGATGGCCTCAGGAGTGGCGCACGAGCTGAATCAGCCGCTCGCCGCAGTCGCCAACTACGCCCAGGCGTGCGAGCGACTGCTCGGCATGCCCGATGCAGATCTCGAGGAAGTGCGCGATGCGCTGCGGCAGATCACCGCACAGGCGGTGCGCGCCGGGGACATCATCAGCCGCCTGCGCGGCCTGACGCGCGCCCGCGAGTCGCTCGGGGAACTCACCGACGTCAACGCCCTGATCTTCGAGCTCGCCGATCTCATCGAGTCCGACGCCCGGCTGCACGAGTCGACCTGCCGCTTCGAGTTCACCGAAGGGCTCGCCCCGTTGACCCTCGACCGCGCCCAGATCCAACAGGTGGTCTTCACCCTGGTGCGCAATGCACTCGAAGCCCTCGATGAACGTCCGCTCGGGGCACGCGAGGTGGTCATCGCCACCGCCCGCACCGCCGACGGCGATGTGCTGATCGAAGTGCGCGACAACGGACCGGGCATCTCGCCCGAGATCGCGCAGCGGCTGTTCGACCCGTTCTGCACGACCAAGACGGCCGGCACGGGGCTGGGACTTGCCAGCAGCCGCACCATCGCGCGCGCGCACGGCGGCACGCTCGAGCATCGACCCAACACGCCCGACGGCGCCTGCTTCCTGCTGCGATTGCCGCCGCCGGCCCGGCGCTGACGCCATGGCGGCCGCCCCGAGCACAGTGCCCCCGGGTACCGCGTGCACGCCAGCGCTGTGGCGATGAGGCGCCGTGGAGCCGACCCTCACCGCCGAGCTGATCCGCAGCGCCCTGGAGTCAGCCCCCGATGCGATGCTCATCGTCGACGCTGAGGGGTCGATCCTTTTCGCCAACCGGCAGGTGAACGCGCTGTTCGGCTACTCGGGCGCCGAGGCCGCGACGCTGACGGTCGAGGACCTGATCCCACCGCGCTACGGCGCGCGCCATCGCCAGCGCCGCGGCGAGTTTCTCAGCGAACTGCGGGTGCGCCAGATGGGCATCGGGCTCGAGCTGCTTGCGCGGCGCAAGGACGGCACGGAGTTTCCGGTCGAGATCAGCCTGAGCCCCATTCAGGACGGGCAGCGGGTCCTGGTGGCCGCGGCGATCCGCGACATCACCGAGCACAAGCGCATCCAGTGCGAGCTGCTCGCCGCGCGTCAGGCGGCCGAACGGGCCAATCAGACCAAGAGCCGCTTCCTCGCCACCGCCAGCCACGATCTGCGCCAGCCGCTTCAGTCCCTGGCGCTGCTGAACGGCGCGCTGCGCCGCATGGTCGGGGAAACACACGCGCAGGAGGCGCTGCGTTACCAGGAGGTGGCCATCGGCGCGATGTCGCGCCTGCTGAACGCGCTGCTCGACGTGAGCAAGCTCGAGTCCGGGGCGGTGCGGCCGCAGCCGGCCGACATGGACATCGGGCCGCTCTTTACCGAGCTCGAGCAGGAATTCGCCGGCGTCGCGGCGAACAAGAATCTCACCCTCGAAGTCGTCCACGGCGGGGAGTGCGTGCACTGCGACCCCGCGCTGCTCGGGCAGATCCTGCGCAACCTGCTCTCGAACGCCATCAAATACACCCACACCGGGGGCGTGCGCCTGACCTCAGCGCACGGCGCAAAAGAGGTGCTCATCGCGGTGAGCGACACCGGCATCGGGATCGACGCGGCGAAGCTGCCACACATCTATGACGAGTTCTATCAGATCGAGCCGGTCGGCACGGCGCGCCGCGAGGGCTATGGTCTCGGCCTGAGCATCGTACGGCGCCTGGTCGAGCTGCTCGGGCTTCGCCTGGAGGCCTGCTCCGAGCCCGGCAAGGGGTCGGTGTTCACGCTGCGGCTGCCTCTGGGGGCGCGCTGCGCCGAGCAGCACGAGGAATCCAGTGCTGAGGCCGCACCGGCCCGCCTGCGCGAATCCCCCTGCGTGCTGCTCGTGGAAGACGACGCGGCGGTGCGCGACGCCACCGGGCTGCTGCTGCGCCTGGAGGGTTACAAGGTGCGCCCGGCCGGCTCGCTCGCCGAGGCGCTCGAGTGCATCAACGGCGGCGCGCGCATCGACCTGATCATCACCGACTATCACCTCGGCGACGATCAGACCGGGACCGAGGTGATCGCCCGCGCGCGCGCGCTCCTCGGCGAGGGGCTGCCGGCGGTGCTCGTCACGGGCGATACCTCGAGCGCCATCCGCCGCTTCGAGAGCAGCCGGCTGCGCCTGGCGAGCAAGCCGATCCGGGCCGACGAGCTGCTGAGGCTGCTCAAGGCGTTGCTGACGGGCGCCCCGCAGGGATCAGCCGACCCCGCTCAGGGCTGCGGATGAACCTGCGCCTGATAGCCCGGCGGCCCGAGCACGCTCACCAGACGCTCAGGCCCCAGGCGCGCCGGGTCGAAGCGCACGCGCGCCTCGCCGCTCTCGTAGCTCACCTCGGCGGACTCGACGCCCGGTTCGCGCTCGAGCAGGCGCTTGATCGACTGGGCGCAGCCGCCGCAGTGCATGCCCTGGATCTTCAACACCACCGATTGCATGGTCTGCTCCCCTTTCTGACGCCGCCACGATACGCCCTGGAGCGCACTCCAGGGTCAAGCCCCGGCAGCGGCCTGCGCCGGGTTCACGTACACTGCCGGTGGCGCTCGCTGTGCGGGACCCCGTCCCGGCGCGCCGCTGCAACCATGGTGCCGGAGAATCCGTGCTCACATCCCTGAACCGCGCGCCGCGCGCGGCGCGCATCGCCGCACTCGGCCTCGCCTCGCTGCTGATCGCCCCGCTGCCCGCCGCCCGGGCCGCCGAGCGCGCCTCGACCCTGCCGCCCCCGCCGCCGGCGCTCGCGGCGCTGATCCACAGCGGCACGGTCAAGCTGCTCACGAGGTTCGCGAGCGACGTTCCGGGACTGACCGGCTATGTGGTGCGCTTCAGAGGCAGCACCCAGGTGGTCTACGGCTCGCACGGTTACCTCTTCACCGGCGAGCTGATCTCCCCGCAGAGCGTCCCGCTCAACACCGTGTACCGCCAGCGCTACGCGCCGGTCGATACCGCGGCCGTCATCGGCCGGCTCGAGCATACCGGTCACCTGATCGCCGAGGGTGCCGCGCGCACCCCGCTGCTCTACGCCATCATCGATCCGAACTGCAGTTTCTGTTACCGCTTCTACCACATGGCCGAGCCGCTCATCGGCGCCGGCCGGCTGCAGGTGCGCTGGGTGCTGGTGGGCTTTCTCGAGCGCACCAGCCAGGCACGCGCGGCGGCCATCCTCGGGGCGGGAAATCCGGCGCTCGCGCTGCGCATCGACGAGGACCGTTTCGACGTGGCGCGCGAGCACGGCGGCATCGCTCCGGCGCGGCAGATCGCACCGGACATCCTGAGGGTGCTGAAGACACACCTGAACGCCATGAGCGACCTCGGCAGCAACGGCACGCCGACGTTGCTCTACCGCGCGCGAAACGGTGTTTGGAAAACCCAGGTCGGCCTGCCCACACAGCGTTGGCTGGATGCCTACGCGCAGCCCACGCCTGCGCGGCGCTGAAGGCGGCGCGCGCCTACGAGCGGCCGGCTGCCGGGCGCCAGCGGCGCAGCAGCAGGGCGTTCGACACGACGCTCACCGATGAGAGCGCCATGGCGGCGCCGGCGATCATCGGATTGAGCAGACCAAGGGCTGCGGCCGGCAGACCGATGAGGTTGTAGAAGAACGCCCAGAACAGCCCCTGGCGGATCTTGCGGTAGGTCGCGCGGCTCACCGCGATGGCATCGCCCACCAGGCGGGGGTCGCCGCGCATCAACGTGATCGAGGCCGTCTCGAGCGCGGCATCCGCGCCGGTGCCCATGGCCATGCCGACATCGGCCGCCGCCAGCGCCGGAGCGTCGTTGACGCCATCGCCGACCATGCCGACGCGCCGTCCGGCGGCCTGCAGCCGGCGCACCTGCTCGGCCTTCCCGGCAGGCGCCACCTCGCTCAGCACGTGCCGGATGCCGAGCGCGGCGGCCACCGGCTGCGCGGCGCTCGGGTGATCGCCGGTGAGCAGCACGGTCTCGACGCCGATGGCCTGCAGCTGGCGGACCGCGGCGAGGGCGGCGGGCTTGATCGGGTCGGCGCAGGCGAGCAGCCCGAGCCAGCGCGGGGTATCCGTGACGTCCGCCACCCACATGAGCGTGCGCCCCTGGCCTTCGAGGCGGGCTGCGTCGGCTTCACCGCCGGCAATCGGCACACCGAGCCTGCGCATCAGGGCCCGGTTGCCCACCGCCACGCGCCGGTCCGTCAGGCGCGCGGTCAGCCCCTCGCCGGGGTGAGCCTGAAACTCCCGCAGCGCCGGCAGCGCCAAGCCTTCGGCTCGCGCACGGGCGAGCACTGCGCGGGCGAGCGGGTGTTCGCTGCCGCTCTGCGCCGCGGCCGTGAGGGCGAGCAGATCCGGCTCGGGCAGGCCCGCGGCCCGCAGCTCCACCACCGCCGGACGCCCCTCGGTGAGCGTGCCGGTCTTGTCGAACACCACGGTATCGAGCCGATGGGCCCCCTCGAGCGCCTCGGCGTCGCGGATCAGAATGCCGGCCCGCGCGGCGGCGCCCGTACCCACCATCAGTGCCGTCGGCGTCGCGAGCCCGAGCGCGCACGGGCAGGCGATCACCAGGACGGAGACGGCCGCGATCAGCCCGGCGCCGAACTGGCCGGCGATGAGCCACCAGCCGAGCCACGCCGCGAGCGCCACGGCCAGCACCACCGGGACGAACACCCCAGCCACGCGATCGACCAGCCGCTGCACGGGGGGCTTGCGCGCCTGGGCGCCCTCGACGAGCGCGATGATGCGCGCCAGCACGGAGTGCTCGGCGCTCGCGCGGGTCTCGATGCGCAGCAGGCCGCTGCCGTTGATGGCCCCACCGGTCACCGGATCGCCCACGGAGCGATTGACCGGCAGGCTCTCTCCGGTGAGCAGGCTCTCGTCGAGCTCGCTCGTGCCGCTGCGCACGATGCCGTCGACCGGGACTCGCTCGCCGGGGCGAACGATCACCAGATCGCCGACCGCGACCGCCTCGACCGGGATCTCGACCTCGCCGCCCTCGCGCAGCACGCGCGCGCGCTGCGGGCGCAGCGACATGAGTTGGCGGATCGCCGCGGTGGTGGCGCGCTTGGCGCGCGCCTCGAGCCATTTGCCGGCGGTCACGAGAGCGATGACCATGGCCGCGGAATCGAAGTACAGCGGCGGGTGCGTGCGCGTGAGCAGGAGCCAGAGACTGTAGAAGTAGGCCGCGGAAGTGCCGAGCGCGACCAGCACATCCATGTTGCCGACCCCGGAGCGCAGCGCCTTCCAGGCGCCGCGGTAAAAGCGCGCGCCGATGACGAACTGCACCGGAGTGGCGAGTGCGAGTTGCAGCCAGGGGGCGAGCGCCACGCCCAGCATGGGCAGCAGCAGCGGAACGCTGAGCAGCCCCGCGGCGGCGAGGCGCAGGCTCTCGCGCCGCAATCGCCCGGCCTGCTCGGCCTCGAGGCGCCCCTCACGCGCCGCATCGCCGGTGAGCTCGGCATCGTAGCCGGCGCGCTGCACCGCGGCGATCAGCGCCGCCGGCGAGGCCGCTGCGCCAATGCCCTGCACGGTGGCCCGCTCGGTTGCCAGATTCACCGTCGCCTCGAGCACGCCAGGAACCGAGCGCAGCGCCTTCTCCACGCGCAGCGCGCACGTGGCGCAAGTCATCCCCGAGACCGCGAGCTGACGGGTCTCCTGCGGCACGTCGTAGCCGGCTGCACGGACCGCATCGGCGAGCTGCGCGACGCTCACCTGCGCGGCATCGAAGTGCACGTCGGCCCGTTCGGTTGCGAGATTCACGGCGGCGCTCACCGACGCCAGGCCGCTCAGAGCACGCTCCACCCGCGACGCGCAGGTCGCGCAGGTCATGCCCTCGATCGGCAGACTCACATGATCGGACCCCATCTGAACGGCAGGAACGGCCACGCTCGGCTCCTTGCGGCTGATCTCCGGCACGGCGCCGGATGAGGGCCATGCTACGGCCTGGAGCCGGCTCCCGAGTCAAGGGGTGCCCGGTGGGAGGCCGCGATCCCAAATCCATCCGCTCTCAGATTTAACCGCAAACGGATTTATCTGCCGGCAGGCAGGTCTGCGCGCAGCGCGCTCGAGCAGGCATCGACGAGCTCACGTCCCGCTGAGGTCAGCTGCACCCACGAGGCCCGGCGGTCCTCCTCGGCGGTGGTGATGTCCACCAGGCCGGCGCGCTTGAGCGCGGCGCACAGCCGGCTCGCGCGCGATTGACCCAGACCGAGCCGTTCGCGCAGCTCACCCATCCTGACCGCAGCATCGGGCCGAGTCCCCAGATAGACGAGGATCGGCTCGGCGAAGCCCGGCAGGCGGTTGCCGCTGCCCGTCCGCAGACGCAGCAGCGCTCCGAGCAGACGATTCAACTCATCGGCGCAAGGGGTAACCCGCCGTGACATCGGCACCGACCGTAGCAGGTCGCACTCAGCGCCCGCATGACCCGGGTCGCAGTATAGGCCGCGCCGCGCCGGCCTGATACCGGCCCGGATCACCCCCAAACGGCGCACTGCGGGGGCGATGCCGCAAGCCCGGCGCCGCGGGTGAGCGAGCTTGCATGCGCGGCGCGGGCCGCTACCATGCCCGAGTCGCGCGGCGAACGGGCCGCGGGATCGCAGACCGCCGCCAACATGTCCGCCGAGCCGCAACCCGCCCCAGTGCAACCGCCCGATCCCGCCCCGCCACGGCCGACCCCCGAGGAGGCGCCGCCGGTGTGGTGGGTGCGGCTCGTCTCACGGGTCCCGCTGGCGCTGCTCTATCGCCTGGCCGACCTGCTCGGCTGGCTCGCCTTCCGGCTCTTCCCGTACCGCGATGCGGTGGTGCGGGAGAATCTCTCGTGCGCCTTCCCCGGCTGGGACGAGGCGCGCATGCGCGAGGTGCGCCGGCGCTACTATCAGGGCTTCGCCGACATGCTGGTCGAGGTGATCAAGTCGGCGAGCCTCTCGGAGCGCGAGTTCCGCCGCCGCGTGCGCATCGTGAATCTCGAGGCGCCGCGCTCGCACCTCGCCGAGGGCCGCTCGGTGCTGCTCACCGCCGCGCACCAGTGCAACTGGGAGTGGATGCTGCTTGCGCTCTCGCTCGAGCTCGGCTACCCGCTCGAGGCCGCCTACAAGCCGCTGGTCGATGTGTGGGCCGAGCGGGAGATGAGAAAGGTCCGCAGCCGCTTCGGCTGCCGGCTGATTCCGGCCAAGCAGCTGCTCGCGGACATCCTCCAGCGCGGCCCTGCCGCGCGCGCGGTCGCGATGGTGGCCGATCAGGAGCCGACCACGAGCGAGCGCAAGCACTGGACGCGCTTTCTCAACCGCGACACCGCCTTCTTCATGGGCCCGGAGGAGATCTCCCGCGTCACGCGCCTGCCGGTGTTCTTCATCGCCATGCGGCGCGTGCGGCGCGGCCACTACGAGATGGAGTTCCGGCCGCTGCGGGCGCCGGGCGAGACTCTTGCCCCCGGTGAGCTCACCGAGCGCTACGTGCGCGCGGTCGAGCGGCAGATCACCGCGGCGCCCTCGGACTGGCCCTGGTCGCACAAGCGCTGGAAGCTGAAGAAGTCCCTCTACGCGGGCCGCTAGGCGCGCCTGAGCTCGCGCGGCAGGCCGAACGTCACTTTCTCCTCGCGCCCGGAGATCTCGCGCGGCACCTGCGCGCCCCACTCGTGCAACTGTTCCAAGACCCCACGCACCAGCACCTCCGGCGCCGAGGCGCCCGCGGTGAGCCCCACGCAGCGCTTGCCCTCGAACCATTCGCGCCTGAGGTCCTGGGGCCCATCGACCAGGTAGCCGGGCACTCCGGCCCGCTCGGCGAGCTCGCGCAGGCGGTTGGAGTTGGAGCTGGCCCGCGAGCCCACCACGATGAGGATGTCGCACTCCGTGAGCAGCTTCTTGACCGCATCCTGGCGGTTCTGCGTGGCGTAGCAGATGTCCTCCTTGCGCGGGGTGGCGAGCTCGGCGAACCGCCGCTTCAGCGTGGCGACGATCTCCGCGGTGTCGTCCACCGAGAGGGTGGTCTGGGTCACCAACGCGAGCTGTGCCGGATCGCTCACCTCCAGACGCTCGGCCTCCGCGGCGTTGCCCACCAGGTACATCCGCCCGCCGAAGGAGGTGTCGAAGCGCCCCATGGTGCCTTCGACTTCCGGATGGCCGGCGTGCCCGATGAGAATCACCTCACGCCCCTCCCGCGCGTAGCGCTGCACCTCCATGTGCACCTTGGTCACGAGCGGACAGGTGGCGTCGAATACCTTCAGGCCGCGCTCGCGCGCCTCGTCCTCCACCGCATGGGAGACCCCGTGGGCGGAGAAGATGACGGTCGCGCCGCCGGGCACCTCGCGCAGCTCCTCGACGAACACCGCGCCGCGCTCGCGCAGCCGGTCGACCACGTGGCGGTTGTGCACCACCTCGTGGCGGACATAGATCGGCGCTCCGAACATGTCGATGGCCCGCTCGACGATGTCGATGGCCCGGTCGACGCCCGCGCAAAACCCGCGCGGATTGGCCAGCAGCACTTGCATCAGGTGTCCTCCTGTCGGGATGGGCTGCGCGCGCCGTGGCGGCTCTCGCGCCACAGATCGATCAGCAGCAGCGCCGCCCCGACGGTGATCGATGAATCCGCCATATTGAACGCCGGAAAGTAGTGTCCGCGCCAGTGCGCGCTGATGAAATCCACCACATACCCCAGGCGCAGCCGGTCGATGAGATTGCCGAGCGCCCCGCCGAGGATGAGCGCGAGGGCCGCGCAGAGCAGCCGCTGGCGGCGCGCCTCGAGCCGGCCGAGGTAGCCGATGATCAGCACCGCCACCACGAGCGCGAGCACGGTGAGCACCCAGCGCTGCCAGCCGCTCTGGTCGGCGAGAAAACTGAACGCCGCGCCGGTGTTGTAGGCGAGCGTCAGGTCGAGCACCGGGAGGATGGGCCGCGCGGCGTGGAAGCTCAGGTGCCGCACCACCCAGGCCTTGCTCCACTGGTCGAGCCCGATGACCACGAGCGACAGCGCGAGCCAGATGCGGCCGCTGAGCGGGCGCGCGGCGGATGCGCCAGCGCCGGGGGCGCGCGGTTCGTTCTCTGTGCTCATAGGAAGTGCCGTTCCTCGCCCGCACCCTCGATGTTGCTGATGCACCGGCCGCACAGCTGCGGGTGCGCGGCGTTCGCCCCGACATCGGGGCGGCGCTGCCAGCAGCGGACGCATTTCGCATCATGCGTCGGCTTGACGGCCACCCACACATCCTCGCGCCCGGTGTTGACCGCCGGGGCGGCGCCGGCCGGGGGCGCCGCGGCGAGGCGATGCACGCGGGCATGCGAGGTGATGAAAAAGAAGCGCAGCTCCTCGCCGAGCGAGGCGAACCGCTCGTACTGCCCGGGCCCGCAGTATACGTCGACCTCGGCGTCGAGCGGCGCGCCGATCTGTCCCGCATCGCGCAGCTTCTCGAGCTCGCGCGTGACGTCGGCGCGCAGCGCGAGCAGCGCCGTCCAGTCGATCGCGGGGGCCGGCATCTGCGCCAGCTCATGCCAGGTGGCGAGAAACACCGATTCCTCGCGCTCGCCCGGCACGTACTGCCAGATCTCCTCGGCGGTGAACGAGAGGATCGGCGCGAGCCAGCGGACCATGCTCTCGGTGATGTGGTACATCGCGGTCTGCGCCGAGCGGCGTGCGCGCGAGGTCGCGGGCAGCGTGTACATGCGGTCCTTCAGCACATCGAGGTAGAACGCGCCGAGCTCGACGCTGCAGAAGTTGTGCACCTTCTGGTAGACCAGGTGAAACGTGTAGCGGCGGTAGGCGTCGCGGATCTCCTGCTGCAGCGCCGCGGCGCGCCCGAGCGCCCAGCGGTCGAGCTCGAGCAGCTCGCCGGGCGCCAGCGCATCGCGCGCCGGATCGAATCCATCGAGGTTGCCGAGGAGGTAACGCGCGGTGTTGCGGATGCGCCGGTAGGAATCCGACATGCGCTTCAAGATCTCGTCCGACACGCTCATCTCGTTGGCGTAGTCGGTGGCCGAGACCCACAGACGCAGCACGTCCGCCCCGAGGCTCTGCATCACCTTCTGCGGCGCGACCACGTTGCCGAGGGACTTCGACTGCTTGCGCCCCTGCTCATCGACCGTGAACCCGTGGGTGAGCACGCCGCGGTACGGGGCGCGCTCATAGAGCGCCTCGGACATCAGCAGCGAGCTGTGGAACCAGCCGCGGTGCTGGTCCGAGCCCTCCAGGTACAGATCGACGGGCGAGGCGATCTCCGGCCGCTCGTGACCGACGCACTCGAACGAAAGCCCCGAGTCGGCCCACACGTCCATCACGTCGGTGACCTTCTCGTACTGGCTCGCCTCCTCGCCGAGGAGCTCACCCGGATCGAGCCCGAACCAGGCCTCGATGCCCTCGCGCTCGACGCGCGCGGCGATTGCCTCGATCAGCTCCGCGGTGCGCGGATGCAGCTCCCCGCTGCCGGCGCGCACGAACAGCGCGATCGGCACGCCCCAGAGCCGCTGGCGCGAGATGCACCAGTCGGGGCGCACTTCGATCATGCCGCTGATGCGCTGCTCGCCCCACTCGGGCGTCCAGGTCACCTGCTTGATGTCGCGCAGCGCGTGCTCGCGCAGCCCGTTGGTGTCCATGCCGATGAACCACTGCGGCGTGGCGCGGAAGATGACCGGGCTCTTGTGCCGCCAGCAGTGCGGGTAGCTGTGCAGGAACGGCTGGTGCGCGAGCAGCCGCCCGCGCTCGCGCAGCGCCTCGATCAGCACCGGGTTGGCCTCATCGACGCGCAGCCCCGCCACGAGCGGGGTGTCGGGCAGGAACCGCCCGTCGCTGCCGACCGGGTTCACGACCGCGAGCCCGTAGCGCCGGCCGACCACGAAGTCCTCCTGGCCGTGGCCGGGGGCGGTGTGCACCGCGCCCGTGCCGGCATCGAGGGTGACGTGCTCGGCGAGAACCACCGGGACTGTCCGGTCCTGAAAGGGATGCGCGAGCGAGAGGCCCTCGAGCGCGCCGCCCTCGGCCTCGGCGAGCACCCGGTGGGCCGCCGCGCCGTAGCGCTTCAGGCACGCCTCGATCAGCTCCGAGGCCAGGATCAGCCGGCGCCGCTGGCCGCCGATCTCGGCCTCGAGCAGCGCATAGCGGATCGTCTGCCCGAGCGCCACGGCCTGGTTCGCCGGCAGCGTCCAGGGCGTGGTGGTCCAGATGACGAGCTCGGCGGGCTCCCCGCCCAGCGCCGCCGGCGCGAGCGCGAAACGCCGCTCGAGATCGCCGGGGTCGGCGACCCGGAAGCCCACATCGACCGCCGGAGAAGTCCGGTCGGCGTACTCGACCTCCGCCTCCGCGAGCGCCGAGCGGCAATCGAGGCACCAGTGCACGGGCTTGACGCCCTTGTAGAGGTGGCCGTTGCGGATGATGCGCCCGAGGGCGCGGATCTGCTGCGCCTCGTAGCGCGGGGACATGGTCAGATAGGGCCGCTCCCAGTCGCCGAGCACCCCGAGGCGCTTGAAGTCCCGGCGCTGCAGCTCGATCTGCTCGGCCGCGTAGGCGCGGCAGGCGGCGCGAAAGGCGGCCGCATCGAGCCGGCCGCCCGCCCGGCCGTGCTTCTTCTCGACCTGCAGCTCGATCGGCAGACCATGGCAGTCCCAGCCGGGGATGTAGGGCGCATCGAAGCCCTCGAGGGAGCGCGCCTTGACGATGATGTCCTTGAGGATCTTGTTGACGGCATGCCCGATGTGGATCACGCCATTGGCATAGGGAGGCCCGTCGTGCAGCACGAAGCGCGGCCGCCCGCGCGAGCGCTCGCGCAGCTTGGCGTAGATGCCGCGCTCGTCCCAGGAGGCCACCATCGCCGGCTCGCGCTGAGCCAGGTCCGCCTTCATCGGAAAGCGTGTCGCAGGCAGGTTGATCGTGTGTTTGTAATCGGACATGAAATCGCCGTCGCCGTCGCCGTTCCCGGCCCGCGGCCGGATCAAACCCTCAGAATCGTTCGGGCCGCCTCGGCATCCCGGTGCATCTGCGCCACGAGCGCCTCGAGGTCCTCGAAGCGCGCCTCGTCGCGCAGCTTGGCCACGAACTCCACTTCAATCCGCCGGCCGTACAGGTCGGCGGAAAAATCGAACACGTGCACCTCCAGCCGCATCGGCCCGCCGCCCACAGTCGGCCGCCGGCCAAGGCTCGCCACCGCCGGCAGCGGCCCGGCGGCGATGCCGTGAACGCGCACGGCGAAGATGCCCTCGAGCGGCGAGCGCCGCCGCTCGAGACGCAGGTTCGCGGTCGGGAAGCCGAGGCGCCGGCCGAGCCGCTCCCCGCCCACCACCCGCCCGCTCATGCTGTAGGGCCGCCCCAGCAGCCGCTCGGCGCGCGCCAACTGCCCGCTCGCGAGCGCCTCGCGCACCGCGCTGCTGCTCACGCGCTCGCCGTCGAGCGTCACCGGCGCCACCACTTCGGTGGCGAATCCCAGCCGGCGACCAGCCTCGCCCAGCGTCTCGGCGGTCGCCTCGCCGTTGCGCCCGAAGCGGAAGTCGTGCCCGACCACGACCAGGGGCGCACGCAGCTGCCGCGCGAGCAGCGCCGCAAACGCCTCGCCGGAGAGGCAGCGCAGCGGCTCGGCGAAGCGCAACAGCCACAGCGCCTCAACGCCGTGCCGCGCGAACACTCTCCAGCGCTCGCGCAACGTGGTCAGGCGCGCCGGGCAGTCTGCCGGCGCGAAGTACTCGCGCGGCATCGGCTCGAAGGTGAGCACCATCGCGGTGCGAGCGAGCTGCCGCGCGTGCCCCGCCAGGCACTCCAGCAGCGCCTGGTGACCGAGGTGAATCCCGTCGAAGGTCCCGATGGTGACGACGCAGCCGCGCCGGGGCTCGGTCAAGCCATTGAGTCCGCGAATCAGCTCCATCGGCCGCCCGAGCCGTCACTGCCACACAGAAGAGCTTAAGAATACAGGATTTCGTGTCCGCCGCGGCAGACGCTGCGCTGTCGGCGCCCGCGCACGCCCGGGGGCGGGCGTTGACAACGCCCCGGGGGGTGAGCAGACTATCGGCCCCCCGCGACGGGGACCAGGTGATACGGAGCATTTGTGGCCAACACGAAGTCCGCCGAGAAGGCGGCCCACCAAGCTGAAAAACATCGTGCGCGCAACGTTGCGCTGCGCACGCGGATGCGCTCGGCCGTACGTAAAGTAACCACCGCCATCGCCGGCGGCGACAAGGCTGCCGCTCAGGCGACCTACCAGGCGGCCGTGCCGGTCATCGATACCCTGGTCAACAAACGGATCATCCACCGCAACAAGGCGGCCCGGCACAAGAGCCATCTGGCCGCTCGCATCCGCGCGATGCATTGAGAGGCGCACCGTGGACGTCAGCGTCAAGCCGCGTACGACCCTCCTCGTCCCGCCCCTTACGCCGGTGCCGCTGAAGCTCAAACCGGCTGCCCGGCGCCGCTATCTCCTGGAGCAGATTCGGCTGCGCGCGCAGCAGCGACCTGTTCCTCCAAAAAGCGCATAACCGCCTCGGAGAGCTCCCGCGTGCCGCGGCCGGTGGCCCCGGAGATGAGAAACTGCGGGCCGCGATAGCGCAGCCGCCGCACGATCTGGCGCGCACGCCGCTCACCGTCCTCGTCCGTGAGCAGATCGCACTTGTTGAGCACCAGCCAGCGCGGCCTTGCCGCGAGCTCGGGACTGAATTTCTTCAGCTCCGCGACGATGGCGCGCGCCTGGGCGACCGGGTCGGTCTCCGGATCGGTCGGTGCGATGTCGAGCACATGCAGCAGCAGCCGGGTGCGCTGCAGGTGCTTCAGGAAGCGGATCCCGAGCCCCGCGCCTTGCGCCGCGCCTTCGATCAGGCCCGGAATGTCGGCCATGACGAAGCTGCGATGCTCGCCGACGGCGACCACGCCGAGATGCGGGTGCAGCGTCGTGAAGGGATAGTCCGCGACTTTCGGTCGGGCGGCCGAGACGGCCCGGATCAGGGTGGATTTGCCGGCGTTGGGCTGACCGAGCAGCCCCACGTCGGCGAGCACTTTGAGCTCGAGCTCCAACGTGCGCTTCTCGCCCGGCAGGCCCGGTCCGAACTGGCGGGGCGCGCGGTTGGTGCTCGACTTGAAGCGCTGATTGCCCCAGCCGCCCTTGCCGCCGCGCGCCACGGCCAGCACCTCGCCCTCGCGCGAGAGGTCCCCGAGCGTCTCGCCGGTCTCGGCATCGCGCACCACGGTGCCGATGGGAACCGGGATGTAGAGGTCCTCCCCGCTGCGCCCCGTGCAGTCGTTGCTCGAGCCGGGCTCGCCGTGCTCGGCGCGCCAGATGCGCTCGATGCGAAAATCCACCAGCGTGTTGATGCCCGCCGCGGCGCGCAGAAAGACGCTGCCGCCGTGGCCGCCGTCACCGCCGTCCGGCCCGCCGAGGGGGATGAATTTCTCGCGGCGGAAACTGGTGCTGCCGCGCCCGCCCTTGCCGGCCTGCACCCGCAGGCGCGCCTCGTCAACGAATTTCATGGGTACGATCCCGAGACGAAAACCCCGGCGCGAGGGCCGGGGTATTCAGCGATTCGCCGCGGCGAGGGGCGCTGAGGCTCAGGCCTGCGCCGCCGCGGGCAGCACGTTCACGTAGGTGCGCTGCTCGAGCCCCTTGCGCTGAAACTGCACCGTGCCCGTCACCTTGGCAAACAGCGTGTGGTCGGTGCCGATGCCGACGTTGGCGCCGGCGCGCATGTGCGTGCCGCGCTGGCGCACGAGGATGTTGCCGGCCAGTACGTGCTCGCCGCCGAAGCGCTTCACGCCCAGACGTTTGGAATGGGACTCGCGGCCGTTCTTGGTGCTGCCGCCTGCCTTTTTGTGTGCCATGTGTGCACTCTTGCGGTCGAATGGGTGCGCGTCAACCCGCGCTGATCGCCGTCACCTTCACCTCGGTGAAGGGCTGACGGTGCGTCTTCTGGCGCAGGTAATGCGCGCGCCGTTTGAACTTGACCACCGAGACTTTGCGGCCCTTGCCGTGGCGCACCACGGTGGCGGTCACCTTGCCGCCCGCAACGAGCGGCTTGCCGAGTGTGACCTCGGCGCCCTCCCCGATGAGCAGCACCCGGTCGAACTCGACCGTGGCGCCGGGCTCGGCGTCCAGTTTCTCAATGCGCAGCACCCCGTCCTGGGTCACGCGATACTGCTTTCCACCGGTGGCGATCACTGCGTACATAAGCTATTGAACCGGAACGAGGGACTTGACGAAAGGGCGGGCATTCTACTGGGGCGCCCGGCCCCGGTCAAACGCCGGTGCGCAGCCCGCGCGAGGGCGGGCGCGGGGCCGCCGGCCGGATTGCACGGCGGGCATTTATTTTCCCGCGCTTCGGCGTGCGGCGCTCCTCCCGGTCGGCTACGATGCGCGGCTGTATCGAAAGTCGCCCACTAATGACCCTTGAAGAAATACGAGCGCTGGTCGAGGCCGATCTGGCCGCCGTTGACGATGCCATCCGCCAGCGCCTCAAGAGCGCGGTCCCGCTCGTAGACCAGGTCGCAGAGCACATCATCGCCGGCGGCGGCAAGCGGCTGCGTCCGCTGCTGGTGGTGCTCGCGGGGCGCGCCTGCGGCCACCGGCCCGCGCACATCGAGGCGGCGGCGTTCATCGAATTCATCCACACGGCCACGCTGCTGCACGATGACGTGGTCGACGGCTCCTCGCTGCGCCGCGGGCGCTACACGGCCAACGAGGTCTTCGGCAATCAGGCGAGCGTGCTGGTCGGGGATTTCGTCTACTCGCGCGCCTTCCAGATGATGGCCTCGCTCACCTCCCAGCCGGTGATGGAGATCATGGCCGAGGCGACCAACGTGATCGCCGAGGGCGAGGTGATGCAGCTGATGAACGCGCACGATCCGGACACCAGCGAGCAGCGTTATCTGGAGGTGATCTACCGCAAGACGGCCAAGCTGTTCGAGGCCGGCGCCGAAGTGGCCGCGGTGCTCGCCGGCGGACCGCGGCCGCTGCGCCAGGCGCTCGCCGCCTACGGTCGCCACCTCGGCACGGCCTACCAGCTGGTCGATGACGTGCTCGACTACCGCTCCAACCCCGCCGAGCGGGGCAAGAACCTGGGGGATGATCTGGCCGAGGGCAAGCCGACGCTGCCGCTCATTCACGCGCTACGCCGGGGCACCGAGTCCCAGCGCGCGGTCATCCGCCAGGCCATCGAGCAGGGCGGCGCGGAACTCGATCCCATCATCGAGGCGATCGAGTCGACCGGGGGGCTCGACTATGCGGCCCGCCTGGCCCAGGACGCGGCCGACCAGGCGCTGGAATCGCTGAAGGCCCTGCCCGACACGCCCTACAAGCGAGGCCTCGCGGCCCTCGCCCATTTCGCCGTCGGGCACACCACTTAGGCACTTTCCTTCCCGGCACAGCGGTATGGGCCGCTCGCTCGCCGGCACGCCGAAATTCAACAGATTGCCGAACCAGGGCTTCCCGGCCCGATAGCGCCTGAGGCGCGCCTGAAGCGGCGCAAGGGACCAGCCCAGTGCGTGCGCATGGGCAATCGCCCGGCGCTCGAGGCGCACCGCGCGCTTGAAGTGGCCTTCCGCGGCGTAGGCGGCGGCACGGATCTCGTAGCCGGTGGGATCCACGCCGACATGCTCGAACGCCTCTCTTTCCAGGCGAAGCGCGCGCGCGGGGTCACGAAGCCCGTTCTGGGGCGCGGCGGCGAGCAATGCCGAGAGGTACACGGCGGCGACCCTGTCGTGACTCGCCGCAGCGCCCGCCAGCCAGCGGCGCGCCTTCTCCATCGCCGCCGGCCTGGGGTCGCCGCGCAGCAATCGGGCGGCGAGCGCAGCCTCGGCGTGCGGCTCGTGCCGGGCGGCGGCGAGGCGCAGCCAGCGCAGGCTCTTCGCCTTGTCCGGCCAGCACCCCCAGCCCGCCATCAGGCTCTCTCCGACTTCATATTGCGCATACGGAACGCCGGCTTGAGCGGCCTTGAGCAGCCACTTGAGGAAATTGCGGCCGCGCCAGCGGCCGACCTGCGGCAAGCCCGCGAGCAGCGTCCCGTAGGTCGCCTCGGCGGTGGGATTACCCTGCCGGGCGCCGAGGCGCATCCTGAGCAGATTGCGGTCCAGGCGCCGATAGGCGGACAGATCCTCGATATCCCGCTCGACGAAACGCACGTCGAGGTCGCACTGGACGGACTGCACGCCGGGCGGCAGATGATGGAATTTCGAGCGCAGGACGCTGGTGCGCACCGCTGCGCGAAAGCCGGGCTCGGGCAGCCCGAACACCACGTGCGGCAGGCGCGCCGTGCCGTCGGGCATGAGCGTGAACTGCACGACCACCTGACTCTGCATGTTCTCGAATATTCCCTCCATGGCCGGATACGCGTACCGGTCGTAGTTCACCGCATTGCAGGCCGGATTCGCATGGATGACGAAGGGGCATGAGGCGGCCCGCTGCGCAGAATGGGAGCCGCCACAACTGCCGACCGCGACCGGGAGCAGACGCCGGCGCAGCGCCGCGCGGTTGTAGCGTGCGATGATCTGCGCGGCGGCACGCCGGTCCGCGGGGCTCAGCAAGGGCTGCAGCTGCCCGGCCAGTTTCTTCGCGGCCGCCTCGCCATTTTCCGCCGCGAGCTGCGCCCAGGCATAGGCGCGCGCGGCGTTGACCGCCGTGCCCTCTCCCGTCACGTACAGGTATGCGACATCGAGCTGCGAGAAGGGCTGGCCGAGCTTGGCAAGCGCGTGAAATTCCCTGAAAGCTGCGGCGTAGTCGTGCTGCTTGAACGACTTCAGTGCCCCGTAGAGGTCCGCATGCGCCGGCGGGCCGGCCAAGCCCCCGAGCACCAGCGCGCAAACACCCCAGAGACGTACACGACGTTCCACACTGATCGGGCTCGCCATCACGCCCCCCTTCCCTCTGTTCGTTCTTATGGCGCAAAGCATACCGCGAAGCGCAGGCCCGGTCCGGAAGGACCCTTCGTGCGCATCGCCATTGAAGCAACCGCCCTGCTTCAGTACACTTCGCGACCCTGCCTCGCGTGCCGGCTTCGGCCCCACCCGAGGGCCCGGGACCGCCAGATCGGGGTGTAGCTCAGCCTGGTAGAGCACTACGTTCGGGACGTAGGTGGCGCAGGTTCAAATCCTGTCACCCCGACCATCAAATCCCGGCTCTTTCTAAGGGTTTTTCGCGCTCTGGACCGACCCCTCCACCGTGCCCTCGGGGCCGCAGGTGGCAGATCGGTGGCAGTTTATGTCCCCCTGCGGGCGGCGCGTTTAAATCCCCTTGCCTAGACGTGACTCCAATCGAGGAGTCCCGATGGCATCGATCACGAACCGCTCGCGCTACACCGTCTCGGTCACGCGCCGACCCGAGCTGACCCGCTCCTTCCCCCACACCGCGAAAGCCCGCGCGAACGAATACTGCGGGATGCTCCGCCAGCAGGGCCTCACGCCCAGGCTGAGCCAGGGCAGCGATGCCTGGCTCGTGCGCATCGGCTCCGGTCGGCACCGCACCTCCTTCGCCGCCCGATCGCGCGAAGAAGCCCAGCACACGGTCAATGAGATCGAGGCTCAGCGCGCCCGAGGCCTGATGATCGACTACACCGCCGCGCGCAAGATTACCTTCGCCGAACTCGTGCAGCGCTACATCGATGCGGAATGCCCGCGTCACAAGGGCTGCGACGTCGAGCGCTACACCCTCAACAGCTTCCTGGAGGATGCCTACAGCACGGTAGGCCGGCCGCGACCGCTCGGCCCCGGCGCCCACGCGCCCCGGCACCGTCTGCGACCGCGCCACACGCCGCGCCTGGGGCTCGAATGGCTCTTCAAGAGTCTCGCCGACGTGCTGCCGAAGGACATCGAAGGCTACGTCACGGAGCGCATCGGCGAGCAGGGCTATGCGCCGGCCACCGTGGACCGCGAACTCGACCTCCTCTCGCAGATCATCAACTGGGCGCGCAAGACCCTGCGGATCCACCTGCACGAATCGCCCATGTACGGCGTGCGCCGGCCCCGCTATTTCAATGAACGCGACCGGCGGCTCTCGCCTGAGGAGGAACGCCGGCTCTTCGAGTCCGCGCGCGCCGAGGACCGCCTCCTCGCCCGTGAGCGCGCACTCGAGACGGCACTGGCGCCGGCGCGCAGGGAAGCCGAACTGCTTCCGAACGAATCGGCCCGCAAACGCTATCTCGGCCCCATCCGGGCTGCGATCGAAGACACGCTCGCCGAGCCTGAGGCCGTACCGTACTACGAAGCCCTGCTCACGTTCCTGCTCGAAACCGCCGCCCGCCGAGGCGAGGCGCTGAATCTCACCTGGCAGCACGTGCACGGGAACGTGGGCCATCTGCCCGAGACGAAAAACGGGCGCGCCCGCGACCTTGCATTGCGCGCGAACGTCAGAGCCTTTCTCGATCAGCTGCCCCGCACACCCGAGCGCGTCTTCCCGATGAGCGTCAATCAGGTGCGCAGCGCCTGGAACCGCATCTGCGAACGGGCGGGGCTCGATGACTTTCACATGCACGACCTGCGGCACGAGGCCACCAGCCGCATCGTCGAAGTCGCCCGCCAGGCTGGCTCGCCCCTCGACGTGCACGAGCTGGCCGCGATCACCGGCCACCGCGACCTGCGCTGCCTCGCCCGATACACCAACCTGTGCATGGGAACCATGGCCACCCGGCTGGATGAGCTGTTCGAGAAAGCCCAGCGAGCCGGGGCGCGCTTCGTCCACAAAGGACGCGTCAGACCCTCGATCCGCATCCCGCCCGGGACGAGCGCGGACATTCTGGCGTTTCCGCAGCGCGGCACCCCTCCCGCCCGGGCCCGATCAGCCGATAAGCGCAAGGCCTGAGCGGGAAAATATAAAACGCATCGCAATACTTCCTCAGCACTGACTGATTGAGGAAACCCGATGATCGATTCACCCCTGCTGACCCGCGAAGACATGCTTGAGCTGCTGCGAATCCGCTCGCTGACGACGCTCGATGCGATGGTTCGCGCCGGCGAAATTCCCCCACCGCAACGCTTTGGCGACTCGCGACGCCTGTTCTGGCACCGCGCAACGATCGATGCATTCCTCGCGGAGAAGTTCGCCGTAGCCCCACCCTTAGGCGACACACCGCCCGATCCGAAACGACGGGTGGATGCGCGACGGCCGTCACGCGCGCCATGAGCCGCGCTCACACAGCCATCGCGTACGCCCTTCCGATGGGGATGTCGACTGGCCATACGGCATTCAGAAGCGATTGAAATCGCTCCCGAACGCATCCGTCATCCATTCGGCAACGTCATCGTTCAAGAAGAACCCGTAATGCTTCTGCACGGTCTCAGGCCGGTCATGCAATGCCTTGGCCGCGCGGATGATGCTGCCGGAGAGCTTGAGGATTGCGGTCGCGACGATGTGGCGCATTGCATGCGGACCGAAGCCTTCCGTACCGACGAAGAAGCGGCGCGTGATTCGCATAAAGCACCGATTGAGCCCGCGCCACGGGCGGTTCTTGCCGGAGGGGCAGACGAACAGGTAGTCAGTGGCGGCACTGCCGAGCAGCGGCCGATACTCGCGCAAATACCGCTCGAGGTGTGGCCAGACGGCCGGCTGCACGCGACAGTTGTAATCCGCATCGCGCGCCGCACCGTTTGCATTCTTCAGGCGATGCCGCGCAATGACGACACGCCAGCCCCCATCCGCGTCTTGCCGTAAGTCGCCCGAGTTGTCGGCTCGCCAGGTGAGCTCCTTCACGTTCCGTGCGCGAAGCGGATTCGACGCGAGCAGCATCAGCAGCAGCAGGTCGCGACCCCATTTCGCCTCCGCTTCGCCGCCGGTGAGGACCCGGGCCGCGCGCATCCGTTGAACAGCATCAGCCACCGCGCTCATGGGGTTTTTCAGCTCAAGGATCGAACGAATCGGCTCGAACGAGTCGCGGGACATGCGCACTTTCGGGGCAATCGCCTTTTTTGAGTTCCTCACCCACTGCAGCGCCGCATCACAGTGCCGCGCCCATGCCTCCTCGGACGTGATCCCCATCTTCTGTCCAAGCGCCGGGTTACGCCGCAAGAAACCGGTGTGCGGATGCACGAGCATCGCAGCGAACTGCAGTATCGTCCTGATTGCACCGCTGATCACCCCATCGGCGCGAGCAATGCGCCATTCGAGATACTGCGAGAGCCGCGGGACGTCGGTGAAGAAACAGAGTGACTGGCAGGCGGCCGCTTCCATCCCCGCCCCACCACGTTCAGCTGCGCGTGCCAACCAGCCGAGATACCCGGACACATACTGAAAGGCGAGTCCGGCGGTGGGACACCGACAACCGTTCCGCGAATCGACCCAATCATCGGTGGCGCCACGCGCGCTATTTGGCGCATGTAGAACCCACATTTTGCGGGCACCGGCTTGCACTGGTACCGCAGACCACACGTCTGCGCCGAGAAACAATTGCGTCTTCATCTGAATGAGACCAGTCCACTCCGCACGAAACTCCGCCGTCGCATCGGACGGCTTGAGGAAATAGCGATCCCGGCTCATTCGGGCGAGGCGACGGCGGTATTCGTTGCGCGGCGTATCGGTTTCATTGCGTCCGGGCAACGACTCGCCGTCCAGAGTATCCAGAATCGCCCCTGGTGCGAGCCCGAAAAAGCGCTCGAGTCTCTTGGTGTACATGACGACGTGTCGGCCCTTTGGGTGGACCCCTGCGATCCAGCGACGCAAGGTCGCGATGGGAACGCCGGCCTGAAGGGCAATGGCTCTGATGGAGATCTGCTCGCCACCCGGGGTGCGACACTCTTCCATGAGGCGCGTCAGGGCTGCTGAAAGTGGTGCCTTTGCGCCTGCCATGGCGGCGGACTCTCGGTCCAGTGCGTTGACGAGTTTCCGCCACGCCTTCAAGGCACTGCGGCGATTGGCGATCACCCGTAAGTCGACTTTGCGCGCCGAGAGCGCCGCCGTGTGCGCCTCCAGAGCCTTCGGGTAGCCGAGCCGCAGCAGCCCGCCAATCGAATCATCCGGCTTCAGTCCGCGCTCTTCGGCAAAGTGCCGCAGGGCGGTCTCGTAGTTCGGCAGGGAAGCTGGCGTCGGCAGTCCGGGTTGCCCGGCCCGCTCGCGCATCACTTCAATCAAGGTCGTCATCGTCAGGCACGTCATCGCCATTGCGCGTCTCCGCGCTCTGCGCTGCTGCTGACGGGGGTCCGGACGCTCATGAAGTGAGCTCGGCACCAGATAATGAGAAAAACCTGTATCTGTCTGTTTTCTATGGCCTTTTCGTTTCATTTTCTACAACCTCTCTTTGCGAACAGAGAGGTCGTGGACTTCATTAACGGTCGTGGCGGCCCGTGGTTCTTGCCGATGCCGTGTCCTAATCTGTCAGCCAACACAGAGCTTCTGCTGTTGTTGTGCTGCGTATAGCGACTGCGGGCTTAAACGCCGCGACCGAGATCCCCGGCCGCGTGGACCGAGCGCGATATGTGGCAATCGATTTAAGCAGCGGGAGATGTGCGATTCGAGCGATAGACAAACGAGTTCGACGTGAGCCTGACCCTCGAGAGAGGACTTCTGCCGCGACCCAACGCGATGCGAACACCCGCTCAATCAGAACAGGTCGTCAAACCCCACAGAATCGCGAACGAGCCACACGCGGCGAGTTCCCGCTGCACGGGAAATCGGAGACTCCCATGAATAAGTCCAACACGGATCTATCGGGCGTGATGGTGAAACTCGAAGACGGACAACGCCGACTCGTCGCCACTCGGTCATTCTCGCCGGATGCCGACGAACTCATCCTTCACGAAACGCCCGTGATCTGGGCACCGCAGCGCTATTATCCCGGCTATCGCGCATGGCTAATCGTCCGCCAGATCGTCGACGATCCAGCAAAGCTCAGGTGGATCACCGAAAAGCACTTCGCGATCACGCCGCAGCCGTGGGACGCCGAGGATCGGTCATTCGCGCAGGAGGTTCAAAGCGTACGGGGCATTGATCCGCAGACCACCCAAGCGCTCTATTTCTCAGTCGCAACGAACCACATGGCGTTCTGGGACGAGAAGGGAAGAAACATAGGATCCGGACTGTTCGAGACGCTCTGTTTCACGAATCATTCATGCGCGCCCAACGCTGATGTCACGCCGATCGCCTGCCGGCGCGGGACGGCGCTTCGCACGATCAAGGCGATCGCACCGGGCGAGGAGATCACTTGGAACTATCTGTCACCGACCGATATTTCAGTGCTGGCATTTACGGATCGGCAACGCCTGATTCAAGAGATTTTCCGATTCCAATGCCGATGCGTTAGATGCCAACGACACGCATAGAGTACTTAGCCGCCGATCACGATGAGGTGAGACGCGGCATTGAACTGAACGCGCACCTAATTGTTTACTGGTCCCATCTTCTCAATCGCCTACGCGGCGATCAACGCGGACGGGACCGCACTTTGGTCGTCCGATTCCTTCTCAATCGCACACGCATCGGCCAATCGGGGACTCATGGGGGACTCACACCGCCCGCTCACTTATCGGACCTTCACCCCAGGACCGCGAGGGCAATTCACGCCGGCGGACCTCGTATTGCCTCACATATTTTTGTGAGAGCTCACGCGGCCTCCCGTTCGATCAGGTAATCCGCAATCGCGTCTACGGAACGTAACGGGCGAAAGCGTATATCGAACTTGTCTGCCTCGGCCTCCAACTCCTCTTCAGCAGCTTTGACCACCGACCTCAAGGACCCGTCCAACCGGGTCTCGAACACAATCGGTCGGTGAACGAGTAGTTCATAGGACATCGATGGCGCATGAAGCTCGAGCGAATCCGCGAGGACACCAGCGTCGAGCTGGTGCAGGTCCCAGAGCCGCGCCTTTGCGCGATCCACCTGCGCTGACACTTGACTGGACGATTTTGACTGCAGAGTAGCGAAATTCGCAGCGATGAATTTTCCCACGAATCCATATCGCAATGGACGGGAGGATTGCGACCGGCTAAATTGCCTTCTGAACCGGTCGCGTAACTCGGGTTGCCGACCTACAACGAGTTGGCGAATTTTCGACTCGAGCCGCCCTCCGCCTTCTGTATTTTCCGCTACCGCCGCTATTTCCGTAGTCGGCATGAAGTTGACCGCACTGAGAGCGGAGACCTGTTGAAGCGCAAGACGCGCGAGATCCGCGAGGCCAGTGCCGGCACCATGTCGCTCTGGGCCCAGCACGAGCCCCTCTATTCTCTCCGCAAGCTCACCTAGCCCCCCCAGTCCTGCTCTGGAAAGTACATGCTGTGCTTCCGAAACGATCAGTTCAGCAGACCATGCGAGAGCAGCGGATGCAGCGCCGTAGATGCATGAGAAGCGTGCGAGGTCCGCTACCGGGGTGACCACAAAAGACGAGTCGTCAGCTGCAGCCACCGCAATACAGATGCGTTCCCCTGAGCCCGGCAGTGGTTCAAGATAAATTGGCACCCAGCGCCCTGCATGAGTGCTGCGGCGCTTTGGCATCTGATCGAACAACTCGGCGAGTTCACTCATGGAACTGGTCCTAGCGGTAGACCCGGGATTCCGAGAATGCTCCCGATTCGAGACGCAACGGAATGGACACGTTCTGTCACAAACCTGGTGAGCGCATCGAAATCAGGAGCCGATAATTGTGTCACCACATGCGCGAGCCGGGTAGCCTGTACAGTATCGACAGATGAGAAGCGCTGTGCGACGACGTGACAGGCCTGCATCGCGAGTGCTTTTTCGGGCGGCTGCAGCAATGCTGTCATTGCCTGGCCAAGCTGATTTGCTGTAATTACGTCGGGCCGTAGATTCAAGGCTTGCCATTTGTCCCCGGTGAACGCGTGCCCATGGTCAATCAACCAAGCCTCGCCGGGTGCGCCGACGAGGAGATTGCCGGGATGTCGATCCGCATTCGCGATCCAGTCGTCAAAGGCTGCGGCAGAGTACCAATGGGGCCAAGCTCGCAGTAATTGCTCCCAAGCCATCGGACTCTGAAGATCGAGGTGTCGTAGGGCAGACTGGCAAGGAAGCGCCTCGACCGCAAATGCCGGCGCAACGGTGAGTCCGTGAGCGGTCATCACCGGGGAATTGGGATAGTCGGTACGGCGCACTTCGACAAGAAATCCCCGTGGGATCGGGAGACCGACTATTCGTCCCAGGACGGATGCGAGCAATTCGTTGACCAGCTGGCGATCCGGCAGAAGTTTGACATACGCCAAGAGACGTGCCGAGCCAACTTCGATAAGTCCGCGATAGGTTTCGTTGACGCCTTTGTCGTCTGTCAGGATCGTGCCGCCAGGGAGCGCATGTCCGAGCTCGATCATAAGATCCCTGGTTCTGGCCCGACGCTGTGATGCATGGCAGTCAGGTGGCTCCTAGCACTTTTATAGCGGCGATCTTCGGGTCGCCGTAAAAGATCGGGTCCACCTGTTCCATGATGTCGGCACTCACGTCGAGAAAGTTCCGTTTGTTCTCGATCGGGATCAGCGCGCGCTTGGCGCCGTTGTCCTTGGCGACTTGAAGGGGTTCCGTCAGGGAGCGGAGCGGCTTGATGTTGCCCTGGACGCTCATATCGCCCAGGATCAGCAACGCAGGACTGACGGGCGCTTTGCGCAGGGCGGAGTACGCGGCCACAAAAAGAGCCACGCCGATCTCCGCCTCCACCCGGTTCGCCAGCAGATCGATGAGCTCGACGTGTAGATCGGAGGTGTCCAAGTCGCGAGCGACGCCGAGCTCCGCCTTCTTTGCATGCAGGAAGCTGAACGCCCGCTGGACCGATTCCTTGGCGGCGCCGGCAATGCCACCCGCGAGTTTCAGCTTCCCGGTACCGGTCGAAATGGAGACCTCCAGGCGATAGAGGCCCACCGTTCCATCGGCGGTCACTCCGGCTGTGTAGGCGGTTCCCGGAGCGACCGGATCCTGCGAGATGAGATCCCGCCCGCCCTGCTCCGGCACACCGACGAACTTCTCCTCGCCGCTGTCGTTCAATGTGTAGCTGAAGGACGTGTGGTAGTACTCGAAGGAGCCCATCTTCTTCAGCTGCTCCTTCACGCGCCGACGACCCTCGAGGGCGAGCTCCAGAATCTCCGCCAAGTCAGCCTGCGAGACCTCCCCGTGCGGGAAGAGGATCTTCATCAGCCCCGAGACGGTCTTGCGCACCGCTTTGCGGTCGCGAGCATTCAAGTGAGCGCCGAGCGAGAAATGGCGGTCGATGATTTCAGTGAAATTGTGCCGGCGCATCTCGCGCAGCGATTCGGCGAGGTAATCGACCACGAACCCGTAATGATCCGTGAAGAGATCATTGCGCATCTTCGGGATCTCCCACCCCGGGAGATAGCAGTGCATCCGATCGATGAACGCCATATCGTCGCGGATGATGTCCGGCATCGGCGCAAAGAGATGCCCCGTCTGCACCATCACGTCGACCGGCTGATTGGTGTTGCCGAACATCGCAATGCTGGCATCCCCGGAAACCGCCTCTTGGCCGCGCTGAAAGGTGCCCGACTCGCAGAAGGTCTTCATCGTGGTGACGACCTCCTTCGGCATCTTCTGCAGGTCCGCGACCTCATCGAACCCGACGACGTCCCAGATCTGCACCATGCCCTTCTGCCGGCCGGACATGTGTCCGAAGAGGTTCGCCACGGTGGTGCCGCCCGTGAGCAGCGCGGCGTACGGGGAGATCTCCTGGATGACATAGGTCTTGCCCGTGCCGCGCGGCCCCAGTTCGACCAAGTTGTAGTTGCGCTCCGCGAGCGGAATCAGCCGCAGCAGGAAGAGCATCTTGAGACGCCGTGACATCTCCCCGGGCTCGTAGCCCATGCTGCGCAGCATGAAGTCGAGCCACTCGTCGGTGGTGAATTCCTTCCGAACCCGCCGGTAGTCCTCCAGATCGAAAGTGGCGATCTGGATGGGCGTGAGCTTCTCGATCCAGAAAGGGTTCTTGCCGCCTGACTCCTCATCGGACTCGAAGCGCATGTCCACCTGCGCCCACACCCCGCCCATGACCAGGCGCTCGTACTCCCGCACGTAGTGCTCCGGGATGTGCACGTTCTTGTGGCCGAAGTTCGTGACGTCGGCCCAATAATCCGAATCGACGAGCCGGACTTTGACCTTGTCGATGAACGAATGACGCCCGCGATCCTTGACCGTCGCCTGCGCCTTCATGGATTCATCGGCCCGGATGTAATTGTGGGCGAGCGTGTCGTTGACGACCTGCATCCCCATCTGGATCGCGACCTCGTCGGATGAGGCGCAGTACTTGCCGAGCAGGAACTCGAGGACGAACACCGGCACATTGGCGCCGACCTTTACCTTGCGCACGAGGTCCTTGCGGACCACCTTGCCGGCGAAAAGGCGATTCACCTTGTCATCGAGTGCGTCACGGGCGGGGGTTGAGGCAGTCATGGCTCAGGTTCCAAGTTCCACAGGGATATCGGCCGGTGAGCGATAGAGCTCGGCATCGGTGCGCGGGTCCTGGATGACGACGCGCAACGTCCGGGCCCGATCGTCATCGAGGAGGAAGGCGACCGTCACGGGCTTGCCGGGAACGAGTTTCACGGTCCCGGTATCCCGATCGAGCTCCCCGTCCACTACCATGCCGGCGCGGCCGACCTGCCGACCGTCGGTGAGCAGCAGCGGCAGCACTGCCTGCTCGGCGCTCAGCAGGTCACCCTGCAGCACGATGCTGAAAATGCGATTGGTGATCTTGGCCGGCACACCGGTCACTGACAGTGAGCCCGCCGCAGGCGGCAGGGCGCCGCTGCCGCGCGAGCGCACCGTGAGCACCGGGATCAGGATCTCCTGCAGCGAGGCCGCCCCGTGATGGAAGGCGAGGTCCCCGCCCGCCTTGAAGACCCCACAGCCGCGGGGAAAGACAAAATCAAGATCCGAATCGTAGCCGAGCGCCGTCGCCGCCACTCGCACGCAGCCCGCGGGCGTCTTGCCGCCTCGTCCGATCCAGCAGCGCCGGTGCAGTTCGATTGTCTCGCCGCCGGGGGCATCCATGCGCATGGACTCCTCGCGCTCGGAGGCGAACAGGTGTCCGTGATCCGCCGCCACCACGGCCTCTGCGATGCCGACGCCCGCCAGCTTGCGGACGGCGCGGGCCAGATTGTCGATCACCGTGTGCATCACTTGGCGCGCCTGGTAGGTGAAACCCCCTTCGCCGGCATGATCGAGCTCCTGGGAGCGGACGATCACGACCTGAGCGCCGTCCACCTTCTTTGCGAGCTTCGAGCGCGGCAGTCCCAGCAGCTCATCCAGCGTCAAATCGACGAGTCCGGGGATCCGCGCGGCGAGGAATTTTCGCCGGCTCGGCCAGTCCGGCAGGAACGCCCCCTCGATCCGTGAGCCGAGCTTTCCGCCCTGCTCGACGACCGCAAAGCTGGCGGAAGCACCGGGAAGGAGCGCAGCCATCCCGACCGGAGTGATGCTCGGGAGCGCAGCCACGGCAGCCTTGATTTGCACCTCAGCGACGGAAGCACCGTCCGGTGGCTGCAGCCGCTGCGCGAGCTCGACGCCCATCTCATAGCGCATCGCGTCCACGAAAAAGTAAGCCACCGGCTTCGGCCTGCCGTTCACCACCTCGCTGAAGACGTGCGACTGGTGCAGAGCGCCAGGCACGGTCCACGCTGCACCCTCGAGCGCGCGGGTGAACCCTTCCGCCATGACCTGACAGGCATCCTCGTAGGCACGCCTCACCAGGCCAAGCGCGCGCTCATCGAGTTCCTCCTCGACGCGACCGGCGAGCCACTCCAGCCGCCGATGCATCTGGTCGAGCCGGAACCAGCCTTGGGCATCCGTGTAGGTGCTGATCCAGGCAGTCACGCCGCCAGTGAGCCTGCGCGCGGCCCCCTGCACTCCCTGTGCCTCCCTCCCGAGCTCCGCCAATTGCCGGCAGGCATTCCATTGCACACTGCGCGGGATGTCCTGCCGAACCCAGAAGCTCGACTCGTGGCGCTCGATGAGCTGCAGCGCCTCATCGAACCGCCGCTCGGCAATCAACGCCGAGCACCGATCCAGCACCGCGCGCTCCGCAAATCGGAAAGTGTCGATCGAGGTGAGCGATTCGACCGCCAGGGTTGCCTTCACCAGACCGAGTTCCGCCTCGATCCGATCCGCACCCACGGCATACTCGCTGGGGAAGCGATCCCGAAGCCCGCGCACCAGCTCGGCCGCCGACGTCCGCTGATCCTGAGTCCTCGGCAGCGGAACGCCTTCCACGCAATCCGGTGCGGGACCGGCCAGCGCACCCCTGAACTCGTTCACCAGGAGATACCGCAGAGCCACAGCGCGCGCCTTCGCGGGAGCGGTGTCCTCGGGCAGCTCGAGACCGCAGGAGGAGTGAATCAGCTTGATGAGCTCGCCCGAGGCGTCCTTGGCGAGGATCACCTCGTCCCGCGCCTCGTTCATCAGCCAATCAGGCAGGATCCCGCCGCGGGGCTCGTCCTCGAATATCATCTTGAGGAGCGAGGGCGGCTCCCCACCGCTAGCGCCCGCCGACGCCCGAGCGAGATCTTCGTAGGACACTCTCTCCGGCGCCAGCAACTCGTCGATCACGCCATCGGTGTAAACCTGACGGAGCGCATTGCGGGCGAGGCTCTTCAACTGCGGCTCGTAGCAAGTACCGGCCTTCTCGAGCTCGAGGAGGAGGGATTCCCTGGCATTGGCGCGACGGCCCGGAACGTAAATGACGAAATCGAGCGGATCGTCCTGACTCACGTACGGCTCGACGCGCGAGCGCAGCTCGAGGAATGAGCCGTCGAATTCGGTGAGCTGTGCTCGAGTCCCCGCAATCGACACCGCGACCATCGACCCCGGTTCCTTCGGGCCACCGCGCAGCTCCGCGAAGAAGGGGGCGAATTCCTGCCGAGCGTCGTACCACACGACGACATGATGCTTCTTGATGCGGCTCGCGAGCTGCCCCGCGATGTATTCGTGCAGTGGATGCATCAGGCGCTCCCGGTCGCGCGCACTCGTCGGCCCCTCGATCGACGGCCCCGGTTCTGAGCCACGGGCGCCTGAAAAAGGCTGTCCAGAGCGGCCTTGACGGCCGGCGAGGTTCGCTCACGGACGAGGTCTTCGAGGGATCCCGTTGGATTCTCGCGCGCGACCCACTTGCCCTCGCTGTTTTCGACCCAGAACACGTCCTCGAGCCCATGAGCAATCGCGAGGCTGCGATCCTTCGCGCATTTCGCGACGACGCGCTCGGGCCAGAGGTGCATCGCCAGGTGCGCCCAGTCGTACTCACCCGCGCAGAGCGCATCCCAGGTGGCCTTCAGCTCCTTCTGCCACGATTTACACTGCGGGACGAGCCGCCACAAAGGTGCGAAGTTGATAACGACGCCGTCGTCGAGATCGGGGCTCCAGAGCGGCGCGATGCGCTGGATCTCCTCGAGAAACGCCCGCAGCTCGGCGACGAATGCCTCCTGTTCGTCAATCTGCTTGCGCTCAGCGCGCGCAGGGTTTTCGCCGAACTCGCGATGCATCGATTCAAGGCGCTGCTCTTCGTGCAGGAGTTTCGGGGTCGCATACTCGTGTTGTACGCGAAAGAGCGTATCTTTCGTGAACGCGTGGATATAGAGCCACACGGAATAGCTGCCCGAGGGCGTCGCCAGCTGCCAATAGATCGGCGCCTTGCGTCGGCTCTTGGAGTACATCTTGATGTGCAGCGGGAAGAATTCCCGAGAAAGCCAGGCGCGCACATCGTGCGGCGGCTCCCAGCCAATTCGTTCAGCAATCTGATTGACCCGCGCCGCCAAGTCCGCCGCATGACCCGCATCGTCTAACAGAATGTCAGGGGGATTCTTTGGCGCCTCACCCTCGGGCCACATGCCCGGGGAGCGGGCCGACAGGGGATCGAAGGGGTCGGGCTCCGACGGAACGCCACGTTCACCGGTCGCAAGCCGCGGGTCAAAGCGGCCGAAAGCGACGCCGACGAGCCACGAGGCTGTTGCACCAGTGTCAACGCCTTCCGGGAGTTCGTCCTCGCTCGGGTCATCGCCCTCCTCGTCTTCCGCATCCTTCGCCTCCATATCGGCAGACGCACCGATGGAAAATTCATCTGACAGGACGCCATTTCCCGCCTGATAGAGACGCTCAACGTCATCGACAGTAATGCCATAAAGAAGATTTACTCCCGCCTCCAATTCTCGCACGACGGCGGAGTAAGCATCATCTATCGCGTGACTGTTGAACCGCCCACCGCGGGCGCACAGTTCCGCCGGAAGCACGAAAGCCAGAGACGTTTCATTGATAACATCCCTGCTTCTCTGCAGAGACCACGCCTTTCGCGCAAGAGTTCCGAGTTCAGCGCTGATGTTCGCCGGGGCAGGCAACGCATCCACGTAGTTGTAGGTCTTGTGCTGGGCGCAAACAAGATTCAGCCACGCGGCAACGAGCCTGGAGTTGAGCAGCGCTAGAAGGGACCAAATGTCCGCCCTGTCGTTCCGAACGTGGATAGCCGTCCCCTCGAACGAGAACGCGTGTCCGGCTGGCATCACCTGCGCGGTAAACTGCGTAGTTCTCTTTCCGTAGCAAAGTCCGGGTCGGCCGTAGTCGGCCTCCGCTTGAATCTTGAATCCGTAGTTTCCATTGAGGTACGGATAGCGCCCAATCACATCGGCCTTCGCTTCGCGCCCGGAGTCTTCCCACAACACAACGTGTGTGGTTGATTTGTAGAAAGGAGCCGGCTTAGTGCCATGCACGAGAAACATCCATCTGTTTTCCGACCCGATGTCTGTCTCTCGCACCTCCCACAATAGACGATGAAATCGCGTCGAAGCGCCAAACCCCTGTTGCGCTTTAGCGCCAAGCGAAAGCAGATTGCCTCCTGCCGCAGCCAGCGTGAGCAGCGCCTCCGGCGCCTGATAGACGAATGCTGACCCGGGCACAGATCTGAACACCGACGGATGCAGCTCATAGCGACGAGTGGTGGACTCTAACGCCGGGTCTCGCACCGCATGACGAAAGGAATTCGCCTTATCATTGGTATGGCGACAATCAAGAAAGACGGTTCGGGGTCTAAAGTGCTGGGGTGAGCCAGCGGCTTCGATACAGTAAGCCGCCGCCTCTACGTTCGCACCGTCCATCACGCCCTCCCCCAGGTCCGCGAACACGAGGAGATTGTCACCCTCGAGCAGCACTTCCTCGCGCCACTTCTGGAAGCTGGAGAGAAAGAATCCGGTCCTCGAAGTGATGGCGCCGAGGCAGCCGCGACTCAAAAGAAGTTCGATGCCGCGTTCTACGAAAGCCGCATAGACGTCGTTCTTCGTCCTGGGGTACGCCCGGTCGAAGTCCTTCTTCGCGCGGGTGCTTCCGGCACCAAAGGGGGGATTCATCAGCACGACATCGAACTTCTCTTCTGCGGTCTCAAGGAGACCCAAGCCCTGGATCGCATCATCGGCAAAGAGCCGCTTGCGGGTAGTGAGGCGCGTGCCCTCCTCGGCAACGAACCGGCGCAGCGCCTCGCGGATTCTCGGCTCCGGGGACTCGATGTAGTCGATCTGGCCCGACTCGCTCGCCCTCGTCAGGAGATTCTCGACGCGGAGCAGGATCCCGAGGTCACCGGCGAGCTTCAGTGCTCCCACGAGCTCACCGAACACCCGGCCGAGCGCCTCGTCTCCCAGCCGCACCACGAATTCCTCCGTCAACCGATCGTCGGTCACCAGCGGCTCGGCCACGACGATGTTCGATTTGCGAATCCGCGGCCGATCCTCCCGTTTGATGCCGAAGTCGCGATACGCGCGCTGCGCTCTCATCCAGAGGGCCAGCTGCGCAATCTGCGCACAGCGCGCATCAATATCGACGCCGTGCAGATTGTGCGCCAGGATCAACCCCGGCAGCGCGTGACGGAGCGCCTCGAGGGTCGGATAGTCTTCCTGGAGTGTTCTGTCGGTCGCCTCGCTCTTCGGGCTCTGCGGGTCGGCGTGCGCCTCCTCGTAGATCGTCACGAGCAGTTCGAATGCGTAAAGCAGGAAGTGGCCGCTGCCGCACGCCGGGTCGAGCACCTTGAGGTCGCGGGGATCCTTCTTCTCGCGCGGTGCAAAGGTCTCCCCCGGCCTGCGCACCAGGTATTCGCCGCGCTCCGCCAGCGCCGTCTTGGCGGCGCGCATCTCGTACCAGATGCGCCCCAGCGTATTGTCCGTGAGGAACTGCACGACGTAGCGTGGCGTGAAGAACTGGTTGCGAACCGCGAGCTCTCGGCTGTTGCGCGGCGCCTGACTCTCCTCGCGCATCTTTCGACGCTCGTCTGAGCCGTTAAAGTATTGATACACCCAGCCGATGGTTTCGTCCTCGCGCCAGACCGGTGCGAGCTCGGATGCATTCAGGATCGAAAGCAGCGCCTCGAACGTTGCGCGCTTCGGCCACAGGACCGAGGCGGGATCGCGGCGATCGAAGAGCACCTTCACTTCCGTCGAGAGCTCATCGAAGAGCGATTCGATGTAGAGCCGATAGCCGGCCGCATCGGGCAACAGGGCGACGCCTGGCGCAAGTCCGCAGAACTCCCGGTAGCCGGAGGATTGCTCACCACGCGTGACGCACTCCTGCACCAGTTCGCGGGCCTCCAGCATCTTCAGCGCCCCGAATCGGTTCAGCGCCGTGAACGCCGCATCACGCAGGTAGTCGGCCACACTATCGGCGGCGCTCATCCCTGCCGCTCGCTTGTGCTCGAGGGCCGCGACGATCTTCGCGCGTTGCAGCGCGCGCTGCGACGAGAGATGTCGGCCGGCCTGCTCCGCCCAGCCGCCCCTCGGGTCGACATCGAAGTCCGCGAATAACTGGGCGGCGAAATCCTCCTCCAGGAGCGTGCGCAGCCGCTGGGTCGCGCGCTCGATGGCGTTGCGGGTGGCCTTATCCACGCCGGCCTCGCGTGCTACGGCTCTTCGTTTTGGCAGGGGGCTGGCGGCGGGTGTTTGCGGTTGCGGTCTTCTTTCGGGACATTTTCTTCCGCGCCTTCTTCACCACCGGGGCTCGCTTTTTGGCAGGCCGGGTCTTGGCTGCGGCACGTTTCTTCGGCCGTGCCGCCGTTTCGAATCGCGGATGCGCCCGCAAGGCACAGGTGACGGAGACTTCCGTCGCATCGAAGAGTGGCGGCGGGCAGCCCGCGGCCTTCATGCTACGGCGGATGGTCTGGATGCCCTGTCCCTCGGCCTGCGCGAGCTGCAGTCTCGCGAGGAACCAAGCAAGCGCCTGGTTGCGCCAGCGCGGCGTCACGGCGCGCTGGCGCAGGTCCTCCAGCGTCACCCCGATCGGGAGCGGGCCCGGTGAGACGATCTCGATGCGATCCTGGTAGGACGTGAACCGCGCCGGGTCCACGAGCTCGTAGTCCCGGTGCGCGAGAGCGTTCACCATCGCTTCCTGCAGCGCCCGGCGCGGGTACTTCTCCGCGTTAGGCTCCTCGAGGTTGGTCTTGTCGAAGAGTGTCACCGCCTCCGCGTCGAGGAGCTCCCGGAGCCGGCGCGCCTGTTCGAGCAGCGTGCCCGCGATCTCGAACCGGCGGGCCACGGGATCGGTGCGGTCGCGGCCCGGATAGGCCGAGAAGATGGCGTACGCCCCCGAGATGAAGCGTTGGGGCGAGCGGCCGAACAGCAGGATGGCGAAGTTCCGCGGTCTCAGCACACCCGAGAGCGGCTCGGCGATGCAGAGCGGGGGCACGAAGGGTGAGATCTGGATCCCATCGGCGAGATACGGCTCGACCCCGCGATCCGGCGTGTACACGCCCATGCGCTCGAGCGCATCCCGGAGCGTGAGGAGATCGATATCCGCCACGGTCGCGGCATTGCACGGCCGGCGATCCCAGGGCTCGAGCGCCCCCTTGCGGACCAGCAGATCCTTGAGCAGGCCATTGCGCGCCTCGATCGTCGCGCGACCGACCCGCACGAAGTGCTTGGCACCGTCCTCGTTACGGCGGAAGGTATGCGCGGTGCCGGTCGACGGTTGCAGGAAGACGAGGATCCGCCGCTGCGGGTCGTCCGACTCGAGCTCCTCGACGAGCGGCGCGATCGGCGGAGAGACCCGGTCGCGGCAACGGGCAAGCACCGTGTTCTCGACTTCCTTCAGGCGCGAGGCGGCCAAGCCCGTTCGCACGAGCTTCGGAAAACCGTGCTCGTCCTTGACCTCCTTCGCACCGCACACGACATAGCCGCCGCCCAGGTTCTGCAGATCGTTCGCGAAGGCGCAGAGCGTTGCCACCACGTCATTGACGTCAGCGACATTTTCCTTCCACTCCGTCTGCTCGCTTTCGCGCCGCGCGAGCTCATCGAGTTCGATCCGAGCACTCATCCGAGAACGACCTTCTTGCCGGCGCCGATGAGGCGCGCACATTCCTCGCGCACCCCGTTGAGAGCGGCGTCGAGCTGCTCGACCGTTTCGATCCCTGAGCCGAAGTACGACTGGACCTGCACTGTTGCGAGCCGCTCGCCCTCGATGAGCTCTTGCACCCGCCGCACCGCGTTCTTGAGCCGCGATTCACAGGCCTCGCGCTCCGAGCGCAGCAGCGGGATCGGTGCAGTGCGGGGCAGCGGTTCCTTGCCCGCAAGCAGCGGTGCCGCGATCTCGCGGCGAGTCTCTTGTGGAAGCTCAGACCAGCCCGAGACCTGGGTCAGTTGGTCATATGCTCCCTGGTAGGCGTCGGATCGGGCCTGCTGGGCATCATCGAACCGGCGGGTGTATTCGAGCTCGAGCGCTCTCGCATGCTGCTCGATGGCCGGAATATCCCGGTAGAACGTCTCCCGGCGCAGCAGCTCCTCGAGCTGCCCGGCCCGCGATGCGAGCTCGGGGGCGATCCCGGGCTCCTCTTTCAGGAACGGCCAGGCGATCTCGAGTGCCTGCCGGGCACGCTCGATATCGCGCAGACGTGGCTCGGTCAGTGCCTGCTCGAGCTCCGCGGCGCGCTGCACTGCCTCCTGGATCGTCCGGTGAGCGGTGTTGAACGTGGCTATCGCGCTCTCATCCGACCCCCGCAGAATCGCCTTCATCTGCCCGAGCGCGGCCTCGATCCCGGTGAGGCCGGGAAGGCGATGGCTGGCGAGTAACGAGAGCACCGAGGCGATCGTATCCTCGCGCCGCGCGATCTCCTCGCGCAGCTGCGCCGCAATGGTGCTCGCGGTGATCTCCCGGACCTCGTTTCCGAAGGTCTCCTTGAACGCCTGCCGCGCGCGGGCGAGCTCCGCGAACTCGATGCCGCGCTTCGGGCGAAAAGAAGCCTGGCGAAACAGGTTGTTGTTCGAGAAGGTCTCGCGCGCCTCCAAACGGGTCGCGGTATCGAGCGTCTGACCCTTGCTGATCGCCTCGATCCGGCCGGCCCGCAGGAGCGACAGGGTCAGGAGCCGCACCACCTCGAAATCCCAGCCGAACGGCTCCTTCGCGAGCTCGTCGGCGAGATACCGGCCACTCGCCGTCTCGCCGTAATTGGCGCGCGCCTCGATCCGCTCGAGAACCTCCTTGAGCGGTCCGCTTTCGACGCAGAAGACGGCCTTGCCGTGCTCATCGCGCAGCAGTCCCAAGTCCGTGAAGACGGACGGCAGACCTTGCAGAGTCTCCGTGGTGTAGAGCGCATCGAGCCCCTTCTTGATGTCCGGTCCTTTGGCGGCGGCTTCCTGGAAGCGATCGAACACTTCGGGCAGCACCTGCTTGAGGATTTCCGCCGCAGTCTTACCGACATCGAGCGCAGTGTCTGCGGGGCTGCGGTCATTGCCCCGGAAGTACGCCCGCCCGGTAAGACAGGCCTGCCGCAACAGCCGGCGCAGTTCCTCGTGGTGGCGCCGCTGGCGCGCCCGCTCGTCGGTGATGAGCGCCAAGGTCTGCTCACCCTTGGCCTCCCGCTCCTTGCGGGTGAGGATCTCCTTGGAGCGGTAGAGTTCGACGATCTCTCGGTCGATCGCATCGGTCAGCGCCACCGCCCAGAACACCTGCCGCCGCTCCACCTGGCTGCGCTGGCGCAGCTCGGCCGCGAGGCCCTCGAGCTCGGCGCTGCTGTCGGCCAGGTAGAGCTGAAACGGGATATCGCCGCCCACGGCTTCGCGCCCGTCGATCGCGAGTCCTGCCTTGAACGTCTTCGCCTCGAACAACGTACACGCCGGCTGCGGCTGCCAGAAGCTCGTGAGCACCTCCGAGTAGAGGCGATGCGCGTCGGCGGGCTTCGGGCTCAAGCCATTGCGCTGGCGCTCCCAGTCATCTTCGGCGGGGCTCGGGATCCGATAGCCGTCCTCGCCCTGGCGCACCTGGTGGGTCGCCTCGAGCTCCCTCAGTGCCTCCTGGACGGCGGCGAGCTGCGACTCGCCTCCCACACTTGGATGCAGCGCCGCGGCAATGTTCTCGGCCTTGCGGTGCACGCTCTTCACGTACTGCAGCAGACAGATCACCTTCGCGACCGCCGGGGCGAGGGGATGACGGAGCTGATGCGGGATTGCCGCGATCTTCGCGCGGATCTCCGAGCCGATGTTACCGTCGATGAGGTCGTAGACCTGATCGAGACGCACGAGCGCGCCGACCGGAGAGGTCGCGAGGTCCACCGCGGGGTTGACGAGCAGCTGCTGGGCCAGCTTGATGATGGTACGGTTCGCGCCACCCACATGGCGGCTCGCTCCGCCCTGCGTGCGCAGTCCCGAGACGATCTGGATGATGAGATCGATCTGATAGGGAAGCAGCGGATAGAGATCGATGAAGCGCTGGCGGGTGAGCTCCGGCAGCTGGATCTCGGCGGAAAGTCGCGTGTGGGCCGTGAGGCTCCCGCGGTGCTCATCGAAGAGCGCCCCGAGCCGCTCTTCGGCCTCGGCCTTCTTGGTGAGCACCCGGCGGCTCGTCACTTCCGAGATGTCCGAGGGCTCGAGATGCACCTGCAGCGGGAAGCGGTCCATGAGACGCTGCAGCTCGATCTTGCGATCATCGATCGCGCTCACGATCTCGTTGAGCTTCTCCTGCGAGGTCACGACCACCCAAAATTTGCCGCGTCCCCGGATGCCCAGGTTCTGCACGATGGCCTGCAAGTCGAGCATCTTCTGCACGTCGCGCGCGACGAACTGCCCCACCTCATCGACGACGAACATCAACGCCTGTCCGGGCTTGCGCCGCTTCATGAGCTCGCCGGCGCGTTCGGCGAGCTTGCGCGGGGTGATGTCCGCTTTGTTCTTGACGGCCTGCACCCAGGAGTCCGCCTGCGTGTAAGTGGCGGGGTCGAGCACGTGCATCACCCGGCTCGCCTCACTCAGTGCGAAGGCGACCTTCTGCTTCTCGTCGGACCACTCTTTCTTGAAGAGACTGCGGTACTCGTCCTCGAACCGCTTGAGTTCGCCACGCTCCTCGAGGCTGATCTCGAGCTCGGACAGATCGAGATCCTTCGCATAGCCGAGACTGCGCAGGAACAGCCCGTACATGATCTCGGTGAGCGTCTGATTGCCGCTGCGGATGCCACGATCCGTGGACACATCGAAGATCACGGCGTGGGTCGGGATCTTCTCGTTGATGGTTTTGAGCAACACCGACAGCTTTTGATCGCGCGCCCGAGCCGCGAAGCGCTCGGCCGCGGGCTCGCCGGCGATGCGGTGGTTCTCGACCGTGAGCCCCAGCATCTTCGCGAAGCTCGACTTGCCGGAGCCGAAGAACCCGGACACCCAGACGGCGATGCCTTCGTGGGGCTTGTTCGGCGTCTCGCTGTAGGACTCCAGGACCTCTGTGTAGAACTTTCGGATCGAGTCCGTGACCACGTACTCGTCGATCTCAGCGCGAATGACGTCCTCATCGGTCTGATCGACCTTGATGACCTCCTCGATCCGCCGCCGGATGTCGTGGGCAAAGAGGGTCTCGATCGGCTTTGAGGCTGTCATCGGTGCCACGCTCTCACAGTACGGCTCATCAGTAGATCTTCGCGCGATAGTTGTGCTCGGCCTGCAGCTCGCCCATGAAACGCAGGCCCGCCGCGCCCTCGAGATCACCGGGATAGAAGAGAATGGTGGGCACGGGCACCCGTCCCTGGAGCTGCTCCGGCAGCGAGAAGGTGCGGTAGGCGCAAAACAGCGCGCCCGCTCTCAGGATGAACACGATGTCACGCCGCGGATCAGGATCGCTCGGCATGCGCGCTGCGACGAGATCCACGAGTGGGGCATATTCGGACAGCACGGCATGCAGCGTCTCGACGATCGTGGCCACGCCCTGTTCGCGTTCGGCCGCGTACCACTCTTCGAGCGGCCGTTGGGAGCGCATGGCCTCATCCAGGCATTCGGCGAGCGAGATGCGGGTGATCCGCTTGCCCTTGCCGCTGAGGCGCGTCTCGAGCATCGAAACCTCTCGGCGCAGCTCGAACTCCTCGCCCGGGTCGTAGCGAAAGAGCGCATACGGCATGTCGTGATAGGTGCTGATGCGCTCTCTCGGATCAACGATCGAAAGATCGGGCTCCAGGCGCTCCTTCAGACGCTGCTCGAAGTCGCTCATGCCACCATGCGCTCCGCGTATTGGGCCGAGGTGGCGCAGGGCAGCTTCATTTGCGCAAGGCTCCCGGCCACCTGGTAGTCGAGCTTGTGGAACTGGTGCAGCCTCAGGATCTCCTGCTCGACGTCGGCGGGCCGCATGAGATACATGCGCCAGTCGGGCGCCTCGATGATGTTGCGCGGGTTGGGATTCGCTTCGCGCAGCACATGCAGCAGATAGAGAAAGCTGCGCTCGGGCAGCGAATAGGCGTTGAACGTCTTGACCGCCTTGCCGCGCAGCAGCCCGAACTCGACCGCCATCTTGAGAAGCCCCGCGGCGACCCGCTGCAGGGTCGCCTCCGACCAGGCGTGCTCGGTCACTCCGCCGCGCTTGGCCGTACCACGCAGGTACGCTTGGACTTCGGCCGATTGCACACGTGAGACGCCCGCATCGTAGGCGGGAAACAGCCAGTTCTCGAGGAAGTCGCGCAGCAGGAACTCATCGCGGGTGATGTGCCAGAGGAGAATGGGCTTCCACTCGATCAAATCGCAGCCGCTCTGGGCGAGCATCACGAGCGCCCGGTCCCGCCCTTCGGGCTCCAAGCGTCGATTGAGCACTTTGGCGAGATCCCGCAACCAAGTCGAGGTGGGCGCGCCGATGAAATTCTCGTGGCGGAGCCGATCGAGGTTCTCCCGCTTCGATCGGGCGAGATCCCATGCGGCGAGGACCGCATAGCTCTCATTGATCAGCGCGCCCTTGATGATCGTGAACGAGGAGGCGACGCTCGCGCGGGGATGGGATTTCATGCGTCCCCCTTGCGCGCGTAGGGGACGGCCAGCGCGCCTTTTTCGGCGCGTGCAAAGCCCAAAGCCAGCAAGGTCACATCCGAGTCCGTGGACGCGAACACCCCGGGCAGAGGCACCGCGCGGCCCTCCGCCGAGCGGCGCAGGCGGGAGAGGGATTCGAGATCGCTCTCCTCGACAAGTTCCAACGACTTCAGGAGCGCCGTGAGGTCGGATGCCGGGGGGAAGTGGAGTCGCTCAAAGAAGGGACGCCAGTCGGCGGCATAGTCCAGCCAGTGCTCCCACTGTGCATCGAACTGTTCTTCGATCGCTTCCGGAAGGCGCCAGAGCGTCACGCACTGGGGCGGATCGAAGACCTCTGCGCAGCGATGAGCAGCGACCGCGAAGACACTGCGCGCCTGTGCGAAATGGTGCGTGCGAGGAAAGCCGCGGGAGAGGACGTCGGCGCCTAGAGCGCCGAGCTGTTCCTTCGTATTCCACCAGCCGGCCTGGTCCATTTCGCCGAAGCGGCCGACCACCAGGCGCAATTTCAGCAGGCGATCGAGATCGATGGGAGCCGCGTTCATCGGCCAGATCCCTCTTCCTCGTTGGTCAGGTTCGTACCGCCCATGCGCACCCAGTCGTCTACCTCTGAGAGCTTGAACTTCCAGAGGCGTCCAATCTTATGGGCGGGAAGGCGGCGGTGATCGATCCAGCGATACACGGAGTCCTTGGCGACCCCGAGGTGCTTGGCGACCTCTTCGACGGATGCCCAGGGCTCAGCCAATGGCGTTTCCTCCTCCCCCATGTTCGCCGTCTACGCCGTCGAGAAACGTAAAGCGTATTCTAGCCGAGTAAATCTGGCAAGAGTCGACTATAGTAGGTTATCGTCGACCTGGCTGCGCATTCGGCTGACGCCGTTACAGTCGATCGCCGGCAGCCGGCGGCACCTTCGCAGCGCAACGGAGATACTTGAGCATGCCGTTCGGTTTTGCCGTCCCCGTACGCTCGCGCAAGAACACCCGTGCGGTGCGCAGACGCCCGACCTTCTCGGCAACGGCGGCGGCGATGAACTGGTTCAGAGAAACGCCGGCACCCGCTGCGAGCTCGGCCGCCGCCTTCTTGACCGACGACGGCAGCTTCAGAGGATAGGTCGTCTTGCTCACATTTTGATCCTCTTCAGGAACGGCCTACTGAGATATTAATTCGTAAAATCATTTACTTACAACGCTTACCCGGCCTGCCGACGGCCGGTGGCACGATCCAATAGAGATGGACCACAGGCCAAACCATGGATCGTGATCGAATGCCGTCCGAACTGTCGGCTGAAGTGTCGGGTCTACACCTCGAGGTCACCATGGGAGAGAAATGGGCGCACGCGCCCGTCTTCTGCGCACTCGCGCAGGTACGCCACAACCCAGTATGCCAGCTCGGGGAGTACCTTCCGAAGATCCAGGAGGCTCTGCGCCAGATCGGCTACCCGGATGCGCGCAGGGAGTCCCTTGCCCTGGTGCGTCTGCCGGCGCCCTCGACGGAGCCCGGCACACCGCCCATGCTGCCACGCTTCGAGCAGGTGCCGCGCGTCATCTGCGCCGATCGCGAACGGACTCACGCCTGTATCGTCGACCCGGACAAGTTCAGGGAACCTCTATCAATCGGTCGTCAAGAGCCTCATGAGGACTGAAAGCGAGGAAAATTACGGGCCGAATCGATACGCCGGGCAATTCGCCCTGAATTTCGCCATCTCTTTGACTCTGCGGAGGCGTTCCGTTGCCTCCGTTGTGCCATTGCCCATCAGGCAGGCACACCTATCCCGTCAATCGGAATCTTCCGCAACCGGATCAGCGCCTCGAGACGTTTGAGGTTGTAGCTCAGCGCCTTCATCGTTGACCAGACCCGCATCCGCTCGATTCCGATGGTGCGCACCGTCATGCCACCCATCTGCGTCATTGTGGCAAACACGTGCTCCACCCGCACGCGCATGCGGGACTTCCTCCGATTGTCCCGCTGCTGTGCTGGAGTGAGTGGCCGACCCCGATAGGCACGCTCATGGACATGGCTGCGAAACCCTTGGCGCTTCAAGCGCTGTTCCTGCTCGGCGCTTCGGTACGTGCTATCGGCCCACACATCCCGCCCTCGCGTCTTGGGCTTGCCAAGCAACTCATCGAAAACTTGGCTGTCATGCACGTTGGCTGCCGTCGAGCGCTCCTCGATCACCAGCTTCGTCTTACGAACCACACTCACATGAGTCTTGTACCCGTAGTGGTCCTCGTCGTTCTTCTTCGCCCAGCGCGCATCGATATCTTTCTGGTGCCGCTTCGCAGCGTTCTTCGTCCAATCCTTCGGTATCGCCCCGTCCTTGATCGTCTCGTTCTCCTCCCGGGTATTGCGCTGCCTCGGTGCCTCCACAAAGCTCGCATCCACGATCTGTCCGCTGTTGAGCTTGACTCCCTGGGTGGCCAGGGCACGGTGAAACTGCTCAAACAGTCGATCGAAAACCTTCCCCTCGCGTAGCCGTTCGCGAAACAGCCACACGGTCTTGGCATCCGGCACCGTGCCAGCCAGGTCGATCCCGAGAAACCGCATGAACGTCAGCCGGTCGCTCACCTGGTACTCCAGCGCCTCGTCCGATAGCCCGTACAGGTTCTGCAAGATGAGCATCTTGAACATCACCACCCGGTCCATCGGCTTGCGCCCGGCGGCCGACTTGCGCCCCTTGTGGTCTATCCGCTCAAGTTCCGCTCGGAACATATCCCAATCGATCACCGCATCGAGCCGCTCGAGCGCATCGCCCGCCTCGGAGAGCTTGGAGAAGCGCTTGTGCAGGTCGTAGAAGCCGAATTGAATGTTCATCCTTCATTATAACTCCAACGACTTCGTCTCTGAAGACAACAGCGCCGATTTTTAGAGTCTCCGTTCACCTATTGCACGAGTGAGTACGAGACGATCGAGCACTTCACGGACGAGTTTCTCGGGTGTCTTGATCCGGTCCAGGCAGTTCTGAAGCTCGAGTACGTCGACCAGGTCAGCGCGCGCTACCTCGATGCCGTGGTTCCGCCGAATGGCGAGCCAGGCCTGTCAGATTATCTGGTGCCCGGAGTCTTGGGCCTCACGCCCCATATCACGGATCGAGTCACGATCCGCCATGCCGAATACCTCGTTCAGTTCCAAACCGAAGAGCGCATCGAGGTCAATGCGCGCACGCGAATACAATCCGGTCGCATCGTGCTGCCCCCCGATCTGCAGCCCCTTGCGGTCAGGATCGCGGACCGTTTCACCACGGTCGATGCCGTGCATGCGATCCTGGACACCGACGCCTTGTATCGGGAGCGGCAAGCGTTTGAGGCCGAGGCTCTCCGCACGCTGATGACGAAACTCAGAGAAGCGGTGGGAGTCGCATTTGATGCCACAGTGACGCCAAAGGCGGTGGCTGCCTGGCGAAAGTGATGCCGGGGGATAAAATCATGGCGCTTAAGTCAAGAATTCTTCAACACACTTGGTCCGACTCGACGTCGGCTCGGTACTTGCCGTTGCTGGCATCCGGTGCGCCCACTTTGGAGGTGTCAGCGGCGACCTGATCTTCGTCTAGATCGGGCAGCGTGAACGTCGGGGTCTTGTTGGTCCGTCTTCTTCGGGCCGGCACTTTCTAGATCGTCTTCTTCATTCTCGGGTCCGGGCGTGGCGACGCTGCGCGGGCGCCGGATTTCGCCCGCGACGCTGGCCATGGGCATGATGCGCCCCTCGGGGGGTGCGATGAAGAGAACAAGAACGCGCAAGTGCGAGTGGTGCGGGGATTTATTCGAGCCCGATCCGCGCAACGCCAAGCGGCAGAAGTGCTGTGCGAAGCAGGGGTGCCGGGCCGCACTGAAGGCTGCCCGGCAACGGCGCTGGCTCGAGAAGCCGCAGAACCGAGACTACTTCCGTGGCCCCGAGCATATCGAGCGCGTGCGCGTCTGGCGGGCGGCCCATCCGGGGTACTGGCGGCGCGGACCGCCGCCTCCCGAGGATGCGTTACAAGACGCTCATCGCGGGCAAGCTATTGAGCCGGCGACGGATTTCGCCACTCCGGCCGCCCATGCGTTACAAGACGCACTGCGCCTGCAAGGCCCTGTACTGATTGGGCTGATCGCGCATTTGAGCGATTCGACGTTACAAGAGGACATCGCTGAGACCTCCCGGCGACTGCTACAACTCGGCCAGGACATCCTCTCCGGGAGACCCCTCGATGCCCCGCAAGCGAGTCCTGCGCCCTGAGCGGCTGCGGCACGTGCCGGCGCAGTTCAGCTGGATCGACCAGCGCCTGGTGCGCGAGGGATACCTCGAGCGCTGCGACGTGCAGGCGCTCGCCCTGTACCTGCTGTTGGTGACGGTCGCCGACGCGCAGGGCCTGAGCTATTACGGCGATGCCACGGTGTGCCGGCTGCTCTCGATACCGCCGCAGGCCTTCGAGCGCGCCCGCGCGGCACTGATCGGTGCCAGGCTCATCGCCTACGAGCGCCCGCTGTATCAGGTGCTCGCCCTCGATCCGCCGACCCCACCGCGCACGCCCGGGCTCCAGTGCGTGCAGGCGGCGCTCACGCGGTTGCCGGCGCATCTGCAGCGACAGGCATTGACCCCTGCGGAACCGCGCTCATGATCGACTACGAGACCTACTGCAAGATCCAGGATCATCGCACCCGGCAGGGCCTGTCGATCACCCAGACCGCCCAAGCCCTCGGGCTGCATCCGCAGACCGTCTCCAGGTGGTCGCGGATCGAGCAATACCGCCCACGACCGCAGATGAAGCGCGGCAGCCGCCTGGATCCGTACAAGGGCCTGATCGTGCGCTGGCTCGACGAGCACCCCTTGAGTGCCCAGCAGGTCTTTCAGCGCCTGCGCGAAGCCGGCTTCGGCGGTGGACACACCATCGTCAAGAACTACGTGCGCATCATCCGCCCGCCGCGACAGAAGGCTTTCCTGACGCTCGCCTTCGCGCCCGGAGAGTGCGCTCAAGTTGACTGGGGCGAGTACGGCACAATTGCCGTCGGGAACACGCGCCGCAAGCTCTCCTTCTTCGTTTACGTGCTGTGTTATTCGAGGATGATGTACCTCGAGTTCACCGTGTCGCAGACCATGGAGCATTTCCTCGCCTGTCACGAGCACGCCTTCGCAGCCCTCGGGGTGCCCGAGAAGATCATGGTCGACAACTTGAAGTCCGCGGTGCTGCGCCGGTTGATCGGCGAGGACCCGGTTCTGAACCCCCGATATGTGGACTTCGCCCGACATCATGACTTCCGGATCAAGCCCTGCAACGTGCGATCGGGATGGGAGAAGGGGCGGGTCGAGTCTGGAGTTGGATACGTCAAGAAAAATCTGCTCAACGGCCTCGAGCTCACCGACTTCTCCGCCGCCAACCCCGCCGCACGCATCTGGTGTGACGAGACCGCCAACGTGCGCATCCACGGCGAGACCCACCGCAGGCCCCTCGATCTGTTCGAGACCGACCGCTCGATGCTCAAGGCCCCGAACGCCAACCCCTACGACTTGGCGCGTGTGCTGATGCTTCGCGCCTCCCCGCAGTTCCGGGTGCGCGTCGACACGAACCGCTACTCCGTTCCGGCCGAGTACACCGGACGGCTGCTGACGGTGAAGGTGTGGCCGGACAGGCTCTGCATCTATCACCAGGATCAGCTCATCGCCCGCCACAACCGCCGCTACGACCGGCACAAGGACTTCGAGGACCCCGACCACCCAAAGGCCCTGCTCGAGCAGCGCGGCAATGCCCGCGAGCAGCGCCTGCTGTCTCAGTTCCTCACCCTATCCCCTCAGGCCCCGGCGTACTACGAGGGCCTCACCGCCCGCCAGCTCAACGCCCGCGTGCACCTGAGCAAGATCCTCGCGCTGGGGGAGATCTACGGCCGCGAGGCGATCGCCCGCGCCATCGAGGACGCGCTCGCCTTCCACGCCTTCTCGAGCCACTACATCGCGCATCTGCTCGAGGCGCGGGCACGCACCCGCACCCGCCCCGCCAGCCCTCTGTCGCTGACGCGCCGCCAAGACCTCCTCGAGCTCGAGCTCCCGGAACCCGATCTCACCGTCTACGAGATACCCGACCATGAGTGACGATCACGACGACAACGACGATAGCCCGCCCACCGTCCCGCCGCTTCCCGAGCAGTTGACGCGGCTACAGCTTCCTTTCCTGCGCACCCACTACCATCAGCTCGCCCAGCAAGCCGCCGAACAGGGCTGGGGCCACATCGAGTACCTCGAGCACCTGATCCGCGGCGAGGTTGCTCGTCGCGAGGACAAAAGCCTCGAGCGGCGCGTCCGCCAGGCCCGCTTCCCGCTCGTGAAGACCCTCGATCAGTTCCAGTGGAACTGGCCGAAGAAGATCAACCGCCCGCAGGTGCAGAACCTCTTCCGCTTGGGCTTCATCCCGCAGAAGGCCAACGCCATCTTTGTCTCCGGTGTCGGACTTGGCAAAACTCATCTGTCCATCGCCCTCGGCCACACCGCCTGCCTGCACGGCCACTCGGTGCTCTTCACCACTGCCGTCGACATCATCCACACCCTCTCCGCCGCCACCGCCGTCGGCGCCGGCGCCCTCAAACGCTCCATGCAGCGGTACCTGAAGCCCTCGCTCCTCATCTGCGACGAGGTCGGGTATCTCCCGATTGATAAGCTCGGCGCGGACCTGCTCTTCCAGATCATCTCCGAGCGCTACGAGCGCGGCTCAATCGTGGTCACCACGAACCGAGCCTTCAAGCGCTGGTCCGAAATCTTCAACAATGACGCCACGCTGACCTCGGCGCTCCTCGATCGTCTGCTCCATCACGCCGAGATCCTGCTCATCGAGGGCAAGTCCTTCCGCGCGAAGGATCAGGTCGAGATCTGAGAGTCTGATCGGCCTGGGTTCACCGTGGCTTCCTTGGCCGATATCGACGTCGCCGAACGGCACATCCGCTCCAAAGTGCGGATGGTTGTAGCCGACAAGACGTCTTTCGGCGTGCTGTCCACCGGCGAGCGCATCGCGGTCGCCTTCGTTCTCGACCGCTACGATCTCGTACAGCGGGCCTGGGGCACGATGGCCGAGGCCGTCCACCGCCTCGGCCCGGAGTGGACCGCGGCCACCCTGCGCGTCCAGCGCAACGGCTGGCAGGACGATCCGTCCCCATAGCCGCACGTCACCGCCAGTGCTCTACCTGCCCGTCGCGTCCCTCGATTTTCAAACCGCCCAAACACGACGAACTTCGAGGTGCCGGTAACAATTGATCGGGGAGTTCGGCCTGGTGGTGCCCAAGGGCGTGGCGAAGCTCCGTGGGCAGCTGCCATCGATTCTCGAGGATGCCGAGAACGCTCTGCCGGCGCTTGGGCGCGAGACGCTG
>JAJYLP010000011.1:55496-56288 GCA_021787615.1 Pseudomonadota bacterium
TGCCGGTAACATTCCTCCGACATGATGAGCCTGGAGACCCACCGGCGCGTCTTCCTGGCGCGCAATGATCCGAGGCGCCAGACCCCTTCGGTCGGGATCTACTCCCACACCCGCGATCGCTTCGGGATCTTCTATGCGCAGCCCATCTTGCTCAACGAGCGCCAGGCCGGTGCCGCCATCGAAGGCGTGGTGCGCGACGAGCGCCTCGAGACCACTCAGCTCGCTGTCGATACCCACGGCTATACCGACGCCGGCATGTCCCTCGCCCGGGGTGTGGGGTTTGACCTGTGTCCGCGCCTGAAGGCCCTGAAGGATCGACACTTGTTCCTGCCGCGCGCGAGCGAGGTCCCCGCGATCCTGAGCTCGATCTGTCACGCCCATCTCGATCCGGCCAAGATCGAAGCACAGTGGAACCGGATGGTGCACCTGTTTGCCTCCGTTCACAGCGGCCACACCAGCGCGATCAATGCGCTGGTGCGTTCGGTTCAGCTGCGCGCGGCGATCCGCTGTACGAGGCGCCCGTGCAGCTCGGACAGCTGCTGCGGACCGTGTTCCTGGCTGACCACTTCGTCAACGAGGCCTTTCGCCGGGAACTGCTGCGCGTGCTCAACCGCGGCGAGTCCGCCAATGCCTTGAAGCGCGCGATCTACGCCGGCCGGGTGGCCAGCTACCAAGCCAAGCAACCCGATGAGATGCAGGCCGTGGCGGACGCCCTGAGCCTGCTGGCCAACCTCGTGATGGCCTGGAATACCATGAAGATGCAGGGGGTCCTCGATCGCTGGAACACGCGCC
>JAJYLP010000099.1 GCA_021787615.1 Pseudomonadota bacterium
CAAGCGATAAATATTATGGCACTACAAAACGATTTCCGCGATCGCCCGACGCAGCCATGCGGGTTTGCGGGCCGTCGACCCGCCAAAAACCGGGAAATCAGGGGCTAAGTTGTTAAAGACCGGTTAGCCAAGGCTTGCCAATTTTACCGCACCTGGCTGCAGTTGACCAGCGCCAAGCAACCAGCGCATGACGATGCAATAGGGACGGGAGGGTGTGCGTCGGGCGCGTTTCTTACTATGGACGCCGGTTCGAGAATCGAACTGGCGTTCGAAATGACGGTGGCACCGGTTGCAGTTCAATCGGCTGCGTCGCCCTCATGGCGGAAGCGCGAACGGATCGAAAACGGCCAAATCATCGAATTCACGCCCTCACGGCCAAGGCGTTACTATCTGGTTTTGATTACGGACGCGGGTTCGGTTGCGAAAATGGGAATCGAACTGATGGCCGATCGGAATATGTGGACAGCGCCAATTGAAGGCGAAAACCAGAGGAGGGCGGCTGGCAGTAACAATCTGATTCCGCAGTGTTCCGCACCAATCCGCGCATGTCCGCAATTGCGTAACAGACACGGTTTGAACCAGATGGCGACTACACCACCAATAATGGGCACTTCTATAAATCTCCCCATCCCGCTACGCTTGCGTCATGCAAACGAGCCTGTTCGACCTTGAGAACCGCTACGCCAGCCTGAGCGAAGCGGGCGATCCGCTGGAACGGCTCGATGCCGTCATCGACTGGGAGATCTTCCGCCCCATCCTTGCGCGAATCGACGCCAAGGCGCGCAAGAGCGCGGCCGGACGCAAGCCCACCTGCCGCGTGCGCATGTTCAAGCTGCTGGTCTTGCAGCGCCTGCACAACCTGTCCGACGAACGCCTGCAATATCAGGTCACGGACCGGCTGTCCTTCATGCGTTTCCTGGGCCTCGAACTCTGCGGCGACGTGCCCGACGCCCGCACCGTCTGGGCCTTCCGCGAAGCCCTCAAGGAACATCGCCTGGTCGAACCCTTGTTCGACCGCCTGAACCAGGCGCTGGCCGATCTGGGCGTCGAACTCAAGAGCGGGCAGATCATCGACGCCACCTTCGTCCCCGTGCCGATCCAGCGCAACGGGCGCGAGGACAACGCCCTCATCAAGCAGGACGCCGTTCCCGTCGACTGGGGCAAGACCCCGGCCAAGCTGGCACAGAAAGACATCGACGCCCGCTGGACGAAGAAAGGCGGCCAGAGCCACTACGGCTACAAGAACCACATCAACATCGACCGCGCCACCAAGCTCATCACCGCGCACACCTGCACGCCCGCCCATGTGCACGACAGCCAGGTGCTGGGCGCGATCCTGCGCGACAAGGACGAAGGCGGCGAGGCGGTCTGGGCGGACGGCGCCTATCGCTCGGACGAACAGGAACAAGGCTTGAAGGACAGCAGACACGCGAGTCAGATTCACGAGCGTGCGTACCGCAACAAACCGCTGACGAAGGAGCAGGAAGTCAGCAACACGGCCAAGTCGCGGGTACGCGCCCGGGTCGAACATGTCTTCGGGCACATGGAAAACAGCATGGGCGGCATCTTCCTCAACACCATTGGCGCGGCCCGCGCGGCGGTCGGCGTGGGGCTGATGAACCTGACCTACAACCTCACCCGGATCGAGACGCTGATCCGCAAGAAGGTGTTTGACTTCGACAGGATCGGTGCGTCCGGAATGCGGGGAGCGGCGTGAGAACGGGGGGGAATCCCCTCCAAACAGCATGATCCGGACAAAAAACGGGGAATTTGCGGCGGTCAATCTTCAGTGCCTCAAAAAATGAGGCTCGGCAACGATCCCTCGGCGTTCAAACGCGATTTATAGAAGTGCCCTAATGAAACCCCAACCGTTCTCGGTTGGGGTTTTTTCTTGTCTGCTCGCGCCAGTTCCCGCGTGTTGTTTGGGGTTCTTGCGGAAACCTGCGGACTTCGCCGGTCGGCCGGCCGACCCATCTTTCGGCGCATTCCTCTCTCTCCGGGCCATTCTTCTCTCCGGCCGCGCTCCCCGCCAAGCGCCAGAAGTCCGCAAAGGCCGCCAGCGATTCCCTTACAGATCAACAGGTTACGCGCGGACGATTCAAGCGGTTTGATTGCGTCATTGCCTGCCCGAAGGGAACAACACCGGCAGCGGATGCGCCCAGCCGAGGAGTCGAAAAATTTCCCTTGACATTGAAGTTAACTCAAAGGTTTATTCTGAGATCGTGACGCGGTAACTGCGCTTGCAGCGTGCCCAACGTCACCGACATGAAAGGAGCTTTGAAATGACCGCCAAACGCAAGATTGAAGTGTTCAGCGCCGGTTGCCCGGCCTGTGAGGATGTGGTTTCCCTGGTGCAAGGATTGGCCTGCCTGTCGTGCGAGGCCGATGTGCTCGACATGCACGACATGGCGGTCGCCAAGCGGGCCAAGGCGCTCGGGGTGCGCTCCGTGCCGGCCGTGGCGATCAATGGTCAACTGGCAGGCTGCTGCGCCGGGCGCGGCGTGGATGAGGGGAGCTTGCGCGCTGCCGGTCTCGGCCAGCCGTGATGGCCGTACCGTGTTGACCATCGGCAAACTGGCCCAGGCGGTCGACATCAGCACCGACGCGCTGCGCTACTACGAGCGCGAGGGATTGCTGGCGCCCGCCTCCAAGATGGACAGCGGCTACCGCCTATATGGCGAGGATGCGGTGCGGCGCGTGCGTTTCATTCAGCACGCCCAAGCGTGCGGCTTCACGTTGGTCGAAATCCGCGAGCTATTGCACCTGCGCCAGAGCGATAGCGCCTGCTGCAACGACGTGCGGCAGCGCGCCATCGAGAAGAAGCTCCGACTCGCCGCCAAGATTCGCGCTATGCAGGCCATGTCGGCAGCGCTCGACCAGTTGATCAACGAGTGCGCGGACGGGACGCAATCGGTCGACGACTGCCCGATCCTGGCTGCCCTGGAGCGGATCGAGGGCGACGGGGGGCGCGTGTCATGAAAATCGAGGTCTTCCACGCGCCAGGTTGCGAAAGCTGCGCGACGGCGTTGATCGAGTTGCGGGCCGTCGCCGCCACGGTAGGCTACGTCGAGTGGCGTGAGGTCAACGTGCTTGATTCACTCGACCGCTGCGAGCCAGGGAAGGTGCGAAGCACCGAGGCGAGTAGTCCGCGGGAGGCGTAGGGTCCGGGCGGGTGGCCGAAGGCCGCCTGCAAGGACACCCGAAACGCCGTCCAGCCGGTGTGGGGCGAGCGCTTGGTGCGCGCCGAAAGTGCGCACCGCTCGACCGCAGGGCGGCCGCGGCCGTGCCGTAGCCGCAAGGCGCAGGCGCAAAAGAGTGCGCCGGCGCTAACCGAGTGCGCAAGGGCGACTTGGATGTCCCGTTGCGCATCACGAGGGGCCGGCGCACATACGCATCGCGCTGCAACCGCCGGCAATCGGTAGCCGGGAGCCAGCTTTGCGTTCTCTACGCCGTACAGCGCCAGCGGATCGCTGAGCCACAGGCGGTACTGTTCTTCCCTGAGGCTGTGATCGGGCGAGCAGTCCACGCTCCAGCGCAGCAGCATGTAGCCCGCGACCGCAGCGCGCACGCGCATCCGTATCGAGCCGTCCTTCATGCCGTAGTCCATCCAGATGATTTCGGGCCGTGCCAGACGCGGGTGCGGCACGAAATCCAGCTCGACGATGCGTGTCCACTGGATGTCGTTGTCCTAGCGCTCGTCGACCTTGGGCTCCCCATCCAGCAGCGTGGGCGCTTCAATGCGGGTAACGACGAAGTCGCGGAACTCGCCGCTCTTGCGATCAAAGGCGCGGACGTGCCAGCGCAGGCCGGTGTCTACCAGGGCGAAGGGCACGATGACCCGCTCGGACTCCCCGCTGCTCATCGAGTGGTAGCGGATGGCGACGGGCCGCTTGGCGTGGATGGCCCGGCAGATCGGGGCCAGCACCTCCATCTTGGGGTTGGAGAGGGCTGTGGGCGACTCCGCAGGGCAACAGCGACCCGGAGGCTGCATTCACCCCATCGCCAAAGCCCAACGCAAGGGTGGAAAGCACGCGCTGCGGGGCGTGTTCGAAGATCGCCGCGAAGCCCTTGCCGATCCGGTATACCTTGCTACTGCCATCGAATTCGATGTTCTGGGGCGCGATTGCTCGATACAACGCCAAGTCACGCGTCGCACCCGCCGGTGCAACACCGAAACGGCTGGTCAGGTCAGGTCGCCCGATCTCACCGAAAAAGTAGAGCCGAAAGTCGATGTAGGTCAGCCGCTCGCGCTGGGCATGGCTCAGACTTTCACTTTCGACGCGCTGGGGGGGCATGGTCAAACGCTCCTCATCCACGTCAGGCGACAGCAAGACCGAAAACGGAAGTTCGATTGCACATTGGCAGGCACCCTATATCATCAAAACGATGACATTATGAACCGCCCCGGGATTTGAGGAGGCTCCAACCTTGAAGAGAATGGAGCCATGAACAAGTCAAACAAGTTTTCCCCCGAAGTCCGTGAGCGTGCCGTGCGTATGGTGCAGGAGCACCGCGGTGAGTACCCGTCACTGTGGGCGGCCGTGGAGTCAATTGCCGCCAAGATCGGCTGCGTACCGCAGACGCTGCTGGAGTGGGTCAAGCGCGAGGAGGTCGACGCCGGTGCACGCCCGGGCCTGAGCACAGTCGAGGCGCGGCGCATCAAGGATCTGGAACGCGAGGTCAAAGAGCTGCGCCGAGCCAATGAGATTCTCAAGCTGGCCAGTGCGTTTTTCGCCCAGGCGGAGCTCGACCGCCGACTCAAGAGCTGAGAGCTTTTGTCGATCAACATCGTGATCGGTTCGGGGTCGAGCCGATCTGCAGCGTGTTGCAGATCGCCCCGTCCGGTTACCGCCTGCATGCTGCCAGGCAGCGCCATCCTGGATTGCTGCCCGCCCGCGCTCAGCGCGATCAGAGGCTGATCCCGCACATTGAGCGCGTCTGGCAATCCAATCTGCAGGTCTATGGGGTCGATAAAGTCTGGAAGCAGATGCGCCGGGAAGGCATGATGGTGGCCCGCTGCACCGTGGAGCGGCTGATGAAGCGCCTGGGCTTGCGCGGTGTCATCCGCGGCAAGGTCGTGCGCACGACGGTGCCCGACCCGAAGGCGCCGTGCCCGCTGGACCGGGTCAACCGGGTTTTCAAGGCCGAGCGGCCCAACCAGCTCTGGGTGTCCGACTTCACCTACGTCTCGACCTGGCAGGGCTGGCTGTATGTGGCCTTCGTCATCGACGTCTTCGCACGCCGCATTGTCGGCTGGCGGGTGAGCAGCTCCATGCGCACGGACTTCGTCCTCGACGCATTGGAGCAGGCCTTGTACGCCCGGCAGCCCGAGCGGGACGATGCCTTGATCCATCACTCAGACAGAGGGTCGCAATATGTCAGCATCCGCTACACCGAGCGACTCGCCGAGGTCGGCATTGAGCCCTCTGTGGGCAGCAAGGGCGACAGCTATGACAACGCCCTGGCCGAGACGATCAACGGGCTGTACAAGGCCGAGCTGATCCACCGCCGCGCACCGTGGAAGACCAAGGAGTCCGTCGAGCTGGCGACCCTGGAATGGGTGGCTTGGTACAACAACCACCGACTGATGGAACCCCTGGGCTATATCCCTCCCGCAGAAGCTGAGGCAAACTACTGGCGGCAACAAGCCACTCAGGCCACCACGATGGCGGCCTGACTTAAACCAAACAGCCTCCACGAAACCTGGGGCGGTTCATTATGCGCCGCCGCTTGTGTCTGAGCAAGTGATCGAAGTGCCCAAGTCGTCGAAACATTTGACAGGTCGAGGGGAGTTAAGTATCTTCTACAAGATGGCGACTGCAATAATCAATACGACCAATACGGACTCGGTCCCGATGCGGACGCGTCGCCCGCTGTGGCAAGTTGCTGCGATCATGCTGTTCATGGTCACGTGGCTGGCGGGCCAAGTCGGTTGCTGGCCGTCGGGATCGACGTTGCAGCGGCATGCCGGCGCTCAGCAGTTCATCAGTCATTCTGCTGACAGCTGCTGCGGACTTTCCGGACCGGGTCATACGTTGTTTGCCGCGCGCTCCGCGCTGCCGGGCGAAGACGGACATCCGGGCGCTGTCCCGTGGCAGATCGGTGCATTGACACCAGCCCCGGCAGTTTTCGCGGTATTCGTCGCCCTTGGCGCACCGCATGTTCTCGCTTCTCCCGTTCTGCGGTGGTCGCGGCGGCATTTCACTCCCCGCTGGACCCAGGCTCCACCGTCGTTGATCTGATCGCCGCCTGACGGCGGCGTGGCCGGGTTCGCGCCTGCGCGCGGACAATTCGGATCATCGTCTGCGGTGGAGAATTATCTATGGTATCCCTCATCCGGCGCACTATGCGCTGCGTCGACCGGCTGTTGCCGCCGATCCTGGCCGCTGCGTCGGCGCCTGCTCGTGTGCTACCAGACGGGTTCAGATATCGGCCTCGAGCCGGTCGAGTCGGCGGTCTGGGCCACGCTCATCGAGGTCTCGGATGTCTTGTTCGATCATGGGACGTCTCACGTATGTTGTCTCACTGTCATGACGCAACGCACGCCGTTTCTGCGCCCCTCGGTAGCACGCTGACGAATCCATCGAGGGAGAGGGAAGGGCGGTGCGCGTGCGTATTCGCTGAATCATGACAGGAACAAACTGCAGGTCAGTGGCAGCACGGGTCCGGGCGAGTCACTTGTGGGTCCTCGCCCTGGCGCTCTCCGGTTGCGCCCATTTCCAGAGCCGACCAATCTCGCCTGCCCGGTCGCTAGCCGCCTACGAGGACCGCTCCCTGGTCCGTCCGGGTCTCGATGCATTCCTCGCGGCCAATCACGTTGCGCCCCCGGCGCCCGGGCAGCGCTGGAACCTCAAGGCGCTCACTCTGGCCGCGTTCTACTACCAGCCGTCCCTCGCCTACGTGCGAGCGGAGCTTCTGGCGGCCCAGGCCGCACGCATTACCGCTGCCGAACGGCCGAACCCATCCATATCGCTCAGTCCCGCGTACGACTCCGGCATCCCGGGCGCGCCGAGTCCCTGGCTCGTGCCCATCGCCATGGACTGGCCGATCGAGACCGCCGGTCGGCGCGGTGACCGCATGGCCGAGGCGTACCACCTGGCAGCAGCAGCCCGCTGGGATCTCGTCGGCACCGTCTGGGGCGTGCGCAGCCGCGTGCGGGCGGCATTGCGCGAACTTTACGCGGCACGGGAGAGAAAGCGGCTGCTGGCCCGCCAGGAAGCGGCGCAACGGACCGTCCTGACTTTGATCGAGGGGCAGTTCAGAGCCGGTGCCGCATCGAGTTACGAGATGACCCGGACGCGCATCGCGCTCAACAATACGACGCTGGCCCGGCAAGCGCAGGCGGGACGGATCCAGAAAGCACGCATCGCGCTCGCGACCGTACTCGGGGTGCCGCCTCGGACACTGCGCCACGTGCGGTTCTCGTTCGCCGCCTTCAAGGCATTCCCGCAGGCCCTCACCCGGCCCGAGGTGCGCCGTGAGGCGCTGCTGGGTCGCTCGGATGTGCGTGCTGCCCTCGAACAGTACGCGGCCAGCCAGTCTGCGCTCAAGCTCGAGATCGCCCGCCAGTGGCCGAACATCAGTCTCGGTCCGGGCTACGCCTGGAATGCACAGCTCGCCGGCGACAGCGAGTGGCAGCTCGGACTTACCTTGACGCTGCCCGTGCTCAACCAGAACCAGGGCCCCATCGCCCAGGCGCGCGCGCAGCGGCGGGCGGCCGCCGCTCTGTTCCTCGCCGTGCAGTCGGCGGCCATCGGGCAGATTGACGGCGCGCTCGCAGCGTATCGCTCGGCGCTCGCACAGGTGCAGACCGCCAACTTGCTGCTCACCAACCTGAGCCGCCAGCTCGATGCCATCCGCGAGCAGGTGCGGGCCGGAGAGATGCAGCCGCTCGACCTCGCCAACGCCAAGGTTGCCTTCTACTCCGCGGCTCAAAGCCGGCTCGCGGCCGACCTGTTGGCGCAGCGGGCGCTCGGTGCCTTGGAAGAGGCCGTGCAAAGTCCGCTCACCCTGTCTCCTTCCGCGGTGCGATCCGCAGAGCACGAAACCACCTTGACCCGACAATGAAATCCCGCATCCTAATTGCCGGCGGCATCGTCGCCTTGGGCGCCGCGGTTGGCGCATACGCACTCAGATCCCACTTGGTCGCACTTGCGGTCTCCAGACAGGCCGCTACGCCTACTGGTTCCATGATCAGCGTCCAAGTCGGCGAGTTGAAACGCCTGACCCTTCACCGATACGTTACCGGCTATGGTGCCGTGACGTCCGCTCCTGCGACACCGCAGCGGCCCGCTGCCGCAGCTGATATCGCGGCGCCCGTGACAGGTGTCGTTACGTCGGTTGCCATCGCTGCCGGCCAGCGTGTCAAGCGTGGCCAGTTGTTGATGGAATTGAATTCCGCCTCGATAACCGAAACTTACGCGGCACAGGAGGTGGCACGGCTGAAGCGGCTCTACGCCGAGCACAACGCCTCCCTCAAAGCCCTGCAGCGCGCCGAGGCGCAGTTGGCGCTCTTGCGTGTCACGGCACCGCTCAGCGGGACGGTGGTCAGCGTCAATGTCAAACCTGGCGCCGCCGTGGATGCACGCACCGTGCTCGCCGAGGTCATCGACCTCGACCGGCTCGTCGTACGCACGAACATCCCCGAAATGGAGGCTTCCGACCTTAGGCCAGGGGAACCGCTGCAGATCCTCGGCGCATCGCCTCTGCCGACGACGCTCAACTATGTGAGCCCGACCGTCGATGCGAGCGACGGAACCGTGATGGCCTGGGCCAGCCTGCCACCACGCAGTCGCCTGCGGCCAGGCCAGTACGTGAGGCTGCGCATCGTCACCGCCACGTATCACAATGCACTGGTGGCACCGAGCGAGAGCGTCATCGGTGGCGTGCTTGGTGGCCGCAGCGTCCTTTCGGTCGTTCGCGGCAATGAGGCGATCCGGGTGCCCGTCGAGGCCGGCTTGCGTGAAGGCGACTGGGTGGAAGTGACAGGCCCAGGACTCCATGCCGGCACTCCGGTCGTGACGGTGGGCGCGTACGGGCTGTCGGCACGCACCGCGATTCGGTTCTCGGGCGCAGCGGCCGCACCGTCGGTGGCGGCACGACCCACTGTTTCGGTGCCGCGATGATCACGCCCAAGGACGCCAGCACCAGCTCGCCGGTCGGTCGGTTCGCGATCCGGCACGCGATTGCCATCTCCTTCATTACCGCTGTCCTGTGTCTTGCGGGCGTATTCGCGGCCTTGCATACGCCCTCCTCAGTATTCCCGGCAACAGCCTTCCCGCGCATCGTTGTGAATATCGGCAACGGCATCATGCCAGCCGACGAGATGATGGCCACGATCACACGGCCGGTCGAACAGTCCCTGAAGAGCATTCCCGGGGTCACCTCGGTACTTTCGACCACGACGAGGGGATCAGCGATCGTCAATGTGAAGTTCGCCTGGGGCACGGATATGCACAGGGCGGATCTGTATGTCCTCGGGCGACTTTCCGAAATTCGCAGTCAGCTGCCACCCACAGCGGTCACGAGCGCCGAGCGCGTCGGATTCTCGCTGAGCTACCCGATCATTGGTATCAGCCTGACAGGGTCCAACCACAGCCTCACGGACCTGTGGAACACTGCCACGTACACCATCAAGCCGCTCTTCCTGCAGATCCCCGGGGTTTCGAGGGTGGAGATCGTGGGCGGTCGCGTGCCGGAGTATCACGTGGTGGTCGATCCGGTCAGGCTCCAGGCCGCGCATCTTGCTCTGCAGGACGTGACCGTGGCGCTCGCGCGGAACAACATGATCGCCTCCGCGGGATTCCTGGCGCAGAACTATCGGCTGTACCTCACCACTGTGGACGGGCGGGCCTATTCGGCCGAGCAGATCGGCAGCGTGGTGATCGCCGTCCACGACGGTCATCCGATACGCGTCCGCGACGTGGCCCGCGTGGTGCATGGACCGGCGCCCACCTATACGAACGTCACGTCCCGGGGTCGACCCGCGGTGCTCTTTGACATTGAGAGCCACACGAACGCCAGCACTCCGGCCATCGCGGCAGCTGTGCAGAAGGACCTGGGGCTGCTGCACCGCAAGCTGCCGCCGGACATGCATCTCGCTTTTTTCTACGACCAGTCATCGTTCGTGCGCGCGTCCATCAGCAACGTGTGGGACGCCGTCATCTTCGGACTGATCCTATCCGCCCTCATCCTGTATTTTTTCCTCAAGAGCTGGGGTAGCGTCTGGACGGCGCTCGTCACCATTCCGATCTCAGTGCTAATCACCTTCGTCGCCATGAAGCTCGCCGGCATGAGTTTCAACATGATGACACTGGGGGGCATCGCGGCCTCGATCGGGCTCATTATCGACAATGCCATCATCGTCGTGGAGGCGATGTACCACCGCATCGCCTCGGGCAGCCCGCGCCTCGCAGGCATCCAGGAGGCCATGGGTGAGATCTTGACGGCTCTCATCGGCTCGACCTTGACGCCAGTGGTGGTGTTCCTGCCGCTGACCTTTCTAACTGGACTTGCCGGGGTGTTCTTCCGAGCGCTCGGCATGACCATGGTGGTCTCGCTCCTGGTCTCCCTGCTCCTGGCGCTGACTCTGACGCCTTCGCTGGCCGGATGGCTGATTCGCGGCCGTGGCCAGGCCGGCGAGGAGGCGGGGCGCATCCTGCGGCCGATCCTGCGCGCCTACGAGGGCGCTGTCCGCTGGGCACTGCGGCATGCCGGGCTGACGCTGCTTGCCTGCGCAGCGATCGCGATCGGCGCGTTCTACGTGTATGGACAGCTGCAAACCGGATTTCTGCCGCAGTTCGATGAGGGCGGGTTCAACATCGATTTCGCAGCGCTCCCCGGCACGAGCCTCACCGAGGCCTCGCGCGAGCTCGATGGGGCTGAGCGGATCATCCGTGCTGACCCGGACGTGCAAGCGTATTCGCGCCAGCTCGGGACCCAGCTCGGACCCTTCCTGTCCGAGCCCAACGTCGGCAGCTTCCTGATCAAGCTCAAGCCTAACCGCAGGCATACGACCGATCAGGCCCTCGACCAGCTTCGCGCCGAGTTCGACGAACGCTTCCCGATGATCCGCTGGGACTTCAAGGGCTTCCTCACGGACCTCGTTGGCGACTTACAGCTCGCCCCCTATCCGGTCGAGATCCGGCTGTTCTCGCCAGATCTCGCGTGGCTTGAGAAGACCGCGCCACGCGTCGAAGCGCAGATCAAGAAGATTCCCGGTCTCGTCGATACCTTCGATGGCCTGGTGGTGAGCGGCCCCACCATCGACCTGCGCGTGCGCCGGGCCGAAGCGGAGCGCTTCGGCCTCACGACCCAAAACATCGCCGATGTCGTCCACAACGCCCTGCTCGGCAGCACCTCCTCCTACGTGCTGCAGGGCGACCGGGTCGTAAACGTCCGGGTATTGGTTGATCCGCGCAGCGTCGATCGCCTGGCGACCCTGGCGAATCTGCCGATCCGCACGCCGACCGGCGCTATCGTGCGGCTCGGGCAGGTGGCCGCCGTGCAGGAGCGTCCCAACGAGGTCGAGCTGAACCGCGACAATCTGCGCCAGGACGATATCGTCTCGGCGCGATTGCAGGGTATCGACCTCGGCACCGCGATGCGAGAGGTGCGCGCCACGCTGGCCAAGGACAGCTGGCTGCCGCCCGGCAGCGTGCAGTTCGCGGGACTCTATCGGCTTCAGCAGCAGTCTTTCCAGAACCTGATGGTCGTGCTGTTCGCCGCAATTCTGCTGGTCTTCATGGTGCTAGTGGTTGAATTCCGCTCGTTCTATGAGCCGACTGCGATCGTCTTCGGCGCGGTGCTCGCGCTTTTCGGCGCGATGGTGGGCCTCTGGGTGAGCGGTATCACACTGAACATCGTGTCGTACCTCGGTGCCATCATTGGTGTCGGCATCGTCGCCAAAAATGGCGTCCTGGTGCTCGATTACTGCCACCAGCTTCGCGCCAAGGGCATGGATCTCGTCGAGGCGCTGGTGCAGTCCGGCCATCGTAGGCTGCGCCCCGTTCTAATGACCTCGCTCGCCGCGGCGCTCGGCATGCTGCCGCTCGCGTATGGTGCCGGCGCCGGAGCGCAGATGCTGCAACCTCTCGGAATCGCCGTTATCGGCGCGCTCTGCTTCTCCGTGCTGCTGTCGCTTATTGCCACGCCGGTGGTCTACTACCTGCTGATCAGATTGCACGAGAGGTATATTGCGAGGCATCCTGCCATCAGTTAGGACGCGTACTGTGGCACATCGCGCAGGCGGGTTGTTGATTTGAGGGTGTTGTTGCCGACCGGAAATCGAGCCACTTTTGAGGGCTGCGCCGACAGAAAACTGAACCAGGTGGTCGACCTA
>JAJYLP010000100.1 GCA_021787615.1 Pseudomonadota bacterium
CGGTCGGCGTCGACATCGCCGCGCTGCTGTTCGCGCCCAGCGGTCACTTCGGCAAGGCTTGGCTCGAGGACAAAGCCAAGGGGTACCTGGTCAACCTGGTCGCCGCCACGACGGCGATCGAGACCAATTCGATGATCAGCCGTCTCGCGTACCGCGAGCGGCCGAATCGCGCCAACAATCACAGCTTCCCGTCGAACCACACCACGGCATCCGCCGTGTATACCCGCCTCGCGACGCTCAATCTCGAGCAGATTCCAATGAATCCCGGCGTGCGCGACGCGCTCGATGTCGGCCTGCATGGGCTGACTTTCGCCACCGCCTGGGCGCGCATCGAGGGCGGCTGGCATTATCCCTCCGACACCCTTTTCGGCATGGCGCTCGGCAATTTCTGCGCCGATTTCTTCACCAACACCTTCATGGGCTTCAATCGAAGCCCTGGCCAGCGCATCGCATTCTCGCCGCTGCCGGGTGGCGGGCTGCTGACCTTCTCCGTGGCGTTCGGTCAGGGGCGCTAGGCCCTCGAGCGTCCCTCACTCGTAGCGCAGCGCCTCGATCGGGTTCAGCGCCGCGGCCTTGCGCGCCGGGTAATAGCCGAAGAACACGCCCACCACTGCGGAGAACACGAACCCGCCGAGCGCGGCCGTGAGCGACAGCGCGATCGGCCAACCGGCGAGTGCTGAAACCAGCTCCGAGGCTCCAACCCCGACGAGTATGCCGGCCGTCCCGCCCGCGGCGCTGAGAAAGACCGACTCGGCGAGAAACTGCAGCATGACGTGCGCGCGCCGGGCACCGAGCGCCATGCGCAGACCGATCTCGCGCGTCCGCTCGGTCACCGAGACAAGCAGAATGTTCATGATGCCGATGCCGCCGACCAGCAGCGAGATCGAGGCGACCGTGGCCAGAAGCAGCGCCATCACGTGGCTGCTGCCCTCGGCCGCGGTGGCGATCTGGCTGAGATTGCGCACACTGAAATCGTCCGTGTCGCCCGCGCGGATGTTGTGACGGCGGCGCAGCGTCGCGGTCACCTCCTGCATCGCCCGCTGCACGAGATCGGCAGCGGCAGCCTGCACGTAGATCACGTTCACGTAGCCGGTCAGGCGCGGTTGCATGCCGAAGGGATTGGGCGGCGGCAGGTAGGTCGTGCCGGCGTTCGGTGCTTCGGTTTGAGTCGGGGCCGCGACACCGAGCACGCGCCGCTCGGCGGTCGTGAAGGGGATCACCACCAGATCGTCCTGATCCTGGCCCATCGGCGACTGGCCTTTCGACTGATACAGGCCGATTACTTTGACCGGCACGCCCTTGATCAGGATCGTGGCGCCGACCGGGTTTTCATACGGCTGGAACAGTTCGCGATAGACGGTCTGTCCGATGTCCGCCACCAGCGCCGCAGAGTTCACGTCGGCGGCAGTGAAGGCGCGCCCCGAAGCGATGTGCCAGTTGGTGATGGCGGCGTAGTTGGCGCTGGTGCCGAGGATCGCAGTGCTCCAGTTCTGGTTGCGGTATTGCACCTGCGCGCTCTGGCGGATCATATAGCCGACCCGGGCCACCGCAGGATCGTCGCGCCGCAGCGCATTCGCATCGGTGACCGTGAGCGTCGAGGCACTGCCGAATCCGGCCCGCACCCCCCCGGCGGTCCTGGCGCCGGGCAGCACGACCAGCATGTTGGTGCCGAGGTTCTGGATCAGCTCGCTCACCGCCCGATTGGCACCCTGCCCCACCGCCACCATGGCGATCAATGCGGCAACACCGATCAACACGCCGAGCGTGGTCAGACCGGAGCGCATCTTGTTGCGGCCGATCGCCTGTATGGCGCTGCCGACGATCATGCGCGCGAACGGCAGCGTGCGGCCCCGAGCCTGTTGCGGCTGCGTTTCCGGCACGGGAGCCGGCCTCGGCGCTGCCAACGGGACGCGGCGCTCATCGGCGACGACCCGGCCATCGCGCATGGTGATCACCCGGTCGGTATAGGCCGCGATGTCGGGCTCGTGCGTCACCACGATGACGGTCACATGCCGTTCACGGTTGAGTCTGACGAGAATCGCCATGACCTCGTGGGAGCTGCGCGTATCGAGGTTGCCGGTCGGCTCATCCGCCAGCACGACGGCGGGGGAGTTGATGAGCGCGCGGGCAATCGCCACCCGCTGCTGCTCGCCGCCCGAGAGCTGCGCGGGGGTATTGCGCTCCCGGCCGCCGAGCCCGACCTGATGGAGGGCTTGGCGCGCGCGCCGCGTGCGCTCCGCGGCGCTCGCCGCGCCGCGCGGATCGTAGTAAAGGGGCAGCGACACGTTATCGAGCGCGCTGGTCCTCGCCAAGAGATTGAAGCTCTGGAACACGAAGCCCAGGCGCTCGCTGCGCACCCGAGCAAGCTCCGTTTCCCCGAGCGCGGCGACCTCGGCACCCTCCAGCCGGTACGCTCCGCTGCTCGGGCGGTCGAGACAGCCGAGCACGGCCATCAGGGTCGACTTCCCCGATCCGGATGCGCCCATGATCGCGACCAGCTCGCCGCGCTCGATCGTCAGGCTCACCCCGGCGAGCGCCACGACCTCGACGTCGCCCGCGCGGTACACCCGCCGCAGATCCCGAGTCTCGATGACCGGACCGTTGAGCACGTGCCATCCCGTCCGTTACAGGAATGGGGATCGGCGCCGCGGGGCGCTCGCCGGCTCGCTCTGCGCGCCATCGCTCGATCGCTCGCCGACGATCACCGGCTCACCGACCCGCAGTGCGCCGGACTTGATCTGTGCATAGACGTCATCGGTGGCGCCGGTCGTCACGGCGACGGCGACCGGGCGCCCGTCGCGCAGCGCCCAAACTTCTTGCGCGACCGATCGCCTCTCGGTGGGCTTGGGCACGGATTGCGGCCAAAAGCGCAGCGCTTCGACCGGAACACGCAGTGCATCGGGTATGTCCGTGGTCACGATACGCACATCGGCGGTCATGCCGGGCTTGAGCAGCAGTTGCGGATTGTCCGCGCTCACCACGACGTCGTACGTCACGACGTTTTGAACGGTCTGCGGCGACTGCCGTACTTGGGTGACCCGGCCCTGGAAGACATGCGCCGGAAAGGCTTCGACCGTGAAGGTCGCGGCGTCTCCGGTCTTGACCTGACCGATATCGGACTCGCTGACGTTGGTATCGACCTGCATCTGCGTCAGATTGGTCGCGATGAGAAACAGCGTCGGCGTCTGAAAGCTGGCGGCGACAGTCTGCCCCTGGGTGACATTGCGTGTCACCACGATGCCGTCAACCGGTGAAGTGATGCGGGTATAGCCGAGATTGACCTCGGCGGCCTGCAGGTCGGCCTGGCGCTGCTTGATCGTCGCCTGATCCAGATTGACCTGCGCCCGGGCCTGCCCATAGGCGCTGCGAGCGGAATCGGCGGCATCCTGGGACGTAAGACCGTCCGCGAGGAGCCGCGTCTGCCGCTGCGCGGTCGCGCTCGCGTAGGCGAAGCTCGCCTCATCCTTGACAAGCTGTGCGCGAGCGGCAGCCAGCGCGGCCCGGCCCTGATCGACGACCACCTGGTAGGGGCGTGGATCGATGCGGGCGCACAACTGACCGGCCTTGACGCGGGTGTTGTAGTCGCAGTACAGCGCCTGAATCACCCCGGAGACGTAGGTTCCGACCTGAATGGTGACGACGGGGTTGACGCTGCCGCTCGCGGTGACGTACGGCGCAACGCGTCCCCGGCTCACTGAGGCGGTTACGTAGGTGATGCGGGCGGTGGGCTTGAGGTAGTCCCATATTCCAAGCGACACCGCCGCGACAAGGACGAGCCCGATCACGACACGCAACCGCCAACGCCGGCCACGCGACCGCCCGCTTGGGGCTGGCGAACCGGGACTGGTGCTCGGCGCCTGGGGCGCCGGCGCTCGGTGGTCTGACGTCGTGGGTATATCCATGGGATTTCCGGCCCCGAATTCAACGCTACGGCGGGCCAGACCCTGCGGTAAGACGCATTTGTGCGTATGGGTATCCGGGCCGGCCCCGCTCGCCACCGGCGTGGCTGAGTGTCGCGGCCGCGACGGACGCGCTCAGGCCGCCAAGAGGCTGTAGAGCTCGTCTTCCTGCGCGAAATGCAGGGTGAGAATCGCGTGCAGGCCGTAGAGCAGCCGATGAATATCGCGCAGATCCTCCGCGGCAGGACCCGCGGGCGGCAGTTGCGCCACCCGGCGCGCAAACAGCCGGCTGAGACGGCGGATCTCACCGTGGGTGTGGATCAGCGGCCCGGTTGGATTTTCACCGGCGAGCATGTTCTCCAGGATGGGATAAGCGGTCTGCTGCTCCTCGTTCTCGTGCGGCAGCAGCTCCTCCTCGAGCATGCGCGCGGTCTGCTCGAGGCGGGCGCGGGCCTCGGCCGGCGGCAGGGTATCGATGCGCACGGCGAGCTCGGCGAGCTCACTCACCCTGGGGCGCAGCGAGCGGTGGGTCGTATCCAGCGACTGCGCGAGGCGCCTGGCCTCCGGGCTGCTCGCCAAGCCGCTGACGCGGCCGGCCAGCGCGCGCAACGCATTGAGGATGACGAGCACATCGATGCCTTCCTGCAACAGGGCTCCGCTGATCGGCGGGATGAACCCGGCCGCGGCAAATCCCATCGCGATGACCGACAGACCCATGCCCACCCACACGCTCTGCAATGCGATGCGACGGGTGCGCTGAGCGATCTGCATGGCGCGAGCGACCCCTTCAAGCCGATCCGAAGTGAGCACGATGTCCGCCGCTTCGGAGGCAGCGGTTGCCCCCCGCCCCCCCATGGCGATACCGACGTCAGCGAGCGCCAGCGCGGGCGCATCGTTGATGCCGTCCCCAACCATCGCCGTGATCCCTTCCCGGCGGGCCGTACGCACGACGTCGACCTTCTCCTCCGGGGCACGCTCCGCGAACAACCGGTCGATCCCGAGCGCATCGGCGACGAGTTCGGCGACATCGGGATGATCGCCGGTGACCAGATGGATGCGCCGTATGCCCTGGCGCCGCAGAGAGCGCAATACGCGCGGGGCCTCCGGCCGAATGTGGTCCTGGAGCAGCAGCGCGCCGGCGAGCGCGCCGTCGATGGCGACGAAGACGCACGATGACCCATCGGCGGCTGCCCGCAGCTCGACCGAGCGGACCGCCGCGGTGCGCGCGGTGTCCGGCACCACGAAGTCGTGCTGGCCAACCGCGACACGCCGACCATCGACGGTACCGCTGATGCCTGCGCCCATCTGTTCGTGGACACCCTCGGGAAATGCGAGCTGCAAGCGGCGGGCACGCGCTTCAGCGAGAACCGCGGGCGCGAACGGATGAACCGAGAGCTGCTCGAGCGCCCCCGCGTGCCGCAGCAGATCTTCGGCGCTGAGCGCCCCGAGAGGCTCCACCGCAACGACCGTGGGCCGCGCGGCGGTGACGGTCCCGGTCTTGTCGAGCAGCACCACCTTCACCCTCGCCAGCGTCTCAAGCGGCGCCCCGCCCTTCATGATGATGCCGCTGCGCGCCGCGCGGGAGACCCCCGCCATGATCGCCGCCGGCACAGCCAGAATCAGCGGGCACGGCGTGGCGACCACCAGAACCGCGAGCGCCCGCTCGGCATGCCCCCCCGCCGCCCAGGCTACGGCGGCGAGCACGAGCGTGGCGGCGAGGAACGCCAGTGCATAGCGGTCCGCCAGGCGCGCAAACGGCGCCTTGGACTGCTCCGCGGCCTGGACCAGGCGAACGATGCCGGCATAGGTGCTGTCAGCAGCAGCGGCCGTGACGCGCAGCTCGAACGGCCCCCCGGCGTTGGCTCCGCCGCTGCGCAGCGGCGCGCCGGTCTCGAGCTTGACCGGCCGGGACTCGCCCGTGAGTGACGACTCGTCAACGACGGCGCCCTGCGCGCCGACGATGCCATCGACCGGCACCACCTCGCCGGGCTTGATCATCAGAACATCGCCGACGCGCACGTCCTGCACGGCGACGTCCGCGTAGTGATCAGCGCTGCCGCGGTGTGCGATTCGCGGCGCGCGACTGATCAGGCTGCTCAGCTCCCGCCGCGCGCGCGCGATAGCGTACTGCTCTAGCGCCATGCCACTGGCGAGCATCACCGCGATGATGGCGCCCGCGAGGTACTGACCGAGCACCAGGGCGCCGATCATCGCCAACAGCGCGATGATATCGACGCCAATTTCGCCCTTGCGCAGATCCCGCGCGGTGTTGTACGCAGTGACGGCAATCACGGTGCCCGTCAGGACGACGAGCACGATTCGGCTGAGCACGGGCGCGCCAAGGGCCGCCGCCACACCCGCGGCAGCCAGAGCGGTCAACACCGCCCCGAGCAGCGTGAACTGCCGGAACGGTGCGGGCCGCAATACCGCGGTGTCGGCGGGCCGGCTCAAGTGGCCCGCGATCGAGTCAGCGCGCCGCGATCAGCCGGGCGGCGGCCCACCCGGGCGATGCTCGCGCCGCTGCTGCTGTTCCTTGCGCTGCGGCGGCGGCTGGTTGCGGCGCTGCTGTTCTTGGTAGCGCTGCTGCGGCGGCGGCTGGTTGCGGCGCTGCTGTTCTTGGTAGCGCTGCTGCGGCGGCGGCTGGTTGCGGCGCTGCTGTTCTCGGTAACGCTGCTGCGGTTGTTGCTGGTAACGCTGCTGCGGTTGTTGCTGGTAACGCTGCTGCTCTCGGGGTGGGCGGCCTTGCGGAGTGCGCTGCGGGAAACGGTAATACCGATCCTGCAACGTTCGCTGCTCGTTGGGATTGGGATAGCGCCCGCCACGGAAGTCTCGTTGATAGCGCGGCAGGGGCGCGCGAGGCGGTCCGGCGCGGCGGTTCCAGCGGTCCCATCCGGGCCGGTTGCGCCGCCAGCGCGGGCCCCAGTGCTCCCCCCAGCGCGGCGGAGCATTGCGGTTCCAGTAACGGAAGAAAAGCGGCGGATGCCGATAGAAGCCCACGGGAATTCGCAGGATGAAATCCGGCACCTGTTGGGGCGGAACGAGATACCAGGGACCGTTGTACCAGGAGCTCGAGTACCACTCGTCATCAGTAAAGAGCCAGTACAAGCCATCATAGAAGAATAGGTTAACATCCAGCTGCGGCGCGTAATAGACCGGATAGCCGGGCACGGGAACGAGGTCCGGGTAGGCCGGGATATTGACGCCGATGCGCACGCCGGGCAGCGCTATGCCGACGCCGAAGCGGATCTGCGCGAACGCTGCCGTACTCATGCCCCCGAGCAGACACAGCGCAACCACAGCCCCGCGCACGGCTCGCCTGAGAAAATCGTGTGACATGAGTCTCTCCCGAATGAATGGGCCCGATGCACTCCGGCGACCCCGCAGGGGGCGTGACCACACCGGGACCCACAGGGCAGGACACCAATGCACTTTCCTACGCGGATCGGGACCGCACATCAGATGAACTACGTATGGGACGCACGCGCGCTCCGTGACCGGGCAGCCGCTTCGCGGTTTCGCTCAGGGTTTCAAGGCGTTGCGGATGAGCCGCAGCCCGCAACGCTCAGCTGAGCGCGCGCAGGTTCTCCGCCGTCACGGCGACGGAAGCGGCGGCGATGTTCTCCTCCAGGTGGGCCATGGAAGCGGTCCCGGGAATCGGCAGCATCACCGGCGCGTGATGAAGCAGCCAGGCGAGGGCGGCCTGGGAGGTTGAAATCCCGATTCTTTGGGCGACTCGCGCCAGCGCACGCGTCGCGCCCGCGCGGGTCGCATGCCGGCCCGATGCGATCGGCGCCCACGGCAGGAATGCGATGCCGCGCGCCGTGCAGTGCGCGAGAACTTTCTCCGCCTCCCGATCGTCCAGGTTGTAGCGGTTTTGCACCGACACCACCGGCGTCAGACGCTCGCAGCGCTGCAGCTCAGCCACGGTAACGTTCGAGACCCCGATGTGACGGATCTTGCCTTCCGCGCGCAGGCGAACGAGCTCGCCGATCGACTCTTCCAGCGGAACGGCAGGATCGGGCGCATGCAGCTGATACAGGTCGATGCGCTCTAGCCTCAGCCGCTTCAGACTCGCCTCGCATGCCGCGCGCAGATGCGCGGGACGCGCATCGCGGTTCCACTCCCCCGGCCCGGGCCTGACCAAGCCGCCCTTCGTGGCGATGACCAGATCGGAGGGGTAGGGATACAACGCGCGAGCCAGGAGGTTCTCGCTGACTTGCGGGCCGTAGGCATCGGCCGTGTCGATGAAATTCACCCCAAGATGCACCGCGCGCCGCAACAGGCGCACGGCCGAGGAGATATCCGGCGGCTCACCCCATACGCCCGGTCCGGTAATGCGCATCGCGCCGAATCCGAGACGGTTGACCGTCAGATCCCCTCCAAGTGTGATCTGTCCGGCTGCGGCGGCATCGATGGGTGAGTTCAAGCGGGTCCCCCCGTGGCACCACGGCGCCGTGTGCGGACAGCCCTCGTCTGCCTCCCACCGCGCATCGCGTCTGTTCAATCTCCCAGCCGATTGCACGCCGATTGAGTCTCGAGGTCAAGGTGCCGGGCATGCGCCTCATGCAAGTGTGGCTTCTCACAATGGCATCGTACTGCTCTTGGTCGCAGTGCAGCGACCCGCATACGCGGCTCAGCACCGCAGCGATGAACGACGAGCCGGCTCGTGACCGTCAGAGGCACAGATTGCCCGGCGTCCGGCGGTCCGGCGATCGAGACGTTCGGGCTCACTCGGCGCTTCGGAGCCCTGACGGCCGTGGACAGCGCGTCGCTTTCTGTACGGTCGGCGGAGATCTTCGGCCTCATCGGCCCCAATGGGGCTGGCAAGAGCACGCTGATCAAGATGCGGACGACGATGCTGCCGCCCTCGGGAGGCCGCGCAACCGTCGCCGGCTTCGATCTGCGCTCGCGGGCCGGACAGGTGCGCCGGCACATCGGTTATGTCCCGCAGCTGCTCTCGGCCGACGGCGAGCTCACCGGCTATGAGTATCTGCTGCTCTCGGCGCGGCTCCATCTGGTGCCGAGCGCGAGGGGCGCATCCGCGCAGCGCTCGAGTTGATGGGTCTAACCGAGGTTCGCGACCGTCTGGTGCGGCAGTATTGCGGCGGCATGGTCCGCCGGCTCGAGATCGCCCAGAGCACGCTGCACGCTCCCTCGATCGTCTTTCCCGACGAGCCGACCGAGGGGCTCGACCCGGTCGGCCGGCATGCGCTCTGGCGGCACATCCGCGATCTGCGCGCGCGCCTGGGCGCGGCGGTCATCGTGACCACTCATTACATGGATGACGCCGATGCACTATGCGATCGGATCGCCCTGATCGATCATGGCCGGATTCTCCGCACCGATACGCCGGCCGCGCTGAAGGGGCAAATCGGCGAGCACGCCACGCTGGACGACGTGTTCGCACAGATGACGGGCAACGAGGCGGAAGGCGGCAGCTATCGCGACGTGCGCCGCACACGCCGCGCCGCGCGTGAGCACGCCTAGCCGGAATCAGTGCAATCGCCCATGGGCGGCTATCTGACACAACTGCTGGCGGTGGCCGATGCCGAGCTGCGCAAGCTCCGGCATGAGCCGTGGGAACTCGCGAGCCGCGCCATTCAGCCGGTGCTGTGGCCGCTGCTGTTCGGCAACGTCATGGCCCGCGTGCGTGGCCTTGCGCCACAGGCCATACCGTATCTGGACTTCCTCGCGCCGGGCATTCCGGCCCAAAGCGTGCTGTTCGTCGCCATCTTCTACGGCATATCGGCGATCTGGGAGCGCGACCTCGGCGTGCTGCACCGCTATCTGGTCTGTCCCGCGCCGCGCAGCGCGTTGGTCAGCGGCAAGGCGCTCTCCTCGGGCGCTCGCGCCCTCTCGCAGGCGGTCTTCGTCTATTTCTGCGCCGCGGCGATGGGCGCACACCTGAGCCTGCGGCCCGCCAACGTGGCGGCCGCAATCCTGCTCATCGCCCTCGGCTGCGCGCTGTTCTTGACGTTTTCCCTGATCATTGCGTGCATCGTACGCACCCGCGTGCGCTTCATGGGAATCGGTCAGGTGCTGACGATGCCAATATTCTTCGCGAGCAACGCCATCTACCCGGTCGCGCTCATGCCAACCTGGCTGCAGATCCTGGCGCGGCTCAATCCGCTGACCTACGAGGTCGACGGGCTGCGCGCCGTGATGCTCGCAGGCGGCTCAAGCGTCTTCGGACTGACCCGCGATTTCTCCGTGCTCGCGGTCGTGGGGATCGCGATGATCGCCGTCGCCACCCGGATGTATCCACGCATGACCGAATGACTCGCGGTCAGGGTGCGACCTCCAGCTCCTCGGCCCGTTCGCGCGAATCAACCCCGCTCGAACCGAGAGTCTTGACGAGATCCGCGCAGCGCTGAGCGGCTTCGCTGCTCTGCCCGGCGCGCAGCGCCAGCCACAGCATGACCAGACTGAACGCAGCGATGATCCACATGCCGGTGAAGAAACCGAGTGTGCCCGTGCCGCCCATCGCGCCTTTCGGGCCGAGATAACTCACCAGCCACATGCCTCCCAGATACGGAACCGTCCACCACGCCTGCTGCCAGCCGAGCTCGCGCAGCGGACGACGGCGCACCACGAAGTACCACAACAGGTACGCAACGATATACACGAACACCGCGCTGAACATCCACTGAGCGACGGCGTAACCGGTCCAGTAGATGATCCAGTTGGACGCGATGAACGCGATCGGCGCGAGTACGCCCGCCGCGCGCAGCCGGAAAGGCCGTGGCGCATCCGGCAGCGCCCTGCGCAAGCGCAGCAGGATGACCGGACCAATGCTGTAAGAAAGCACGGTGATCAGCGATACGGCCGAGACCAGCTTCTGCCAGGAGGGGAACGGGAAGAAGAAAAGAACGCCGACGAAGTAGGTCACGACCAGACCGACCCAGGGCACCCCCTGGCGGCTGAGCCGAGTGACATGCTGCGGCGCGTTGCCCATCTCGCCGGCCGCCATGATGATGCGCGGGCTGGCGGTTATGTAGATGAAGGCGGTTCCGAGGGGCGAGATGATCGCATCCACGTAGAGCAGCACCGCCCACCAGACCGCACCGACCGTCACCGCGATTGCCGCCAGAGGTCCGAACATTCCGGTGAAGCGCAGATGGTTCCATCCGCCGGCCATATCCTGGGGGCTGAGCGCCGTGATGAACGCCACCTGCAGGCCGACGTAGATCAGCATGCCGATGAGAACCGAGCTGATCAAAGCGATGGGCACGTAGCGGTTCGGATTGCGCGTCTCGCCGGCAAGCGCGATGGCCTGCTGAAAACCGAGGAAGCTGAACACGATCCCCGCAGTCGCGACCGCCGTGAACACCCCGCTCACCGGCGTACTGTGGACGTGTGCCACCATATTGTGCGGGTGGAACGAGTACGCCATGAGGATAGCGATGGTCGCGATCGGAATGACGAGTTTCCACCAGGTGGCGGCGCTGTTGATGGCGATCACCCAGCGGACAGCCAGGAAGTTCAGCGCCACCACCGCCGCGAGCAGCACGGCCGCGAGCGCCATGCCGAGATTGGTCATCAGACCGGTGCCCGAGTGAATCAGTCCCGGCAGATAATTGTTCGTGTAAGTCAGTACCGCGGTCACTTCCACGGGCGGCACCGATACGAAGGCGAGGAATAGGATCCATGACCAGATCTTTCCGACCAGATCGCCGTGGCTCACATGCGTCATGTGCACCAGCGCGCCGGAGTTCGGAAACATCGTCGAGAGCTCGGCGAATACGAATGCGAGGAACAGGATCGCGACCGCGCCGATCACCCATGACAGGACGCTGCGCGGTCCGGCCTGCACCGCGGCATGCAGCGCGCCGAACAGCCAGCCCGATCCGATGATGCTGCCGAGACTGGCGTAGAGAAGACCGATGACTCCCGCATCGCGCCTGAGTTTGGCTGGACCTGCCATGTGGTGCACCTCAAACTGGTCGGTTAGGTTGGATCATGCCGCTCGCGGCAGAATAAGAGATACCGTCGTTATTGTCCAAACTCCGCAGCGGCCACGCCAGCCTTGCTGGGCCTTGCGCGGCCGTTATACGCCGCCCGCGCAAGCACGCAGGACCGGATGCTCGCCAATCAGGTCGCCGGCGCCTTGCCTGCGGCGGCCCGTGCGGTCGCAGGCACCGCCTTGACGCCCAGATTGTAGGCCTCAAAGCTCCATACGTCCGCGCGTTGCGCGATCTGCTTGTCGAGCGGCATGTAAATGTGGCTGGTCGCGCCCGTGGTGTGCAGCAGGATCGGGTTGGCGCATGCCTGCGCGCGCTGTATGGCGGCGGTGAACTTGAATTCGTGCATCGGCACGACGCGATCGTCATCCCAGGAAGTGGTGATGAAGGTCGGCG